>CADASI010000048.1 GCA_902790525.1 uncultured Eubacteriales bacterium
ATGGTGCCTATGGAGCGGTAGACGAGACTCGGACTCGCGACCTCCACCTTGGCAAGGTGGCGCTCTACCAACTGAGCTACTACCGCAGATTATTGGAGCGGGTGATGGGAATCGAACCCACGTAGCCAGCTTGGAAGGCTGGAACTCTACCATTGAGTTACACCCGCATGCGTCAATGGAGTTGGAGCGGTAGACGAGACTCGGACTCGCGACCTCCACCTTGGCAAGGTGGCGCTCTACCAACTGAGCTACTACCGCGTGTGGTGCGGGCGAAGGGACTCGAACCCATACGCTTGTGACACCAGAACCTAAATCTGGCGCGTCTGCCAATTTCGCCACGCCCGCACGGCTCGCGCGCGTCGTGGGCACGCAGTCCGCGACAATCAACGCAAGCTATTATAACGTAAAAACCGGGATTTGTCAATACCGGATTTACGGTGATTTTATTAAAAAGAGAACTGAAATGCTTGAAAAAGAGAGGAGTTAGTGTTATTATATTAACAAGGGGAGGAGATAAGATGAAAATATCCACAAAGGGACGTTATGCGCTTCGCATGATGATCGATATCGCCGAGAATCAGGAGAAGGGCTATGTCGCGCTCAAAGACATCGCCGCCCGGCAGGAGATATCCAAAAAGTACCTCGAACAGATCGCGCTGCACCTGAGCCAGTGCGACATGCTGCGCGCCGTTCGTGGCTATCAGGGCGGCTACATGCTGGCCCGCGACACGAAGGATTACACGGTGAACGAGATCCTCTCGGCGGTGGAGGGCACGCTCGCGCCCGTGAGCTGCCTGGAGTCCCCGGTGAACGTCTGTCCCAGGCGGGAGGGCTGCAAGACCCTGCCGCTGTGGCTGAATCTCAACCGCCGCATACAGGACTACCTCAACAGCGTCACACTGGCGGACCTGGTCGAGGGAAACGTCAAGGACTGAATGATTATTCGCGTCCATACAGCGCCGCGCGGGAGCATGATCGCCCCGCGCGGCGCTGTCTGCGCGGGGACGAAACGGACACGGCCGCGGGCCGGAACGCTACCGAATCGCGGAGCCAGGTCGGGCGGCTTTCGGCAGGAAAGGCGGGAGATTGATTTCCTTCATGCTGTCGAACCCCGCGCATGAATTGTGACAAAGTTTGTGCCCGTTTTGGCGCTAATTGTGCCGGCATGAATAAAAATAGGGCTATGCAGATGTATATTCGTTGCATATATTCATTTGTTTTCACAAATGAATGCAGGAAAAGCGCGAATTATGTCGTATAAATATTTACATATTCAGTGCATATACATGGGTTGAGGCGAATATACTGTAATATCATCAACACCCGGGAGGATTGGTAACATGGAAAAACTCAGGGCACATGTGCCCGTGCTGACGGAACTGAATCGCCGCGAAAAGGCGCTTTTGAGCATCTGCGCGGCCATGCTGGCGGCCATACTGATTATCACCTGCATATCCATCAATATACGGACGAATATGCAGCGCGAGTATGCAGATGTGCGCAACCAGATCGGCGCGTCGCTGTACTCCGACCTGTACATGCTCACGCAGACCTTTGACATGACCTCGGTGCCCAACGCGGATATCAAAAACGCCGTCATCCCCCAAATGAAGAACTACTTTATCGCCGCAACCGCGCTGAACGAGCAGCTGAACAACATCTACGGGCAGCGCTACCAGGTGCTCACGGATTCGGACGTGAGCACGCTTCGCGCCGCCTTCAACGCCTACGACGCCGCGTTTCGCAGCGACGCGCCCACCGACCTGGTGCAGGCGGACATGCAGATCTGCATGGATCGCATCAAGGAGCTGTTGTACACGCGATACAGCGAGGGCATCCTCCGCGCCGCGCGGTGACGCGAGCCGAAGGCGCAGCGTAAAGTTTCGGACGGCGCTGCGGGTGGGCTTGACTAACCGCGGGGCGCTATGCTACAATCTCCGCAAGTACGGACTGAACAGGCGCGGGCACGTCCGCAGCCGGGCCCAAGGGCAGGGGACATTGATCCGCAGGACAGTGGTTACGAACGCAACCGCTGTCCTGCTTTTTTCGGTCCGATCGAAGCGAAGGGGGAATTCCTTTTCATGCAGAAGTCGTCATTTGAGGCGGTCGCCACGCGGGTTTCGACCGTGAGCATCGTCATCAATCTGCTGCTGGCGGCGTTCAAGTTTGCCGCCGGCGTGCTGGGGCGCTCCGGCGCGATGATCTCCGACGCGGTGCACTCCTCGTCGGACGTGGTGGGCAGCCTGATCGTCATCGTGGGCGTGAAGATGTCCGAGAAGACCTCGGACGACGACCACCCCTACGGCCACGAGCGCATGGAGAGCGTGGCCTCGCTGATCCTGGCAGGGATACTGGCCGTGGCGGGCCTGACCATCGGCAGGGAGGCGCTGATGTCGGTGATCTCCGGCGCGTACAAAACCTCCGCCGTGCCGGGCGCGCTGGCGCTCATCGCCGCGGTGGTGTCCATCGTGGTCAAGGAGGGCATGTTCTGGTACACCTGGGGCCACGCGCGGCAGATCCGCTCCGACGCGCTGAAGGCGGAGGCGTGGCACCACCGCTCCGACGCGCTGTCCTCGGTGGGCGCGCTGATCGGCATCGGCGGCGCGCGGCTGGGCGCGCGGGTGCTGGAGCCTGTGGCCAGCATCGTGATCTGCCTGTTCATCCTCAAGGTGGCCGTCGACATCTTCCGCGAGGCCATCGACAAGATGGTGGACCACGCCTGCGACGCCGAGACCGAGAAGGCCATACGCGCCTGCGCGGAGCGCCAGGAGGGCGTGGTGAAGGTGGACATCATCCGCACGCGGGAATTCGGGCGAAAGATGTACGTCGACATCGAGATCTCCGCCGACGGCGAACTGACGCTCAGGGAGGCCCACGGCATCGCCCAGCGGGTCCACGACTGCGTGGAGGCGGAGTTTTCGGAGGTGAAGCACATCATGGTGCACGTCAATCCGGCGGAAAATGCCGCATGAGGTGAATATTGCGTAAACAGCCCCTTGACCTGCGGCCGCATGATCTGCTATAATTTATCCGATAAAATGTATTGGAGATTCAGCCGGGACGCGACGAACGGGGCGTGAATTGTCCGAAGTGCAGGAGGGAATACATATGGAACCGAAAAAGAGGCTTGTCACACGCAGCGATTTTGACGGGCTGGCCTGCGCCATGATGCTGCGCGAGCTCAACCTGATTGAGGAGATCAAATTTGTCCACCCCAAGGATGTGCAGGACGGCAAGATCGAATTGACCCACAATGACATCACCACCAACCTGCCCTACGACCCCCGGGTGGGGCTGGCCTTCGACCACCACGAGTCCGAGGTGGACCGCTTAAAGGCGCAGGAGACCGGCGGCAAGCTGATCATCGACCCCGAGGCCCGCAGCGCAGCCCGCGTGGTGTACGACTACTACGGCGGCGCCAAGACCTTCCCCCGGGTCAGCGACGAGCTGATGACGGCGGTGGACAAGGGCGACAGCGCCGACTTCTCGCTGGATGAGATACTCAACCCCAGCGGCTGGGTGCTGCTGCACTACCTGATGGACCCGCGCACCGGCCTGGGCCGCTTCCGCAACTTCCGCATCTCCAACTACGACCTGATGATGGAGCTGATCTCCTTCTGCATGGATCACACCGTGGACGAGATACTGGAGCTGCCGGACGTCAAGGAGCGCGTGGACCTGTACTTCGAGCAGGCGGACCTGTTCAAGGCACAGCTCAAGCGCATCGCGAAGATCTACGACAAGGTGGTCGTGCTGGACCTTCGGGAGGAGGAGATCATCCACGCGGGCAACCGCTTCATGATCTACGCGCTCTACCCCGAGACCCAGATCTCCGTGCACGTGGCCTGGGGCTTCCGCAAGCAGAACACCGCCGTGATGATCGGCAAGTCCATCGTCAACAAGGGCTCCACCGTCGATATCGGCGAGCTGTGCCTCAAGTACGGCGGCGGCGGCCACCACAACGCGGGCACCTGCCAGCTTGAAAACGACGTGGTCGATCAGCAGCTGCCGGACATCATCGCGGCGCTGAACCAGTGAGGGGAGGGGAGCGCGATGCGTCAGATCAAGGCCGTGCCGATCACCGCTGAAAACTTCCGGCCCTACGGCAGCTTCGCCAGCATGCTGAATCCCGAGGGCAACTGCTTCCCTGGCGACGCCACGTTCTATCCCGATCAGGTCGAGCTGAACGTCCAGGGCGGCAAGCCCGTCACCTTCTCGCCGCTGACCGTCAAAAAGCCCGAGCGCATGATCGTCAGCCAGGCGGAGTACCACAACTTCACCGGCGAGGGCGTGTTCGTCATCGACGACGACGCGGTGATCCACGTCGCGCCGCCCTCCAACAGGGTGATCGTCCCGGAAAAGACCGAGGCGTTCATCGTGCCCAGGGGCACGCTGGTGAAGCTCAACACCGGCGTGTGGCACCTGGCCGCGCTGCCGGTGCACAACGACCTGCTGCACGTGATGAT
Source organism: uncultured Eubacteriales bacterium (assembly GCA_902790525.1). Lineage (GTDB taxonomy): Bacteria > Bacillota > Clostridia > Christensenellales > Aristaeellaceae > UBA2862. Next base: position 4,467 of record CADASI010000048.1, read on the forward strand.
CATACTGCCCGAGCGGGTGTACGCCAACGACTGCGTGGTGTGCGACTACCCCGAGGACCGGCAGGTGGAGATCGTGCTGTGACATGACGAAACAAACCCCCGCGCGGATGTTCCGCGCGGGGGTTTGTGCGTTGGTGCGTTACTTCTGTTTGCTCTCGAGCGTCACCGCCGCGATGGCCTGGCCCAGCGTCTCCTTGAGCTGGTCCTCGGCGAGATAGCCGTCCGCGGAATCGGCCTTCGCGGAGATCACGATCACGATGCTGCCGTTGTTGGGGGCGGGCACGTAGGCGTTCAGCGCCTGCTCGAAGCGGTTCGGCGCCTCCTCCCCGGCCTTCTCCTCCGCGGGGGCTTCTTCGGCGGGGGCTTTCGCCTCGGCATCGTCCTCGGCGGGGGCTTCTTCGGCAGGGGCTTCCGCCTCGCCGCCGTCCTCCGCGGGGGCTTCTTCGGCGGCGTCGGCTTCTTCCTCGGCGGTGTACGCCTGGGTATAGGTGTAGTAGGTGTATTCCACGTCCCCGGCCCGGTCGGTGGCGATGTCGGACACCGCGGTGCCCTTCACGCCGGCGACCATCCTCGCGTTGCCCTCCGAGAGCCGCGCGGGGTCGTAGGCGCTGGCGGAGATCACGATGCCGGTGACGGCGCTGTCCTCCGCCTCGGGGGTGTATTTGAACTGGATCAGGTTGTCGTCGGACACGAAGGGCTCCGGCGAGAGCGTGTAGCCCGGGATGTCGCCGACCTCGCCCAGCTTGAAGTATCGGCGGCCGCCCTTGGTGTTGCCGTTGACGATCAGCCAGTTCTCGCCGGGATCGACGATCTTGCCGTCCTTGACCTTCAGCGCGCCGTCGTCGTAGGTGAACAGCAGTATCGCGCCGACGGCCAGCACCGCCAGCACGACGCACAGTATGACGATATCCCTCCTGGACAGGTAGGGCTTCTTCTCCGCCGCTTTGCGGTAGCCCTTGGATCTTGCGCTCTTCTTCGCCATGGGGTTCTCTCCTCGCTTTGATTGACGTCCGGGCGCTGCGCGCCCGATGAGTATTATAGCACAGGAATGCGGTTTTGTGTAGTCTCACGCAAAAAAACAGTGGACATTTTTCCGGAATGATGGTATGATGATGGGTAGAAAACTCGTGCGACAGGGATGAGGAATGAGCATGGAAGATAATAAACTGGTAAAGGTGCAGGTGTGGGACCCCGAAGCCGACGATGAAGAGGAGATTGATATTCTCGAGTTGTTTGGCTATTACATGAGCAAGCTGCCGCTGTTGATTGCCGCCGTGGTGATCGGCGTGCTGATGGTCGGCTTCTACACCGTCTACCACCAGACACCGGGGGTGGACAGGTATACCGCGAAGTCAAAAATGGTGGTCTTATTCGCACCCGGCGATTTCGCGGTAGACCTCTCGGACATCAATGTAGATATCCTCAACATGGGCAGGTGGCTGTCCAAAGACTGCGTGGAGCTGATCAAGAGCCGTGCCGTCGTTGAGGACGTCATCGAAAAGCTGGGGCTGAAATACAGCTATGAGCAGTTGGCGGACATGATCGACGTGGCCGTGGTGGAGGACACGCGGGTCCTGGAGATATCCGCCGCCAGCACCGATCCTGAGGAGGCCATGGAGATCGCCAATCAGACAGCGGAGTCCGCGAAGGCCAAGATCCCCGAGGTGTTAAAGGCGCCCTCCCCGAGCATCATCGAGAAGGCCGTCACGCCCACCCACAGCGGCGCGGGGTCGACCTCCAAAAAGGTGCTGCTCTTCGCGTTTGTCCCGCTGGTCCTGGTGCTGATCGCGCTCACGGTGATATTCGTCATGGACGACACGATCAGGTCCCCGGAGGATGTGGAGAAGGCGTTCGACGTCACACCGCTTGCGGTGATCCCCGAGGGCAGGATCGAGGGCATGGCTGATGCGGGCAATGTGCGCTCCGGACCTTCCGGAAGCAATACAACGAGCGAAAGTGCATAAAGGAGCGCAGGCATGAGTATGAAAGCGATCATTGAAGTCAACCCGCGGCTGCCCGACGCCCTCGAGGAGGCCCTCAACCGGCTCCGCGTCAACGCCAGCTTTTTCGACGGCGACGTCCGCAAAATCATGGTCGTCAGCGCGGACCCCGACGAGGGCAAGAGCTTCGTGGCCATGAACCTCTGGAGGCAGATGGCCGCGGCGAGGGAGAGGTCCATACTGGTGGACGCGAACCTGCGCAGGTCCGTCATGGTGAAGCAATACGGGATCTCCCGCGCGGACGGCAAACCGCTCTCAGGCCTGAGCCACTACCTCGCCGGCGAAAAGGCGCTGGAGGATTGCGTGCTGAGCACGGATATGGCGTGCGGCGACCTGCTGCCCAATGTGAAGAACGTCGCCAACCCGTCGCTGCTTCTGGAGGGCGAGCGCTTCAGCGGCCTCATGGATCAGCTGGGCGGGCAGTACCGCCATGTGATACTGGACGTGCCGCCCCTGGGGCTGTTTGCCGACGGGGACCGCATCGGCCATCTGTGCGACGGCGCGATACTGATCGTGCGCGCCGGCGTGACCCACAAGAAAGCCATCCAAAATGCCATCGCGCAACTGGAGCGCGCCGACTGTCCGATGCTGGGGATCGTGCTGAACAGGGTCGGCGCGGGAAGCATAAAGATACTCGGCAGGTACTACGGCAAATACTACGGCCGACATTACGGCAAGGGGTATCGCGCGGACAAGTACTTCAAGGAGACGTGACAGAATGATTGTCGGGGCCATCCGTTGGATGTCCCCGACCCGCGCAACCGCTCGCTCTGCTCGCCGGTTCGCTAATCATTTTACATACAATAAAGGGGCTGTCTCAAAACGCATAATCATTCAGATGTGTGCATGCCGTAGGGGCGGCGATGCGCCGCCCGCCCATGAAGTACGTTGCATTTCGTACTCGCCCCTACGCAGGTTTCATGAATCCATATGCATTTTGAGACAGCCCCTTTAGTCTGTCCTGCCTCACAGTATGTCGATCTGGCAGCTCGCCATGGTCTCGAGCGCGGCGCTGTGCCGCTCGGGCGTGACCCCGGCGCAGCAGGCGCTGTCCACGCGGACCTGGGCCTCGGGGAAGAACGCCTTCACTAGCAGCGCGTTGGAGACGACGCAGATGTCGGTGCACAGGCCGATCACCTCGATGGTCAGGCGGTCGGCGGGCTCGATCATCTCCGGCAGGCGCACGCACCCGAAGGTGGGCTTCTCCACCGTGATGCTGTCGCCCAGCGCGTCCGCGATGGCGTCGGCGATCTGCCAGCCATGGGTGCCCCGGATGCAGTGCCTGACGGGCAGCTTCCGGCCCTCGGCGGTTTCAAGGTAGTTCTCCTCATGGGTATCCTTCGTGGCGATGACGGTGTAACCCTCCTCGATGGCCCGCCGGATGCGCGCCGCCGCCGCCGGGACGATGGCCTGCGCCTCGGGGGTGCCCAGGGAGCCGTCGATGAAGTCATTCTGCATGTCTACCACAATCAGATACTTTGCCTCTTTCACAGGTGTCAACTCCTTATTCAATCGCAAGCGCCTCGACGAAGAAGTAATCGCCGTACACGATGTTGGTGTGCACGCCCGCGGCGTCGTCGCGGTAGCTGGCGGTGCAGCGCTGAAGCAGCCCGCAGGTGTCCGTCGACCAGTCGCAGCAGCGCTCGATCAGCCCGTCCATCAGCGTCTCCGCCGCGGCGAGGTAACCCGCCTCGCCCGTCAGGCGGTTGAGCTCGATCAGCCCGCAGGCGGCGCAGGCCCCGGCGATGTTGTCGACGCGTTCCGGGGACGCTGGCTGGGCGAAATCGCAGTCCGTCAGGCCGTCCGGGGTCCAGGTACCGGGCGTCGCCCGTGTTCATGTGCGCCAGCGCGAAGCCGTACAGCCCCCAGGCCTGCCCCCGGGACCAGGCGCTGCCCGGGCAGAAGCCCTGGCCCGCGCGCTCCATAAGCCGCGCACCGGTCAGCGGATCGAACTCCACGATGTGGCACACCGAGCCGTCGGGCCGCAGGAAATGGCGCAGGGTGGTGTCAAGGTGGATTCGGGCCACATTGGCAAACCGCGGGTCGCCGGTGATGTCGGACGCCCAGAACAGCAGCGACAGGTTCATCAGGCAGTCGATGATGGCGTAGCCCGCCCGGTCCGGCTCGTTCCACGCGCGTATGAAGCCCGCCGGGTTGAACCGCCCCATCAGCAGGCTGGCGGCGTGCAGCGCGTCCACGCGGGCCCGGCTGTCGCCGGTCAGCTTGAAGCGCGCGCCGCAGGATAAGAGGTACATGAAGCCCACGTCGTGGTTGAGCCGCTCAAAGGTCCGAAACTCCGCCGTGAGCAGGTCCTCCGCGCGGACCGCCTCGTCCATGAACCAGGTATCCTTCGAGGCCGCCCAGAGCTGCCACATCAGCCCCGGCCAGAAGCCCCCGGTCCACCAGCTGTTGCCGTCGAAGGGGGCGGGGAGCCACTTCGCGCCGCCCCGGTAGGGCAGCAGGCCGGCTTCCGCGGCCAGCGGTGCGGTGGCGCGGTACTTCTCTATGGCGCGGCTCAGCGCGTCAGAGGCATTGTTCCGCAAGGCGCATCACCTCCCTGGGGATCCTGTCGGGCAGGCGTCCGTCCTCCGAGGCGCACACCGCGCACACCAGCCGCGCCTCGCCGGGGTCGATCGTGGCGCGCAGCGTGGGGATCAGCGTGCGGGGCCAGATGAGGCTGGTGTTGGCCTCCGCCTCGATCACCTCGCCGCGGTCGTAGCCTGCCACCGCGAATATGGCGCAGGAGCCCCTCTCGCACCGGGCGGCGGCCTTGCAGGCGTCGGCGAAGGTTTCGCTGACCACGCGGTCGCAGGGGCGGCAGCCCTCATAGTCCCGGCAGACGGCAAACCCGCCCTCCGCCGCCTCGAGGGGCCGCTCCGTGCGGATGACGTGGCAGCGCACGTGCCAGTTTTCGCAGGGGATCAGCCGGGTGTCGATCTCCACGCCGTCCATGGGCCGCCAGGTGAAGCTGACCTCATCCTCGGACAGCTCGAAGCGCTCAAACCCGCTGCGGGCGTGCCACAGGCCGCGCTGTCCCCGCAGGGCCAGCATGCTGTCGAACGCGCCCTTTTTGAGCGTGCCCGCCTCCTTCACCACCGAGAAGCCGAAGCGGGTGGAGTAGGCGAACTTCTCGTACTTCTCGTCCTCGTGGGTGTGCTCGTAGGCGTGGTTGCCCGCGGTGTAGGCGATCACGGAGCTGTTGTCCTCATCCCGGGTCAGCAGAAGCCGCGCCTGTTTATCCAGCAGCACCCGGGGCGGGGTATAAGCGGCCTCCTCCGCCCGCCAGAAGGGATGCTCCTCCGGCAGCGCAAGCGCCGCGAACACCTTCATGGCCCAGTAGGGCGAGCCGGGGGCGTTGTAGCCCTCGGTGAAGATCAGGTTCGGGTAGCCGTAGCCGAGGGTCATTATGTCGTCCCGGTCGAATATGGGCTGCTTCATCCACCAGCGCAGGTTCTCAAGCATCAGGTGCTTGATTTCGCCCCAGCCGAGGCCCTCCGCGGTCACCCCGGCGACGGCGCACGCGCTGAAGAACGCGCCCTGGGCGAAGCGGTAGGTCAGGCTCCTGCCGTAGGGCAGCGCCCGGCCCTCCCGGTCGAACCAGGCGGCGAAGCGGGGGGCGATCTGCCTGGCGCGGTCGAGGAACCGGGCCGAGCGCTCCGGGTCGCGCCCCGACATGAACCGGGCGTAGATCAGGCCGTAGTAGTGGAAGGCCCACAGGGTGTAGTAGTCCCGTTGGGCGGGCTTGTCGTAGTACCAGCCGTCGCCGCAGTAGTGGGTCTCGAGGTTGTTGAGATCGTCCTCGAGCCGCGCCTCGTCCGCGGGCAGGCCCACGCTCAGGAAGCCGCAGTTCACCAGCACCCGGAAGAACAGCCAGTTGTTCTGCGGCATGTCGTAGCGGTTGATCTGGTTAAGCCAGCGGTAGAGGTTCCTCCGGGCATCCTCCGGCAGGTCGAAGTAGAACCGTTCCGGGATCATGCACAGCGCCATGCCCATCACGGCCATCTCCACCATGCGCTGGTCGAAGGGCCCGATGTCGCCCCAGTACTCCCGGTGCCCGGGGTCGACCCCGTGGATCAGCCCCTCCCGCCAGAGCACCCACGGCGCCTCGGCCTCGGGGCATTTCCCGGCGAGCATCGGTGTAAGCGCCCACAGCACGCGGGAGAAGCCCTCCATGCCCGCGACGGCGGCGTCGTAGGCCGCGCCGGTGTCGCCCAGGTGCAGCCGGGCTTTGCCCCCGGACAGGCAGGGGATCAGCGGCGATATCATGTCGGCGGCCAGCCGGGCCAGGTCCGCGCGGGTCCTCAGTGGATTGTCTGCAAATCGGTTCATGGGTCGTTCCTCTCAATCTGAAGCCGGAGCGTGTGTTTAAGCGCCGGGGCGTCGGTGAACGCCACGCGCCACAGGCTGCCGGGGTAGTTTCTGGCCATGCGGGGGTCGGCGACGGGGATCTCCTCGACCCCGATCGACGAGTCAAACGCCGGGACGATGCTTATCGCGCCGGAGATGACGGTGTTCCCGCGTATCTCCGGGCGGTGCCGCAGCAGGAACCCCTCGGTGACCGGCAGCGGCGCGGGCAGTTTGATCTCGTCCAGCAGCGCCATATGCTTGTCGAGCGCGAGGGTGCGCCTGACGACACAGCCCTCGACGGGATAGGCGTCGGCGATGTCCAGCGCCAGGCCCGAGGGCGTCGCGGCGACGCCCTTTGCCCGGCGATTCGGGCCGCTGACCTGCTCGTGATCGCCGATCACGGGCACGTTGTGATACATGCCCCGGGTGTTGAAGAGCGTGTAGCGCCCCTCGGAGAAGGTCGCGCCGGTGTAGGTCATGTTGCCCGCGTCCACGATCTGCGGCTCGCCGTCCACCAGCAGTATGAAGCCGCCGCAGTCGTTGTGGCTGTGGCTGCCCGCGTTCACGCCGCCCTTGCAGGCCAGGACCATGCCGCCCGCGCGCACCACGCGCATCTGTAAGTCATTGAGCCATACGTCCCCGGGCGGGGCGACGTCGGGCAACGCCGCCGGGCGGGGGTGAAACAGCCCGTTCAGCAGCCGCCAGAGCTGGGGCGTGTCCGCAAGATGGTCGGCGGGGGATTGCTCAAACCGCGCGCCGAGGGCCTGGAGCGCCGGGTCGTCCAGCTTCTCCCCGGCAAAGCGGAGCCGCTCGCCGGGGATGTCGGGCTTCGCGTCGCAGTCAGCGAAGTTGGCAAACCACGGCCCGCCCAGCCAGGCGTTCAGCGGGAAGCGCAGCACGGCCCGCAGCTTCGGGTCGTCCCAGAGGGCCATTTTGCCGCCGGTGACGCGCTCCATAAGGTCGAGGCAGTCCAGCACCGCGCCGCCCGCCATGCTCCAGTAGCCGGGGCCCTCGTCGCAGCCGCCGTCGCCGGGGAGCGTGGCGAGGTAGCGGTCCAGCATGCCGCATCCCCGCTCGAGCAGGGCGCACAGCCGGGGCGCATCGTCCGCCCAGGCGCAGGCCGTCAGCATCACGTTGGATATGATCCACGGCGTCCAGTTGCACAGATCCTTCCCGGTAAAGCCCATCCACCAGAGGTCGTCCCGCGTCTCAAAGGGTTCAAGCACCCGCCGCTCCACCTCCCGGCGCACCCGGCGGCGGATCAGCGGCGACGCGGCGTCCAGTTCGTCGGACAGTAGCGCGCACGCCAGCGACAGTATCATCGCCGTCTGGGCCGCGAACAGGTCGAGGACGGGGCGATCGGGGTCCGGCAGTGGGCCGGAATCGTTGTGGGCGCTGAGGTTCCAGCCCGTCTCCTCGCAGATCAGCCACACCCCGTCGATCACGTCGTCCAGCCCGGTCACGTCGCCGTCTGCACAGACCCCCAGCAGCGCCGCGCACAGCTTGCGGCGGCGCAGGAAGTAGGGACCCTCGAAGGCGGCCCGGTCGCCGGCGCGGGCGAAGGCCATGAACTGCCGGGCGGTGAGGCTCGGATACTCCATGCCCCGGTAGGTTTCCGCCAGGCGGCGCAGGGCGTCGCGGCGGTCCTCCGGCAGCGCTTCCCACGCCGCGCGGTTTCGCGCCGGGGGGAAGGGGCAGCGGGGGAGGGCGGTCACAAGAGTTGACAGCGGGTGCGCGCCCAGGTATTCTGCGAACATGGTCATCCCTTCAAGCCGGTGGTGGCGATGCCCTGTATGAAGTACTTCTGCAGCGCCAGGAACACCACGGACACCGGCAGCAGGCTGCACACGGACACGGCCATGATCAGGTGGTAGTCGCTGGAGTTCTCCTGTATGAACCGCCTCAGGCCCACCTGCACGGTCTTGTTGATGTCGCGGGTCAGGTAGATCATGGGGCCCATGTAGTCGTTCCAGGTGCTCACGAAGGTGAATATGATCAGCGTGGCGATGGCGGCCTTTGAAAGCGGCAGCATGATCCGCGCCCAGATGCCGTACTCCGAGAGCCCGTCGATGCGGGCGGACTCGCACAGCTCCGTGGGAATGCCCTGGTAGAACTGGCGCATCAGGAACACGCCGAAGGCCGAAAAGGATTGCAGCACCACGATGGCCCACAGGTTGTCGTACAGCCCCATGGCGCGCATCAGTATGAACTGGGGCAGCATGTAGGTCTGCCAGGGCACCGCGATGGTGGCCACATAGCAGATGAACAGCGCGTTGCGCCCCTTGAATTGCAGCTTGGCAAAGGCGTAGGCGGCGAAGGAGGAGGTCAGCGTCTGTATGACGGTGACCAGTATGGCGATGACCGCGGTGTTCTTAAAGTAGGTCAGAAGCGGCACCTTGGACCAGATCAGCCGGTAGTTTTCCCAGTGAACGGTCTCCGGCAGCCAGCGGATGGGGTAGGTGAACACCTCCCGGTCCAGCTTGAGCGACGCGGAGAGCATCCACGCGAAGGGGATCAGCGTGACGAGCGCCAGCGCGATCAGCACCACGTACAGTACCGCCTTGAGCGCGACGGAGGCGGGCGTGGTCCTGACGACGACCCTGCTCTGATACGACGATTGCTTCATGATTCCGCGCCTCCCATCACTTGTTGGCGTACCGGTCTTCGGTGCTGAACTGTATCAGCGTGAAGATCAGCACGATCGCCAGAAGCACCATGGCGATGGCGCTGGCGATGCCGTAGTTGAAGTTGGAGAACGCCTCGTCGTAGATGTAGGTGACCAGCATCTTGGTGGAGCGCCCGGGGCCGCCCTCGGTCATGATGGCCACCACGTCGTAGATCTTGAAGCAGGAGATGATCATCATCGTGGAGGCGAAGAACGTGGTGGGCCGAAGCTGGGGCAGCGTGACCCGGAAGAACTGCTGCCGCTTGTTGGCGCCGTCCACGATGGCGGCCTCGTACAGGTCCACCGGCACGCCCTGCAGCGCGGCCAGGTAGATCACCATGTAGTAACCCATGTTGCGCCAGACGCTGACCAGTATGATGGACCATATGGCCATCGTGGAGTCCGCCGTCCAGCTCTTGTTGTAGGGGATGCCCAGGCCCATCAGCAGTTGGTTGATGGGGCCGTCCTTCATCATCATGAAGCGCCAGCACACGCAGATGGCCACCATCGAGGCCACGTAGGGGAAGAAGAACACCGTGCGGAAGCCCACCGCGCCCTTCACGGCGTGGTTGAGCGCCAGCGCCAGCGCCATGGCGCACACCAGCGTCAGCGGCACGGTGACCAGCGTGTAGAACACCGTGTTTTTGAGGGCGATGCCCAGGTCCACCTTCGTAAACAGGTAGCCCAGGCCCTTCTCCGCCACCTTGGAAGCCTTGAAGATGTCGGCGTAGTTTTGAAGCCCCACCCATTGCAGGTTGTCGAAGGAGCCGCCCTTCCACTTCACAAACGACAGGAAGATGGAAAACAGCACCGGCAGCAGCGTGAATACCGCAAAGCCTATGAAGTTCGGCGCGATGAAGGAGTAGGCGACCAGCGCCTTCTTGCGCTCGTGGCGCGACAGCTTCCGCCGGTATTTGGGGAGTTTGCTGAATTGTTCCATGGGGGGACGACTCCTTTCGGGCGGGGTTGAACAGAAAAGGCGGGGAAGGCGAGATATTCGCCCTCCCCGCCGCTGCGTTCAGGTCATATGGGTGCTGTCGGTCAGCCGAGCACCTCGGCGACGCGCTCGTTCATCTCCTCGATGCCCTCGTCGATGGTGTACTCGCGGGTCATGATGAGGCTGTGCTCCTCGTTCAGGATGGTGGAGATCTCGGAGGAGTGCTCGGAGGCGGGGATCTCGATGCCCACGTAGCTGGGGATCAGCGCGGCCTTGCTGGCGTCGTCGGTCGGGAAGCCGTCCGCGGAGGCCATGGCCTCGGCGACGGCCTCGGACACCCACGCCGGGCGGGTGCCGGTGGAGGCGGTGGCGATGGCGCCTTCCTCGCTGGCAAGCCAGGAGATGTACTCCCAGGCAAGGTCCTTGTGCTCGGACTTGGCGTTGATCATCGCGCCGGTCAGGTTGCCGAAGGAGGAACCGGCGGCCACGTCCGCCTTGTGGGGCACGGACACGATGCCCCAGTTGAAGTTGCAGGTGCCGTCCTTGTTGTAGCCGATCAGCGTGGACACGTACCAGTAGCCCATGGGCATCATGGCGATGTTGCCGTTGGCAAAGGCGGCGGAGTAGTGAAGCCCGGCGGCCTTCAATTCGTCATAGGACATGCACGCGCCCGCGTCCTCGAGATCCTGGTAGAGCTGGTAGAAGTAGGCCAGGTCGGTGTAGTCGCCGTCGATCAGGGTGTTCACGCCGTCGCACACGTCCCAGTTCACCACGGCGGACAGCCAGGTGTGGTAGTGGGTGCCGTAGTTGCCGTCGCCGGTCATCTTCTTGGCGAGCTCGGCGTACTCCTCCCAGGTCATGTCGTTGGTGGGATAGTCCACGCCCGCGGCGTCGAACAGGTCCTTATTGTAGTAGAGCACCCAGAAGTCGCTGCGGAAGGGCAGCGCGTACTGCTCGCCGTCCACGGCGTAGTTGCTCTCGATGCCGGTAAAGCCGCTCATATCGTAATTGGACGCCTCGATGTAGCTGTTCAGGGGCTCGGCGAATCCCGCGGCCTGCCAGTCCAGCAGATGGGGAAGTTCCTTGACAATGTAGATGTCGCTCTGATCGCCGCCGGAGAGCATCGTGGTGGTCTTCACGGGGTAGTCCTGAGAAGCCACGTCCACGTACTCGATCGTCACGCCGGGGTGGGAGGCCTCAAAGGCTTCCTTCTGGGCGGCCAGGTAGGGGGTCGTGCCGGCGTCCCACGCCACGATGGTCAGGGTCTGGGCTTCCTCCGCCACGGCGAAGCCTGCGACGGACAGCAGCAGCATCGCTGCAAGCACCAAAGCGAGCGCTTTTTTCATGGGTAGTTCCTCCTTTGATTCTGTCTGATTCGTGAAATGCCTGAAAACGATTTCACCGTCTGCTGACATTATAGTAAAAAATAGGGAAAATGTCAATACTTTTCGTAAACATTTTCAACACATAGGCCGCAAATCATGAAAATGAATGAAAATAGTTATTGTAATTTACAAGGGAATGTGATATAATCGGATCACAGTATGAGGGGGTGGCGGCATGGAGGGCAGGAGCGTGACCATCAACGACGTGGCGAAGCTGGCGGAGGTGTCGGTGGCGACGGTCTCCCGTGTGCTCTCCGGCGGCAGCGCCAGCCCGGCGGCCCGGGAAAAGGTGGAGGCCGCGGTGCGGGCGCTGGGGTATCGCCGGCTGGTGGCGGAGCGCAGGAGCGAGGCCGCGCCCAACCACGCGCTGGCGCTGGTGATCTCAGACCTGACCAACCCCTACTACGGCATGCTGTGCGCGGGGGCGGAGCAGGCGGCGCGCCGGGCGGGCTGGCCGCTGATCGTGTGCCAGCCGGAGTTCGGACGCGGCGCGGAGGACACCGCCGTCGAGAGCGTCACGGGCCTGCCGGTGTCCGGCGCGGTGGTGGTGGGCGAGGCCATGGAGCAGGGCGACGCCGAGGTGATCCGCCGCCGCCTGTGTCGCATCGCCCAGAGGATGCCCATCGTCACCATCGGGCCCCGGGTGGAGGGCGTGAACTGCGTCAACATCACCTCGGACCTTTCGCTGAGCGTGCGCAAGTCGCTGGCGCACCTGGTCACGCTGGGGCACCGGCGCATCTCCTTCATCGGCGGCTCGGGGGGCATGCGCTCCTCCAGCACCCGGCGCAGGGCGTATTACGAGGAGATGGAGCGCCTGGGTTTAAGTCCCGACCGGCAGCTCCGCACCGACGCGGGGTTCGCGCCGCAGGCGGGGGAGTTCTGCGTGAACCGGCTGTTCAGCGGCGTCGCGCCGAAGGATAAGCCCACCGCCATCATCGCCATCAACGACCTGGTGGCGCTGGGGGCGCTCAGGCAGCTCCAGCGCATGGGCCTGCGCGTGCCCGAGGACGTGGCGCTGATCGGGTGCGACAACCAGTTCTTCACGCCCTACCTGAACCCCTCCCTGACCACCGTGGACCTGCACCCCTTCGAGCATGGCGTGACCGCCGTGGAGGAGCTCATCGGCAGCATGGACGGCGGCGGGGGATCGTATTCCCAGATCCGGGAGTGCAGCCTGATCGTCCGCGAGAGCTGCGGGGCGATGCTGGGGGCACGCAGGTTTTAGAGTGTGTTTCTAAAATGCCTGAAGCGCATTTTCGGCGTCTTTGGCTGCATTTCTGCGTTGATTTCCCTTGACATAGCACCACTAAGCCTGCGGAAAATCGCCTTGATATGCAGCCAAATCCGCTCGAAACTGCATCTCCCGGCATTTAGAAACACACTCTAGATAATTGGGAATTGAGAATTGAGAATTGAGAATGCCGGGAGACCGGCGTAGGGGCGGCGATGCGCCGCCCGCCCGAACGGAACCATGGATTCTGAACGGGCGGGCGCCGCATCGGCGCCCCTACATTTTTATGAATATTATGAGTCGCACAACGGGTAGAACGTCACATTGAACGACAGCGCGCCGTCGGCGAAGAAGGAGATGCCGTCGGCGGCGAGGTCGGTGTAGAGCGTGGCGGACATGACCTTTTCGCCGTCGTTGACGAACACCTCGACGCTGTAGCGGTCCAGTATCAGCCTAAGCTTCAGCCGCCCGCGATCGTGGCGCACCTTGGCGCGGCGCTGGTGGATGATGGCGCGGCGGGAGCCGGAGAACTTCCGGTCCACCTTGAGCACCGATTCCACCGGGCGGAAGCTGACGCCGGTGTGGAACTGGTCGTTTTTGGCAAAGCGCACGGCGAAGCGGTTGAAGGGCGTCTCGCTGGGCTCCAGCTCGATCTCCATGTCGGCCATGCGGCCGCCGATGCCGGGCAGGGTCAGCTCCTCATCCGATATGGCCACGTGTTCATACGTCACCGGCGCGCCGCGCAGGGCCTCCAGCTCCCGGACGGGCCGCTGGTACAGCCGGCCGTCCTGTATGGACAGCTCCCGGGGCACGCTCATCTGGCCGTACCAGGCGGTGGAGGGCGTGTGCAGGTTGCAGGTGTCCCAGTTTTGCATCCAGCCGATCATCACCCGCCGGCCGTCGGGGGTCAGCAGGGTCTGGGGGGCGTAGAAGTCGATGCCGTAGTCGACGGCGTGGTCGGATTCCTCGATGAACGCGCCGGTCTCGGGGTCCATGTGCCCCAGCAGGCAGAAGGTGCCGTTGCCGTTGTGGTACTCGAAGCCCTTCGGAAGCATGTCCTGAGCGCTGCCCAGAAGCACGGCCCGGCCGTCCAGCTCGAAGAAGTCCGGGCACTCCCACATGCGGCCCAGGCGCCCGCCGTTTTCGGCCAGCACTCCGGCGAAGGTCCAGTGGGTCAGGTCGGCGCTCTTGAACAGCAGCATGCGCCCGCCCACGCCCGCCTGGTCGTTGGCCACCACGGCGCGGTAGCCGTCGGACGTTTCGATCAGCCTGGGGTCGCGGAAGTCGAACCGGCTGCCGCCCTCGGGCAGGTGCGCGGCGGAGATGACGGGGTTCCCCTCGTACTTGCGGTAGTTCACGCCGTCGCCGAAGGCCACGCACTGGGTCTGCACGTGCCGCAGGCCCTCGGGGGTCATTTCCTCCGATACGCCGGTGTACATCAGCGCGTGGCGGCCGTCCGGCAGCGTGACGGCGCTGCCGGAGTAGCAGCCCTCGCGGTCAAAGGGCATGTCCGGGGCCATGGCCGCGGGCAGGTAGCGCCAGCGCAGCAGGTCGTCCGACACCGCGTGGCCCCAGTGCATGGGGCCCCAGTGGGAGTCGTAGGGGTGGTATTGGTAGAACAGGTGGTACTGCCCGCCGTACCAGCTCAGGCCGTTGGGATCGTTCATCCACCCCACCCGGGCGGACAGGTGGAAGCCCGGCCGCTCCTTCGGCGCGATGGCATGCTCGTGCTCCTCTTCGTAGCGCCGCGCGTCGCGCAATGCTTGGCTCATGCGTATGCACATCCTTTGTGTATGAATTGGGAATTGGGAATTACGGAAGGCCGGTATGTTACTGTGAAAAATATGAGCAGGCGGGATCACCGTGCGTGGTGACGCCCTGTCGCCTGCCCATACGAGGTTCTTCAAAGTATCATGCAAGCCAACGATTACCCTATTATCGGAGAAATCCGTTAGGATTTCCACCACAATTCCCAATTCCCAATTCCTGATTCCTAATTTAACAATCCCGCATGCTGTCCTCCAGCGCGTCCACGATGGTCTCGACGACCTTGGTGGCCTTCTGCTGGCAGATCTCGGGGGCGTAGGGGAAGGTGTAGGACACGTCGGAGGCCTCCAGCAGCGGCAGGTCGTTGATGGAATCGCCGATGCCGTAGAGCTTGAAGTCGCCGTAGACGTCCTTCATGTGCTCCCGCAGGGCCATGACGCCCTTGCCCTTGGAGCAGCCCTTGGGGGCGATGTCGATCTCGATGACGTTCTGGAACGCCTCGACCCTGTCGCCGTAGCGCTCGTTGATGGAGGCAGACAGCCGCGCGGCGTCCTCAAGGCTCTCGGTGTGCACGCTGACCTGGTGGATGAGGCCCTTGGGCGCGTCGTCCACGCCGGTGATGACGTAGTACTTCCCGGGGTAGTCCATCGGGGCGAACACGCAGATATCGCCCTCCACGTCCAGCGTGAGCCGGTAGCCCAGCGGGTTCAGCTCGCGAACCAGCGCGTCGGCCACGTCGCGGTCCACGCCGCGCTTGAGGATGGGCTGCATGTTGCCGTCGACGATGTTCGCACCGCTGGAGGTGATGTAGAAGTCCGGCTTCACAAAGCCGGTGATGAAGGGCGTCAGACCGCCCACCTGCCGCCCGGTGCACAGCCCGAACAGGTGGCCCGCGGCCTGGTACTCCCGAATCTTTTCGACGTTCTCCGGTGGCAGCTTCACGTCCGCCTTGTAGAAGTACAGCGTGCCGTCAAAGTCGCTGGCAAATACCTTTTTTTTCATGGGTTCCTCCTGTACATGTCAAACCACAAATTCGTCCGTCACCGAGGCGCGCATCGGGAACACGCGCACGCCGACGCCCGCGCTGGCGGTATAGTGGAACTCCCGCGGGGTGGGGTAGGCGTGGGTGGTGAAGGTGGCCTCGCCGTCGTTGGCGAAGATTTCGACGGAGCAACGGTCGACGAACACGTCCAGCTTTTCCAGCGGGCGCTCCAGCGGCATCTCCAGCCGCTCGCCCACGGGGATGTTGAAGCGCTTGTCCATGCCGGAGCGGTCCAGCGTGCAGACCCTGCGGGCGCCGTCGTAGTGAAGCCGCAGGCCGCCTTCGCCGTCCTCGCGGGTGAACAGGTTTAAGTCGAAGTCGGCGTCGGGGCAGGCGACCTCCAGTTCGCACGCGGCGGGCAGCGTGCCGTCGGCGGGGACCTCCGCCTCCCGGAGGGATTTGATCTCAGGCAGTGGCGTCTGGATCAGTTTGCCGTCCTTAACGCGCAGCTCCCTGGGCAGGGACAGGCTGCCCTCCCAGTCCTCCTCCTCGGTGGGGTAGTGGTTGTCCGGCAGGCCGATCCACGCGATCAGTATGGCCCGGTCCGGGTCGCCGATGGAGGCCGCGCCCTGGGCGGCGTAGAAGTCGAAGCCGTAGTCGAGGTGGTGATAGGGGCCGTCGGGGGTGAAGGTCAGCGTGTCGTAGTCCATTTTGCCGATGAAGTACACGTTGTGGTTGGTGCTCTCGCCGCGCCCCGGCAGCTTGGTGTACTGCGGGGAGAAGATCAGCACGTCGCGCCCGGAGATGTTGACGATGTACGGGCACTCCCACATGCCGCCGAAGGCCTCGTAGCCCGGCACCTTGAGCTCACCCGCGTACTCCCAGCCGGAGAGCAGCTCCTTTGAGCGGTAGACCATCACGCAGCCGCGCTTGTCCAGCGTCTGTGCGCCGATGAAGATGTAGTAGGTCTCGTTGGCCGCGTTCCACACCACCTTGGGGTCGCGCTGGTGCTCGCTGTGGTCGTCCCGGGGGCCGAACAGCGGCTTCTCCAGCTTGTGGGGACGGCCGTCGTCGCCCAGCAGCGCGGCGCAGGTGTAGGGGGTGCGGGTCCAGTCCTCGTCCCGGTGGTTGCCGGTGTAGAAGAACACCAGGTCGTCTCCCCTGGAGATGGCGCTGCCCGAGTGGGTGCCGCGGTTGTCGTAGTAGCAGTCGGGCTTTAAGCCGATGCCGGCGTTCTGCCAGTGCACCAGGTCCGGGCTGGTGACGTGATACCAGTACTTGAGCCCGTGCACGGCCCCCCAGGGGCACCACTGATAGCACAGGTGCCACACGCCCTTGTGCAGCGCGAAGCCGTTGGGATCGCTGGACAGCCCGGTGATGGGCTGCACGTGGTAGCGCTGCCGGTAGACCGATTTCTGGATGCGGTCGTAGAGCCCGCGTATCTCCTCCGGGCCCTGTAGCACCCGATAGCGCTCCTCTCTGGTCCATTCCTTCACGGTATCCTCCTCCTCTTCCTTGTCGTGATGCTGTAAACGTCCCATATACTCTGATTTCATCATACCATGAAACGCCGAAAAAATCCACTGTAATTTTGACAATGCACCAACCCAACCCCTACTCCCTACTCCCTCATATGTTAAAATAAGCGTTTTCCTTTAATTTGCTATTTACATAATGCCATAATTGTTGTAAAATGATAGAAACTGTGAGGCTCATGAACGACGACGTATCACAGTTCGATTTATTTATGGAGGGGGAGAAAAACATGGCATTGGACTATCGCAAATGCGCTGAGGAGATCGCCGCCAATATCGGCGGAGGCTCCAATGTCATCAGTGCCGCGCATTGCGCCACCCGACTGAGGCTCGTTATCGCCGATAACGGCAAGGTCAACAAGGCCGCCCTGGAGAACGTCGACGGCGTGAAGGGCATGTTTGAATCCAACGGTCAGCTCCAGCTGATCATCGGCACCGGCACCGTCAACAAGGTGTACGACGAGTTCCTGTCCGTCACCGGCGCGTCCGCCGCGTCGAAGGCCGACGTGAAGGCCGCCGCCGCCAGCCGCATGCCGCTGTGGAAGAAGATCCTCAAGACCCCGGGCGACGTGTTCGTCCCGATCCTGCCCGCCATCGTGGCCTCCGGCCTGATGATGGGCCTGGTGGAAGCGCTGGCCAAGGCAATCCCGTCCTTCGCGGAGAGCGGCTGGTTCGGCTTCCTGGATCTGGTGGCCAACACCGCTTTCGCCCTGCTGCCCATACTGGTGGCCGTCTCGGCGGCCCGCGTGTTCGGCGGCAACATCTTCCTGGGCGGCGTCATCGGCATGATGATGGTCCACCCGGGCCTGATGAACGCCTGGACCGTGTCCCCGACCAACCAGCCCGCGGTGTGGAATCTGGGCATCTTCAAGATCTCCCAGGTCGGCTACCAGGGCCACGTCATCCCCGTCATACTGGCGGTCCTTCTGATGTCAACGGTCGAGAAGTGGCTGCACAAGAAGGTGCCGGAGATGATCGACCTGTTCGTCACCCCCCTGTGCACCGTGCTGATCACCGCCTTCGCCACCTTCGTGGTCATCGGCCCCATCTTCTCCATCCTCGAGAACTGGGTGCTCAAGGGCGCTGAGTGGCTGGTGACCTCCACCGGCGGCATCGGCGCGCTGATCATGGGCGCGCTGTATCCCTGGACCGTGGTCATGGGCCTGCACCATATGTACAACGTCATTGAGGCAGGCATGTTGTCAGGCGCGCTCGGCCTGAACATCTGGATGCCCATCGCCTCCGCCGCGAACTTCGCCCAGTTCGGCGCCTGCTTGGCCGTCGCCATCAAGTGCCGCAACGCGAAGCTCAAGTCCGTGGCGCTGCCGTCCTCGCTGTCGGCGTCCCTGGGCATCACCGAGCCCGCCATCTTCGGCGTGAACTTCCGCTTCATGAAGCCCTTCATCGCGGGCGTCATCGGCGGCGCGGTCGGCGCGCTGTTCGGCTCCCTCACGGGCCTGGGCGCGACCACCTACGGCGTCACCGGCATCCCCGGCCTGCTGGCCATCAACAATGTCCCGATCTACTGCATTGAGCTGCTCATCGCCGCGGGCGTGGCCTTCGTGATCACCAGCGTGATCTGGAAGGAAGAGCAGCCCGCCGTCGCGCCCGCCGCCGCTGCCCCGGCCGCCGCGGCCCCGGCCATCGAGGCGCCCACCGTATCCGTCATCCGCTGCGCCAACGGCACGGTGCTGCAGCCGGTCAAGGGCAACGTCATCCCCTACGACAAGATCCCCGACGACACCTTTGCCAGCGGCGTGCTGGGCGTGGGCGTCGGCGTGGAGCCGACCGACGAGACCGTGGTCGCGCCGTTTGACGGCGAGATCAGCTCCGTTGCGGAGAGCAAGCACGCCGTGGGCGTGTCCGCCAACGACATGGAGCTTTTGATCCACGTGGGCGTCGACACCGTGAACATGAACGGCGACGGCTTCACCTGCCTGGTCAAGGAGGGCGACAAGGTGAAGGCCGGCCAGCCGCTGATCCGGTTCAGCCGCGCCAAGATCAAGGCCGCCGGTTACTCCGACACCGTGGCCGTGCTGCTGACCAACTCCGACGACCTCGAGGGCGTGGAGATCGGCGCGAAATAACACCCGACGGGGGAGCGCCGCTCCCCCTCTCAATATCAAATCAACAGGGAGGAAAAACATATGAAGTCTTTTGAATACGTCATTACCGATCCTGTGGGCATCCACGCCCGTCCCGCCGGCATACTGGTCAAGGAGATCAAGAAGTATGCCTCCACCGTCACCGTCGCCAAGGGTGAGAAGTCCGTCAACGCGCTCAAGCTGATGGCGCTGATGGGCATGGGCATCAAGCAGGGCGACACCGTGAAGGTCACCGTGGACGGCGCCGACGAGGATACCGCCTTCGCCGCGATCCAGGATTTCTTCAAGAATAACTTCTAATCACACTTTGGACGGCTGTCCTGCGCTGGGCAGCCGTTTTTTCAAATTGAAATAAGGAGGCAATGCACCATGATTTCCATTCAGGGCAAGGGCGTATCCACCGGCGTGGCCATGGGCCCGCTGTACTACTATCAGCGCGCGAAGAGCACCATCCGCCGCTACGAGGTGGCGGACATCGAGGCGGAGTGGAACCGCTTCAAGGCCGCCCAGGCCAAGGCCATTGAGCAGCTGGGCGCGCTGGCGGACAAGGCCCGCGAGGAGGCCGGCGACGACGCCGCCATGCTGTTTGAGACCCACCAGATGATGGCCGAGGACATGGACTACGAGGAGGCCATCGAGGGCCTGATCAAGGAGAGCCTGCTCAACGCCGAGGCCGCCGTGACCGACACCGCCGCCCAGTTTGCGGACATGTTCGCCCAGATGGACGACAGCTACATGCAGGCCCGCGCGGCGGACGTGAAGGACGTGTCCGGCCGCATCATCGGCATACTGACCGGCGTGGTGCAGGGCGGCATCGACAGCCCCGTGCCCGTGATCCTGGCGGCGGACGACCTGGCCCCGTCGGAGACGGTGCAGCTGGACAAGTCCAAGATCCTGGGCTTCGTCACCGAGGGCGGCAGCGGCTCCAGCCACACCGCCATACTGGCCCGCACCATGGGCATCCCGGCCATCATCGGCGTGGGCGACCAGCTCAAGCCCGAGTACGAGGGCCGCGAGGTGATCGTGGACGGCTCCACCGGCGCGGTGGTCGTGGACGCGGACGAGTCCACCCGCTCCATGCTGATGGCCAAGCGCGAGGAACAGCTCAAGCGCCAGAAGCTGCTGGAGGAATTGAAGGGCAAGGAGAACGTCACCAGGGACGGCCAGAAGATCAAGGTCTTCTGCAACATCGGCAACCCCGAGGACGTGCCCGTGGTGCTGTCCAACGACGGCGGCGGCATCGGCCTGTTCCGCTCCGAATTCCTGTATCTGAACTGCTCCGACTATCCCACCGAGGACTACCAGTTCGAGGCCTACAAGAAGGTGCTCAGCGACATGGGCGACAAGGAGGTCGTCATCCGCACGCTGGACATCGGCGCGGACAAGCAGATCGACTACTTCGAGCTGCCCAAGGAGGAGAACCCCGCCATGGGCAACCGCGCGCTGCGCATCTGCCTGAACCGGCCCGAGATCTTGGTCACCAGCGTCTGGGAGGTCAAGGAGGCCCGCAAGATGTGCGAGCTGGTCAAGAAGGAGCTCACCGAGGAGGGCAAGCCCTTCGCTGACGATGTGCAGATCGGCATCATGATCGAGACCCCCGCCGCCGCCGTGATGAGCGACCGGCTGGCCAAGCTGGTGGACTTCTTCTCCTGTGGCACCAACGACCTGACCCAGTACACGCTGGCCTGCGACCGCCAGAACAACGACCTGGGCCGCTTCTTCAACCCCCACCATCCCGCCGTGCTCCGTCTGTTGAAGATGGTGTGCGACAACGCCCACAAGAACGGCGTCTGGGTGGGCATCTGCGGCGAGCTCGGCGCGGACCTCGACCTGACGGAGACCTTCCTCTCCATCGGCATCGACGAGCTGTCCGTCTCCCCGCGCGCGGTGCTGCCCCTGAGGCAGAAGATCCGCGAGGTCACCGTCTCCGAGGTGAAGGAGAAGGTGCTGGCCGACCTGTTCTCCGACGAGAATACGATTTAAGACTGATGGTTGCTATTCGCCCCGGCGGGACATGCGTCCCGCCGGGGCGGTTGTTTGTTTAAAACCCCTTGAACCCTTAATATGCGTGTGCTATACTGGGTACAATGACAACACCGAAGGGGTACGACCGATGAAAGAATCCAGGACACTGAATCGCGCCGTGGCGGCGATACTGACCGTGGCCTTCCTGGGCTTCGTGTTCACGGCCTTCGTCGTGATGGTGACGGGGCACTTCCAGGACCTGCGCAAATCCATACAGCTGACGGACGAGAAGCTGGCGCTCCTGCCCGACAGCGCCAACCCGCTGGAGCGGCTGTCGGGCCGCATCAACGGCTTCACGGCGGAGATCGCGGACGATATGTGGCTCAAAAAGGAGCTGGGGTACGTCAACTCGGCCTTTCAGTACGCGCTGGGCAAGCGGATGATCAACACCGGCAGCCAGAACATGGTGCGGCTGAACACCGGGCATTTGTACGATCTCAACCCCTACAAGGATTTGTCGAAGAACGTGGCGGACATCATCGAACAGCGCGAGACGGTGATAAAGGACTACCCCTTCCTGTTCGTCTACGAGCACCCGACGCTGTATTCTGACGACATGATGCCCGCGGGCTATGACGCCCTGGACGCCTCGGCGCGCATGGCGGACGAGGCCGTGGCGGGCCTGCGCGCGGGCGGCGTGCGGGTGCTGGACAGCCGGGACGTGCTGCCCGGCTGCGGCAAGCCGCTGAACGACCTGCTGATGGTGACCGATCAGCACTGGTCCACCCTGGCGGCCATCACCATGGGCCAGGCCGTGGCGGGGGAGCTCAACGCCATGACCGGCGCGGCGCTGGATGCGTCGATACTGGACGCGGACAACCTGGACACCGAAAGGCACGAAAAGCTGTTCATCGGCAAGTACGGCCAGCGTCTGGGCCCGGCGCTGGTGACCCCGGACGACATCACCGAATACTGGCCAAAGACCTCCGATGCGCACATCCACCGCGTCACGCGGCACGTCACGCGCATGGTGGAGATGGACGGCGGCTTCCGCGACGCCGTCACGCGCTTCGAGGTGCTGGAGACGCCCGCGGGCCAGAGCTGGAACGAGACCGCCTACATGCTCTACGGCCTCACGGAGTCGTTCAGCATATTCACCAACGACGCCGCCCCGGACTACACCATACTGCTGCTCAAGGACTCCTACAGCGCGCCCATCGGCACGTTCCTGTCGCTGCTGGCCCGCAACGTGGTGTGCGTCGATCTCAGGCAGGACGTGGACCCGCTGGAAGTCTGGCTGGACAAATACAGGCCCGACGCCGTGGTGATGGCATACAGCCTGCAAATGCTCCGCGACGACAATTACGCATTTGAATGACGATTTCCGGCGTAGTCCTGCGGCCTCCGCCGGACTGGCCAACCGCCTATGGCCGGTTGCCTCATCGTATAAAAATCAGGGACGGCTTCGCGCCGTCCCTGATTTGTCGATGGGATCAATGCCGCGGTGCGAGGGAGACGCTCATGGTCTCCAGCACGGTGTACCGGTCCATCTGGAGGTGCTTTTTCATGTTCAGCGCCTCCTCGATGGGGGTCTCCACGATGTCGCCGCCGCGGGTGCCGATGATCAGGTTGCCGCGCCCCTCGGCGAGGGCCTTCACCGCGAAGTAGCCCATGCGGGTGGCGGTCTCGCGGTCGCGGGCGTTGGGGGAGCCGCCGCGCTGGATGTGGCCCAGCACGGTCACGCGGGGCTCGATGCCGATGGCCTCGTGGATCATCTTGCCGATCTCCACGGCGCTGCCCGCGCCCTCGGCCACCACCACCATGAAGTGGGTGCTGCCGGCCAGGCGGGCGTTGCGGATGCGCTCCACCACGTCGTGCTCGAAGTCCAGCTCGCGCTCGGGCACCAGCACCGCCGTCGCGCCGATGGCGATGCCCACGTACAGCGCCAGGAAGCCGGCGTTGCGGCCCATGACCTCCACCACGGAGCAGCGCTCGTGGGACTGCATGGTGTCGCGCAGGCGGTCGATGCACTCGATGGCGGTGTTGCAGGCGGTGTCAAAGCCGATGGTGTAGTTGGTGCAGCCGATGTCGTTGTCGATGGTCGCCGGCACGCCCACCACCGGGATGCCCAGCCGCGACAGCTCCAGCGCGCCGCGGAAGGTGCCGTCGCCGCCGATGGCCACGATGGCCTCCAGGCCCAGCATCTTGCAGGTCGCCACGGCCTTTTTGCGGCCCTTTTCGCTCATGAAATCCTCGCTGCGGGCGGTGTAGAGTATCGTGCCGCCGCGGGAGAGTATGTGGCCCACGCTCGCGGCGTCCAACTGCACAAAGTCGCTGGTGATCAGGCCCTGCCAGCCCCTGCGGATGCCCACGCACTCGATGCCGTAGGCCACCGCAGTGCGCACCACCGCGCGCACTGCCGCGTTCATGCCCGGGGAGTCGCCGCCGCTGGTCAATACGCCGATGCGCTTGATCGTCTTCTCCATGAAACCGTCTCCTTTCGATGTGCCTGTTTCGAACAAGTTAAATCGTTCACCCTGGTTTTACAATGGCTGTGTTCATTATAATGTAACCGGGGCGTCTTGTCAATGAAATTATGTCCGGTTTGGCGCGGTAATCATTTGGGAATTGCGCGAATGCGGGGATGGTGGTATAATGAAAATGTTGATTCATCATCCGGAGGTATGAATATGAGAGACGAGACCAAATGCCTGCACGCCGGGTACACGCCCGGCAACGCCGAGCCCCGGGTGCTGCCCATCGTACAGAGCATCACCTACGCCTACGACACCGCGGAGGAGATCGCCAAGGTGTTCGACGATCCGACGCTGTCGCTGGTCTACTCGCGCTTCGGCAACCCCACGGTGATGGCCGTGGAGGACAAGATCGCGGCGCTGGAGGGCGGTGTGGGGGCCATGTGCACCAGCTCCGGCCAGGCGGCGAACCTGCTGGCGGTGTTGAACATCTGCGGGGCGGGGGACCACATCGTGAGCCTGGGCTCGATCTACGGCGGCACCACGAACCTGTTCACGGTGACGCTCAAGCGGCTGGGCATCACCACCACGTTCGTCAGCGGCGACGACTCCGACGAGGCCATCGAGGCGGCCTTCACCGACCGCACCCGGCTGGTGTTCGGCGAGACCATGGCCAACCCCGCCATGACCGTATTGGACATCGAGCGCTTCGCCCGCATCGCCCACGCCCACGGCGTGCCGCTGATCGTGGACAACACCTTCGCCACGCCGGTGTTCTGCAAGCCGATCTTCTTCGGCGCGGACATCGTGGTGCACTCTACCTCCAAGTACATGGACGGCCACGCCGTGCAGATCGGCGGCGTGATCGTGGACGGCGGCGCCTTCGACTGGGAAAACGGCAAGTTCCCGGAGCTGACCGAGCCCGACGAGAGCTACCACGGCATCTCCTACACCAAGGCCTACGGGAAGGCCGCCTACATCACCCGCGCGCGCATGAACCTGATGCGGGACTTCGGCGTCTATCCCGCCGCCCACTCCGCCTTCCTGCTGAACCTGGGGCTGGAGACGCTGCCTGTCAGGATGCGCCAGTACCACGAAAACGGCCTGCGTGTGGCGGAATACCTCCAGAACAACCCCAAGGTGGTGTCCGTGAAGTTCCCGGCGCTGCCCTCCGACAAGGACCACGCGCTGTATAAGAAGTATCTGAAGGGCTCCTGCGCCGTGATCTCGTTCACCATCGCGGGCGGGCGCGAAAAGGCCATGGCCTTCCTCGACGCCCTGAAGCTCGTGACCAACGAGGTGCACGTGGCCGACATCCGCACCTGCATACTGCACCCGGCGTCGTCCACCCACCGCCAGTGCACCGACGAACAGCTCAAAGCCGCCGGCATCGACGAGGGCCTCGTGCGGCTGTCCGTGGGGCTGGAGAACGTGGAGGACATACTGGCCGACCTTGAGCAGGCGTTCCAGAGTATATGATCTGTTGAAGAGAACAAGAGGGTAGATATCTGTTCAATTAGGAATTAGGAATGAGGAATTAGGAATTATTGAATGCCGGAAGCTCGTCGTAGGGACGCCAAGAATGGCGTCCCTACGGATGTCTTGCGAGGCAGCCCTGCTTCCCTTGTGCAAAGGGATGTGGCCCGAAAGGCCAGAGGGATTGCTCAATTCCTAATTCCTAACTCCTAATTCCTCATTTATGTGCGGTTTTCATGCCTGTCAGCCCTTCGCGACCAGCTTGTGGTAGCTCTTCTTCCCCTTCCGGATTAGCAGGCCGTCGCCGGCGAGCATCTCGGGGGTGATGCGGGTCTCGGGGTCGGTGACCTTCTTGTCGTTGACGGAGAGGCCGCCCTGCTGCATGGTCTTGCGGGCCTCGCCGTTGGACTTGCACAGGCCCACCTTCGCCACCCAGGCCAGCAGGCGGTTCTCGTTTGCAAGCTCGGCGGGGTCGATCTCGGTGGTGGGCACGGAGCCGGCCATGGCCCCGCCGGAGAACAGCGCTTCGGCGGCCTGCTGGGCCTTTTTGGCCTCCTCCTCGCCGTGGACGTTCTTCGTCACCTCGTAGGCCAGCACGCGCTTGGCCTCGTTGATGGCGCTGTCCTTCAAAGCGCCCAGGCGGCGCACCTCGTCCATGGGCAGGAAGGTCAGCAGGCCCAGGCACTTCCCCACGTCCTGATCGTCCACGTTGCGCCAGTACTGGTAGAAGTCGTAGGGGCTGCACTTGTCGGGATCGAGCCACAGCGCGCCCTTCTCGGTCTTGCCCATCTTGCGGCCGTCGTGGGTCAGCAAAAGCTGGAAGGTCAGCGCGAAGGCGGGCTTGCCGTCCTTGCGGCGGATGAGGTCCGCGCCGGAGAGCATGTTGGACCACTGGTCGTCGCCGCCGCACTGCAGGGTCACGTTGTGCCGGTGGTTGAGCTCCAGGAAGTCGTAGGACTGCATCAGCATGTAGTTGAACTCCAGGAACGTGAGCCCCCGCTCCAGCCGCTGCTTGTAGCACTCGGCGGTCAGCATGCGGTTGACCGAGAACAGCGCGCCCACGTCCCGCAGAAAGTCGATGTAGTTGAGGTCCCGAAGCCAGTCGGCGTTGTTGACGATCTGGGCGCAGTTGGGCTTGGACGGGTCAAAGTCCAGGAAGCGCTCCATCTGCCGCTTGATGTGGGCCACGTTGTTGTCGATGTCCTCCACCGTCAAGACCTTCCGCAGGTCCGACTTGCCCGACGGGTCGCCGATCATGCCCGTGCCGCCGCCCATCAGCGCAAACGGCTTGTGCCCCGCCTTTTGCAGGTGCGCCATCGCCATGATCGGGATGTAGTGCCCGATGTGCAGGCTGTCCGCCGTGGGGTCAAATCCCACGTAGAAGGACACCATGCCTTCGTCAAAGGCCCTGTATAACTCGTCCTCAAAGGTGATCTGGCGGACGAAGCCGCGCTCTTTCAGGAGGTCTAATGCGTTCATATCGTTATTTCCTTTCTCAGAATCGTTGTTATGTATCAATGAGTTAGGAATTAGGAGTGAGGAATTAGGAATGAATAGCGGCTGCCGTGTTTATCAGTGATGTCAATAAGTGAATGCGGCAACGGCGCGGCTCACGCATGAATGACAGAACACTGTTCCCGATACCACGAACCCAACGTAGGGACGCCCCATGGGGCGTCCGCGGACGCGCCGTGGCGCGTCTTCATTCATGCGTGAGCCCTGGCGGCAGCGGCAATCAATTCCTAATTCCTAATTCCTCATTCCTAATTCTCTCTGATGACTCTTCCCAGCCTCTCCATCCCCGCCTCGATCGTCGGGATATCCGACATCGAGAAGTTGAGGCGGAGGGTGTTCATGTGGCCGCCCTCGGTGTAGAAGTGGGTGCCGGGGACGAAGGCGACGTTGTTCTCCACGGCGGCGTTAAACACCTTCATGGCGTCCATGCCCTCGGGCAGCGCGGCCCACACGAACAGCCCGCCCTGGGGCACGGTGTGCACGGTGCCCTCGGGGAAGTGTTTGAAGCCGTCCAGCATGGCGTCGAGCTGCACCTTGTAGTCGGCGCAGATGCGCGCGAGGTGGGCGGGCATCAGGCCCTTGCGGAGGTAGGCGTCCACGATGGCCTGGGTCAAAAGTGGGGAGTGGGTGTCCGCGGACTGCTTGCCGATGACCATCTTCCGAAGCAGCAGTGGGTTTCTGACCGCCGCCGCGCCCACGCGCAGGCCGGGGGCGACGTACTTGGAGAAGCTGGACATGTACACCACCCAGCCCTCCTCGTCGAAGGACTGTATCGTGGGCAGGGGCTCGCCGGAATACCGCAGGTCGCGGTAGGGGTCGTCCTCGGCGATCACCACGCCGTACTTCGCCGCCAGTTCAGCCAGCGCCTTGCGGCGCTCAAGCGACAGCGTGATGCCGGTGGGGTTCTGGAAGGTGGGGATCACGTACATGAGCTTCGGGTGATGCGCCTTGATCAGCTCCTCCGCCGCCTCCACGATCACGCCCTCGTGGTCGGTGGGCATGGGCACGAGCCTGGCGTTGTACTCGCGCATGGCCTGTATCGCGCCTAAGAAGGTCGGGCTCTCGCACAGCACCGCGTCCCCGGGGTTTACAAGCGCCTTCAAAAGCACGTCGAATGCCTGGGTGCCGCCCTGGGTGGGCAGTATGTCCTTCGCCTCGCAGTTCACCATCGAGCCCCGAAGGAACTCGGCGGCGCTCTCCCGGAAGGGATTGAAGCCGTCCGTCGCGCCGTACTGCAAAAGCGCCGTGCCGTACTTCGACAGCGCCTCCTGCGCCAGGCCGGACACCACCTCCGGCTCCAGCGCCGTGTTGGACGGGTTGCCGCCCGCGAAGGAGATCATCCCCGGCTTCGCCAGCAGCTTGAAGATTTCGCGGATGGCCGAGCCCGTGATGGGCTTCATATGCTCCGCGAACAATGACTCTGTGAATTGCATTGTCTATGCCTCCTGAAATAAAAACAGTCGCCTTCCCATGCGGGAAGGCGACTGTGAATCGCGGTACCACTTCCGTTCACCCTCCCGTGGGAGGGCCTCTGACACGCGATTTCGGGCGTGAACCGGACGGCCTACTCGTCGGTTCAGCCGCCTGCTCCGGGAGGTATTCGTCCGCCCGTCACGACCCCCTCGCACCGACCGGGGGCTCTCTGATTCCGACAAAGGCGGCTTACTTGTTCCCATCATCGCATCGTTTTATGATGATATAAGCATGATAGCATGCCCGGCGGGTTATGTCAAGCGCGGCGGGGGTTAAATAATGGGGATGAAGGGGAGGACGATAGGCAATAGGGAATAGGGAATAGGCAATAGGCAATAGGAATGGCAGGGAGGGAACAGGGAACAGGGAACAGGGAACAGGAATAGCCGGGGACTGCCGTCCCTACAACTCCCGGCGCGGTCATTTGGAACACTCATGTGACCTGATCGTGACGTTGCTCGGGCATTTTCCCCTCCCTATATTGATAGAACGGCGC
Source organism: uncultured Eubacteriales bacterium (assembly GCA_902790525.1). GTDB lineage: Bacteria > Bacillota > Clostridia > Christensenellales > Aristaeellaceae > UBA2862. The sequence continues at coordinate 32,820 of CADASI010000048.1, forward strand.
GGATTTGCTATAATGGACCCATATTTATGGAAGGGCAATCGGGAGGATGAGAGCATGGGGGAGAACAGGGACGCCTTTGAGGCCAGGATACAGGCGCTGGCGGACACCATACTGGCGGATTACGGCAACGACCGGGTGATCGACCGGCTGGAGATGTTCACCCAGCCGGACCGGCGCATCATCGAGGAACTGATCGGCAAGCTGCTCAGGCTGGTGTTTCCGGGCTACTACCGGGACTACACCTACCGCATCTACAATCCGAAGAACAACCTGTCGGCGCTTATAGAGGACGTGGCCTTTCACCTGAACCGGCAGATCGGCATCGCCCTGCGGGGCAGCGAGCCGGTGTCGCCGCAGGAGGCGGAGCGCCGCGCCGAGGACATCACCGCCGCGTTCCTCGAAAAGCTGCCGGAGATCCGCGCCTACACGGAGACCGACCTGCAGGCCGCCTACGACGGCGACCCCGCCGCCAAGAACAAGGCGGAGGTCATCATCGCCTATCCCGGCCTGTACGCCATCACGGTCAACCGGCTGGCCCACGCGCTGTACCAGCTCAACGTGCCGCTGATTCCCCGCATCATGACCGAGTTCGCCCACAGCCGCACCGGCATCGACATCCACCCCGGCGCGCAGATCGGGCGGTACTTCTTCATCGACCACGGCACCGGCATCGTGGTGGGCGAGACCACGGTCATCGGCGACTACGTCAAGATCTACCAGGGCGTCACGCTGGGCGCGCTGTCCACCCGCGGCGGGCAGAAGCTGCGGGGCCGGCGCCGCCACCCCACCATCGAGGACAACGTGACCATCTACGCCGGTGCGTCCATACTGGGCGGCGACACGGTGATCGGCCGCGACTCCGTCATCGGCTCCAACGTGTTCATCACCCATCCCATCGCCCCCGGCACGCGCGTGAGCATCCGCAACCAGGAGCTTCTGTACAAGAACGGGCAGGGCTATGTGCTCCAGCCCGAGGTGCCGGGGGATGATCCGGAGTGGTTCTATATAATTTAGGGATTAGGGATTAGGGATTAGGGATTAGGGAGTAGGAGAATTGTATTATGCAAAATCAACTGTTTCGGCAGAAGAGCCTGGAGCGGATATCGTCTCCGGAGCAGCTCAACGATTACATGCGGGTCACCAGTCCCGCCGTGTGGATGGTGCTGGGGGCGGTGATCGCGCTGCTGGCGGGGCTTCTGGTGCTGTCCTCCGTGAAGAAGCTGGAGACCCTGCTGCCCGCGGAGGCGCAGGTGGCAAACGGCGTGATGGAGATCACGCTGCCCGCCTCGAAGGCGGAGGAGGTGGACGACGGCATGCCGGTGCGCATCGCGGGCCAGGAGGTCGCCATCGAGTACGTGCGCGAGAACGCGGCGGGGGAGGCCATCTGCACCGCCGATATCGACGTGGAGGACGGGAACTATGACGTGGAGATCGTCACCGATTCCGTATCGCCCATAAGCTTCCTGCTGAACAACTGAGGAGGGCGTCGCGTTGTTTGACAGTACAAAAGGGGTCCGGCAGCCGGTCAAAAACGGCGTGGCGAAGGTGCCGGTCATCATGCAGATGGAGGCGCTGGAGTGCGGCGCGGCCTGCCTGGCGATGGTGATGGCGTACTATCGGAAGTGGGTGCCGCTGGAGCAGGTGCGGCTGGACTGCGGCATCTCCCGGGACGGCTCCAACGCCAAGAACATGATGCTGGCCGGGCGGCACTACGGCTTCGAGATGAAGGGCTACCGCGTGGAGCCGGAGAACCTGAAGCAGGCGGCGACCTATCCCTGCATCATCCACTGGGACTTCGACCACTTCGTGGTGCTGGACGGCTTCCGCGGCAACAAGGCGGTGCTCAACGACCCCGCCCGCGGCGTGGTGCAGGTGGACATGGAGGCCTTCGACGAGTCCTTCACGGGCATCGTCATCATGATCAGGCCCGGGGAGGGCTTCGAGCCCTCCGGCAAGCGCAAGAGCACGCTGGAGTTTGCCCGCAAACGGCTGCGCGGCGCGGGGGCGGCGGTGGCCTTCGTGGCGCTGACCACGGTGATCGCCTACCTGTTCGGCATCATCAATCCCGTGATGTCCCGCATATTCTATGATCGGCTGCTGACCGGCAAAAATCCGGAGTGGCTTCGCCCGTTCATCGCGCTGATGGCGCTGTTGTGCGTCGTGCAGCTTGTGGTTGAGTGGGCGCGCACCGTGTATTCGCTCAGGATCAACGGCAAGCTGACGGTCATCAGCAGCACCGGCTTCATGTGGAAGGTGTTGCTTTTGCCCATGGAGTTCTTCTCCCAGCGCATGGTGGGCGACATCCTCCAGCGCCAGGCCACCAACGCCACCATCGCCGGCACGCTGGTGGAGACCGTCGCGCCGCTTCTGCTGAACACCCTGATGACCGTGTTCTACCTGGTGCTGATGCTGCGCTACAGCCCGCTTCTTACGCTGATCGGCCTGGCCACGGTGCTGATCAACCTGGTGGTCGCCCGCATCATGTCCGAAAAGCGGGTCAACGTGATGCGCGTGCAGATGCGCGACGAGGGCAAGCTGGCCTCCGCCACGCTGGCCGGCATCAGCATGACCGAGACCATCAAGGCCTCCGGCGCGGAGAACGGCTTCTTCCGGAAGTGGGCGGGCTATCAGGCGTCCGTCAACACCCAGAACGTGAAGTACGCCCGGATGGACGCGGGGCTGGGCATCATCCCCGCCTTCGTCGGCAGCGTGGCCAACTACATGGTGCTGTTCATCGGCGTGTACCTGGCCATGCACGATCAGTTCACCCTCGGCTCGATCACCATCTTCCAGGGCTTCCTGAGCGCGTTCATGAACCCTGCCGAGACGCTCATCGAGGCGGGCCAGACCATCCAGGAGATGCGCACCCAGATGGAGCGCGTCGAGGACGTGATGCAGTACCCCGCCGACCCCATGGTGCGCGACGAGCCCATCCGCGAGGACGTGGACTACGGCAAGCTCCGGGGCGGCGTGGAGATCAAAAACGTGTGCTTCGGCTACTCCCCGCTGGCAAAGCCCGTGATACAGGACTTCTCCATGACCATAAAGCCCGGCAGCCGGGTGGCCATCGTGGGCGCCAGCGGCTGCGGCAAATCGACGCTGTCCAAGCTGATCTCCGGGCTGTACATCCCCTGGTCCGGCGAGATACTGTTCGACGGCAGGCCCATCGCGGACATCCCCCGGGCGGTGTTCACCGGCTCGCTGGCCGTGGTGGACCAGGACATCATACTCTTTGAGGACACCATCGCCAACAACATCCGCATGTGGGACGACACCATCCAGGACTTCGAGATCATACTCGCCGCCCGGGACGCCCAGCTCCACGACGACATATTGAGCCGCCCCGGCGGCTATCAGGGGCGGCTGACCGAGAACGGCAAGGACCTGTCCGGCGGCCAGCGGCAGCGGCTGGAGATCGCCCGCGTGCTGGCGCAGGACCCGTCCATCATCATACTGGACGAGGCCACCTCCGCGCTGGACGCCAAGACCGAGTACGACGTGGTCAAGGCCATCAAGGACCGGGGCATCACCTGCATCGTGATCGCCCACCGGCTGTCCACCATACGGGACTGCGACGAGATCGTCGTGCTGGACAAGGGCGTCGTGGTGGAGCGCGGTACCCACGAGCAGCTCTACGCCAAGGGCGGCAAGTACGCGGAGCTGGTGACGAGCGAGTAGGCTATCGAAGGGAGCATACGATGGGTTGGTTTGACGATCAGATCCGGCAGCGCATGAAGCACGACGAGGAGGTCTTTGAGGACTCCTTTGTGCGCGTGGCCGGGTCGGTGCTGGGGGGACGCGAGGCGTCCTGGCTGCACGACGAGCGGCTGGAGGCCAGGCACGCCCTGGACGAGATACTGAAATACTACCACTACAAGCCCGCCGAGATCCCGGAGGAGATCGCGGACGTGGAGGCGCAGTTCGACTACGCCCTGCGGCCGCTGGGGCTGATGATCCGCGACGTGGAGCTCACCGAGGGCTGGTATAAGGACGCCTACGGGCCCATGCTGGGCTTTCTGGCGGATTCCGGCGCGGCGGTGGCGCTGCTGCCCGGCAAGCTGCACGGCTACCGGTTCACCGACCCGGACACGGGCAAGCGGGTGCGGGTCACGAAGCGCACCGCGAAGCGGCTGGACCGGGCGGCGCTGTGCTTCTACCGCCCCCTGCCCATGAAGAAGCTGGGGATCCCCGATCTGCTTCTGTACCTGAGAAGCTGCATCACCAACGGCGACATCGCGGTGATCATGCTGGCCACGCTGGCCGTGGTACTGGTGGGCATGATCGAGCCCAAGGTGGCCGAGGTCCTCACCGGGCCGGTGTTGAAGCACGGGAACCTGTCGCTTCTGATGGGCATGGCGGTGTTTTTGATCGCCTCCGCGTTCGCCTCGCAGCTTCTGGAGGTCACCAAGGACCTGCTGACCCAGCGCATCTCCCAGAAGACGTCGCTGGCCGTGGAGGCCTCGGTGATGATGCGCATACTGTCGCTGCCGGTCAGCTTCTTCCGGCGGTTCTCCTCCGGAGAGCTGTCGAGCCGCGCGGATTCCGTGGGCTCGCTGTGCGAAATGCTGCTGGACAACACCATGTTCACCGGGCTGACCTCGCTGATGTCGCTATTGTACATCGGCCAGATCTTCAGCTTTGCCCCGGCGCTGGTGTGGCCGTCCATCGCCATCATACTGGCCACGGTGCTTCTGAGCCTGGCCACGTCGCTAAAGCAGATCCGCATCTCCCGGCAGAAGATGAAGCTCAGCGCCGCCGAGTCCGGCATGAGCTACGCCATGGTCAGCGGCATCCAGAAGATCCGCCTCTCCGGGGCGGAAAAGCGCGCCTTTGCCCGCTGGGCGAAGCTGTACGCGCAGAACACCGAGCTGGAGTACAACCCGCCGCCGTTTTTGAAGCTCAACGGCGTGCTGAACACCGGCATCATGCTGGTGGGCAACATCGTGCTGTACTACATCGCCGCCAGCACCGGCGTGGCCCCGAACGAATACTTCGCGTTCAGCGCCGCCTACGGGCGGGTGATGGGCGCCTTCACCGCCATGGCGAGCATCGCCATCGCGGTGGCCTCCATACCGCCGGTGCTGGAGATGGCGGAGCCCATACTGAAGGCCGAGCCCGAGGTCACCGCCGACAAGGAGGTCGTCACGAAGGTCAGCGGTGGCATCGAGATGAGCCACGTCTCCTTCCGCTACGAGCCGGACACGCCCTATGTGTTGAACGACCTGTCGCTGAGGATCAGGCCGGGGGAGTACGTCGCCGTCGTGGGCCGCACCGGCTGCGGCAAGTCCACGCTGGTCAAGCTGCTGCTGGGCTTTGAGACGCCGGAGAAGGGCGCGATCTACTACGACGGCAAGAACCTCAAGCGCATCGACCCCAAGTCCCTGCGCAAGCAGATGGGCGTGGTGATCCAGAACGGCCAGCTCATGCAGGGGGACATCTTCTCCAACATCGTCATCTCCGCGCCCCAGCTCACGCTGGACGACGCCTGGGCCGCCGCCGAGACCGCGGGCATCGCCGACGACATCCGCGAGATGCCCATGGGCATGCAGACCATCATCTCGGAGGGGCAGGGCGGCATCTCCGGCGGCCAGAAGCAGCGGCTGATGATCGCCCGGGCCATCGCCCCCAAGCCGAAGATACTGATCTTCGACGAGGCCACCAGCGCCCTGGACAACAAGACCCAGAAGCAGGTGTCCGAGGCCCTGGACGCGCTCAAATGCACCCGCATCGTCATCGCCCACCGGCTGTCCACCATCCGCAACTGCGACCGCATACTCCTGATGGACGATGGCGCGATCGTCGAGCAGGGCACCTACGACCAGCTCATCGCCCAAAGAGGCCGCTTCGCCGAGCTCGTCGCGCGGCAGAGGCTGGATGATGTGAAGGGGGACGAGGCGAAGGGAGACGAGGCGGAGGGCGTGTGAAGGTTGTGTGACGGAGGGGATTATAGAATGGAGTTAATTAGGAATTAGGAATTGGGAATTGGGAATTCAGGTGGAAATCCTGACGGATTTCTTTTGATTATAGGGTTACGGATTATCCTGTTACGATTTATCATACTGGCATTCTATAATTCCCAATTCCCAATTCCCCATTCCCAATTTCAAACAGAAACGAGGAGGTTATGAGCATGAAGAAGTTTTTATGTGCGCTGATGACATTGACTTTGCTGTTAAGCGGTCTTGCGCTGGCGGAGGCCGGGGGGCCGGACGCGGCAGTCATCGACCGGTTTACGGACACCTGGGTGGACGACTACATCGCCGTGGAGATCTGGTTTGAAGAGGAGGACGGCGCCTTCCACTGCTCCGCCGTGAAGGGCGACGGCGGCGACGAGAGAGAGGTCTGGGCGTACGGGACCTGCGCCTACGACGCCGAAAGCGACAGCCTGGTCTGCGCGGAGGGCGTGCGCACCCGCGAGACCTACGACGAGGCCGCCGACGCCCTGAAGTCCGAGGTGCTGGCCGAGGGCCTGACGGCCAAATTCCGCTTCGCCGAGGGCGAGGACCGGCTGCTGTGGGACGACTCCGAGGGGCTGGCGGCGGACTACCGCCTCGCGCGGCTCTCGGACGCCGAGGACGCGGACTACCTCGAGGCCCAGTCCTACGTGGGCCGCTGGGTGTGCGACCGGGCAGCCATCGACATCGCCGGGAACGACGACGTCTACGACGTGAAGGTGGTCTGGGGCAACAGCGCCTTCGACCAGACCGAGTGGCACTACACCTGCCTGTTCGACATCAACCGCCACCTGATGTACAGCGCCGAGCCCGGCACGAAGGAGATCGTCGGCACCGACGAGGACGGAACGGCCAAGGTGCTCTCGACGGAGTATGCGGACGGCGCGGCCACCTTCGCCATCGACGGCGAGGGCAAGCTGACCTGGGACGACGCGAAGGAGCACGCCGCCGAGGGCATGCGCTTCGAGCGCGGCGTGGATCCCGGGGAGTTCGGCAACGCCCAGCGGGTCATCGCCCCGATGGACACCGACGTGGACCTGTCCGAGGGCACGTATCCCGTGCGCTTCGACCGCGCGAACGTCAAAGACGGCGGCATCGCCGACGTGGGCATCTACACCGTGGACTGCTACGACATCGTCGACGTCGCGCAGATGACCGTGGGCGACGCCTTCGTCGTGGAGGGCGTGACCGTCGAGATCGAGAGCCTGCAGGAGGGCGATGACGGCAGCAAGATCATCAACGGCGGCCTGGACGGGGACGGCTACGTCCTCCGCGCCTTCGAGGAGGACAACTGCTACAAGGTCGTCGAGTTCGACGATTTCAACACCTATACCGAGCGGGACGTGCAGACCGTGCCCTTTGCCGAGGACGTGGTGTTCACCGACGGCTGGGACATCGAGAAGGCGCCGGTGACCGTCACGGGCATCGAGGACGTGACCAAGGCCATCGCGGCGTCCGAGAACGATTCCTTCGACCAGTACAGCACCGAGATGTGCTTCGAGGACGGCAGGATCGCAGAGATCACCCGCAGCTACGTGCCGTGACATGACGACGGAGGTCGGCTGAATCCATGAATCAACCCTATAACGAACAGGACGCGCTGCTGTCGTCGGTATTCCACGACGGCACGGCGCTGTTCCGGCAGCCCGCCGAGCCGGAGGCGGGCGATCGCGTGGCGCTGCGCCTGCGCGTCCAAAGGGGCACGGAGGCGCGTGTCACGCTGCTCAGGGGCTTTCCCGCCGAGCATATGCCCATGGCCAGGACCCGCAGCGACGCCTGCTTCGACTGGTACGAGGTTGGGCTGGTCTGCCCGGAGGAGGCGCTGTGCTACTCCTTCCTGGTCGAATGGCAGGGGCGGTTGATACACTATGACCGCCTGGGGGCCCGGTGGGTGGACTGCCCGCCCTCCCCGGACCCGGCGGGGGCGTTCAGGGTGATCCCGGGGTTCCGCGTGCCGGAGTGGGCCAAGGGGGCGGTGCAGTACCAGATATTGCCGGACCGGTTCAGAAACGGCGAGGCGGACAACGACGTGCGCGATCGGGAATACTGGTATGCCCACGCCCCCATACGCCATGCCCCCGGCTGGGACGCCCCGCCGGAGGCCGACGACTACCACTGCCGCTACGGCGGCGACCTCAGTGGCGTGCTGGAGAAGCTGGACTACCTGCAATCGCTGGGGGTGGAGGCCATCTACTTCAACCCCATATTCGTGTCGCCCTCCGGCCACGGGTACGACACCCAGGACTACGACCACGTGGACCCGCACCTGACGGTCATCCCCGTCGATCAGGGGGCCACGCTGGCCTGCGGGGACCACGACAACACCCACGCCACGCGCTACATCACCCGCACCACCCACCCGGACAACCTGAGCGCCAGCGACGCCTGGTTCGCCGGTTTCTGCCGGGAATTGCACCGCCGGGGCATGCGGATCATACTCGACGGCGTGTTCAACCACTGCGGCTCGTTCCATCGCTGGATGGACCGCGAGGGCATCTACGGCGGCGCGGACGGGGCCTTCGGGCACCCCGACAGCCCGTACAGGGGGTACTTTGCCTTCCGGGACGACTACGGCTACAACTGCTGGTGGGACATCGAGACGCTGCCCAAGCTGTGCTACGAGCAGTCCGAAGCACTGTGCGAGCAGATCCTCCGCGTGGCGGAGAAGTGGGCCGCGCCGCCGTACAGCATCGACGGCTGGCGGCTGGACGTGGCCGCCGACCTGGGCCGGACGCCGGAGTTCAACCATCTGTTCTGGAAGGCGTTCCGGCGCCGGGTGAAGGCCGTCAACCCCGAGGCGCTGATCATCGCGGAGCACTACGGCGACCCCTCCGCCTGGCTGGGCGGGGACGAGTGGGACACTGTGATGAACTACGACGGCTTCATGGACCCGCTGTCGTACTTCCTCACGGGCATGGAGAAGCACTCGGACAGCCGCCGGGAGGACCTGTACCAGAACGGCATGGCGTTTTTCCATTCGATCCTCGGGGCCATGTCCCGCATGCCCACGCCCTCGGTGTACTGCGCCATGGACGAATTGAGCAACCACGACCACAGCCGCTTTCTGACCCGCACCAACGGCCGCGTCGGGCGGCTGAACTCCGCGGGGCGCGAGGCGGCGGGGGAGGGCGTCCGCCCCGCGGTGTTCCGAGAGGCAGCGGTGATCCAGATGACCTGGCCCGGCGCGCCAACGATCTACTACGGCGACGAGGCCGGGGTCGTCGGCTGGACGGACCCCGACAACCGCCGCACCTATCCCTGGGGGCACGAGGATCGCGCGATGATCGCCTTCACCCGGGCGCTGGTACAGGTCCGCCGGGGGCTGAGCGCGCTCCGGCGCGGCAGCGTGAAGCCCCTGTGCGCCGGGTACGGCTACATCGCTTACGGGCGATTCGACGATGAGAGCACCGTCGCCGTGGCCTGCAACAACACCGAGCGCCCCATGCTGCTCGACCTGCCGCTTCGGGACCTGGGCATCCCCGACGGGACGGAGATCGCCACGCGCTTTTTAAGCACCGAAGCGGGCTATGAGGCCGACGACGCCCCCGCCGGCGTGGTCCGGGAGGGCGTGCTCAGGTACGCCGCGCCGGCGTACAGTGCCGGGATACTGGTTCCCGTATGAATGATACCGATATCCGGGAGGGATGTTCATGTCGCTTCGGCCCTACAAGACGCTGATCCGGGACGCGCAGGACGAGTTCATCGTCAACAAGTCCCGGTTCATCGGCCACGGCCGCCCCTGTGAGACGGAGGAGGCCGCGCTTCAGTTCCTCGCGGAGATGCGCGCGAAGTACAGGGACGCCACCCACAACTGCTACGCCTACATCATCGGGGCGAACATGGGCGTGATGCGCTACTCCGACGACGGCGAGCCCGGGGGCACGGCGGGCATGCCCATCATTGAGGTCATGAAGACCCGGGGCGTGACCAACTGCGCCGTGGTCGTCACCCGCTACTTCGGCGGCGTGCTGCTGGGCGCGGGGGGCCTGGTGCGGGCCTATTCCCAGGGCGCGGCGGCGGCCATCAACGCCAGCGGCGTGGGGGTGATGCACCCCACGGCACGCTACCTGATGGAGATTCCCTACCCGCTTTTGAACCGCATGGACTACTTTTTGAAGGATGAGCCGGTGCAGGTGGAGGACAGGACCTTCACCGACGTGATCACCTTCACGCTGGTGGTGCGCTGCGCGGACGAGGCGGGCTTCCTCGCCCGGCTGACCGACATGTCGGAGGGCAGCGTGGAACCCCTGCGCTACGAGGAGCTCTACCTGGCCTGGCCGGAGGAGGGCGCGCCGTGATCGAACACATCATTCCCGACGCCGTGCCCGCCATGCCGCTGGAGAAGTACCTGCGCCGCGCCTGGCCGCTGGTCCCGGGGCGGGTGTTCCGGGAACTGTTGAAGAAGAAGGACGCGCGGGTCAACGGCGTCCGGTCCGACGGGAAGGCCCCGGTGCGCGGCGGCGACACGCTGTGCCTTTACGCCGACGCAAAGTGGTTTGAACCGGCGCCGGACGTGCTGTGGACGGACGACAGGCTGATCGTGGCCGTGAAGCCCCAGGGCCTGCCGGTGGACGCGGACCGGGACGGCGTCGGCGCGGACACGCTGCTGACCCGGCTTCAAAGGCGCTGGCCAAATGCGCGGCTTTGCCACCGGCTGGACGCCGCCACCGGCGGGATCGTGCTGGCCGCGGCGGACGATGCCGTGTACGCGCAGGCCCTCGAGGCTTTCAAGGCCCATCGCATCCGCAAGGAATACCACGCGCTGGCGCTGAACCGTTTTGACAGGCGGCAGGGCACGCTGCGCGCCTGGCTCGTCAAAGACGCCCGGCGCGCGGAGGTGCGGGTGCTGCACCGCGACGCGCCGAACGCGAAGCCCATCGAGACCCGCTACCGGGCCGGGGACGCCGCCGCGGAGGGGCTTTACCATGTGTGGCTGGAGCCCGTCACCGGGCGCACCCACCAGCTCCGCGCCCACATGGCCGACTTCGGCCACCCGCTCTTGGGGGACGACAGGTACGGCGACCGGGCCGCCAACCGGCGCATTACCGGCGCGCCGCTGTGCCTGTGGCACGAGCGTTGCCGCATCCCCGAGGACAGCCCGCTTGCCGGTTACCGGGGCAGGACCTTCGAGGTCCCCGCGCCGGAGTGGCTCAACAATACTCCCGGAGGACAGACATGAACGACATACGCTTGATCGCCTCGGACGTGGACGGCACCATGCTGCCCCGGGGCGGGGTGATCTCCGAAAGGCTGAGGACGGCAATCCGCCGCTGCCGCGAGGTCGGCATCCCCTTCATCATCGCCAGCGGGCGCTGGATCGGCGCGATGGGCGACGTGATCCGCCAGTCCGGGGTGGAGGGCATGCCCATGATCATCGCCAACGGCGCGGCGATCATCGGCGCGGACGGCGCGCCCATGCGGGAGTGGCTGCTTCATGACGCCGACACCCGCCGGGTGTACGACATCCTTCGCCGGTTCGACGTGCAGATCAACGGCTACAAGCGCGGGGAGCTGTTCTGCGTCAACACCGGGGCGCTCAGGCGACGCTCCGCCATGATCACCGGCTACATCAGCGGTGCGGGCTACCGGCTCGTGACCGACGACGTCAAGACCTTCGAGCGCGAGGCCCTGCACGACGCCTACAAGCTGGAGGCGCTGTCGGAGGACCCCGCCGTCGTCGCCGCGGTGCAGGCGGCGCTCGCGGATGTCGGCCTGTCCGTCACCCACTCCTCCCGCCGCAACGTGGAGATCATGGCCGCCGGGGTCAACAAGGGCAGCGCCCTCAGGTGGCTGGCCGGGGCGCTGGGCGTGCCCCTGGCGTGCTGCATGGCCTTCGGCGACAACATGAACGACCTGGACATGCTCAACGCCGCGGGCTGGAGCGTGGCCATGGGCAACGGCGACGACGAAGTGATCAAGGCCGCGCGGATCGTCGCCCCCGCCGACGCGGACGACGGCGTGGCGCGGGTCATCGAAGGCTGGGTACTGGAGGCGCGGACATGATGCACATCGTACTGGTCAACCCCGAGATTCCCCAGAATACCGGCAACATCGCCCGCACCTGCGCCGCCACGGGGGCGAAGCTGCACCTGATCAGGCCGCTGGGCTTCGAACTGAGCGACAAATACCTCAAGCGGGCGGGGCTGGACTACTGGCACATGATGACCTACGAGGTCCACGAGAGCTGGCGCGACTTCCTGGACGCCAACCCCGGCGCGTCGCTGTACTACGCCACCACCAAGGCCCCCCGGGACTACTGCCAGGTGGCCTACGGCCCGGACGACTATCTCGTGTTCGGCCGGGAGACCAAGGGGCTGGACGAGGAATTGCTGGCCCAAAACTACGACCGCTGCATCCGCATCCCCATGGTGGCGGAGGCGCGGTCCCTGAACCTGTCCAACTCCGTGGCCGTCGTGCTCTACGAGGCCCTGCGGCAGCAGGGCTTTCCCGGCCTGTCCGGGCAGGGACATCTGCACCACACCGCGCCGGCGGGCGAAGCGTGGAAGGACTACGTCTGACATGGGAGAAGCGGTATATCTGATACCGCCATTCATTAGTATAAGCAAACATTATACATATATAACTGAAATGTAATGCCGATGCAACATGGCCTCCATGGATTATCCGGCGCATGTCGGATATAATATAAGCGTAATTAAGGTGATAATTACGAATCTTTATATATGGAGGGCACGCGCGTGACCATTGAGGAAATCCTGTCGATGACAGGTGGCATCGGTCTGTTTTTGTACGGCATGACCGTGATGTCCACGGGCCTGAAGAACGCGGCGGGCGACCGCCTGCGGGTGATCCTGGAGAAGGTGACGGGCAACCGGGTGATGTCGGTGATGATCGGCATACTGGTGACCATACTGATACAGAGCTCCTCGGCCACGGACGCGGTGGGGGTCATCATGGGCGCAAACATCGGCACCACGGTGACGGCCCAGATCACCGCCTTCAACCTGACGGCCTTCGCGCCGCTGATACTGTTTATCGGCGCGGTGCTGGCGCTGTTTGGAAAGAAGCCCATACTGCGGCACATCGGCAGCGTGATACTGGGCTTTGGCATGTTGTTTGTGGGCGTGGGCATGATCAAGGCGGCCATCGGCTCGCTGGCGGACGAGCCCGCCTTCGTCGCGCTGCTCTCGGCGCTGGACCATCCCGCCGCCGCGGTGCTGTTCGGCGTGGGGTTCACGGCGCTGTTGCAGAGCTCGTCGTCCTCCACGGTCATCTTCCAGGCCTTCGCCATGCAGGGGCTTTTGAGCTATCACCAGTGCGTGTACCTGGTCATCGGCGCGGCCATCGGCTCGGTGACGCCGAACCTGCTGGCCTCGCTGACCGCCGATCGAAACGGCAAGCGCACGGCCATACTGAACCTGATCTTCAACCTGCTCAGGGCGGCGCTTTTGATCACGGTGATCAATATCTTCCCGGCGGTGCTCAGGGGCATACAGAGCCTGTCGCCCAACGACATCGGGCGCCAGATCGCCAACACCCACACGCTGTTCGCGGTATTCGCGGTGCTGGTGATGCTGCCCTTCTCGGACAAGATCGTGGCGCTGGCCATGCTGATCCTGCCGCCGCTGCCCTCCGAGAAGCGGGCGATGGAGTCCCGCAGGCTCATCTACCTGAACAACGCCGAGCGCATGGTGCCCGCGGTGGCCCTGCGCCAGGCCATGCTGGAGGTCAACCGCATGGGCCTGCTGGCCCGGGACAACCTGTCGGACGCGCTCAAGTACTTCTTCAACCCGACCGACGCGGAGCTTCGGCAGAAGATCGTCGAGACGGAGGAGACCATCGACTACCTGAACCACGCCATCGAGGACAAGCTGGTGGAGCTTCGGTCGTTGCAGCTCTCGGACCGCGACGTGTTCCGGCTCTCCCGCATGGTGCTGGTGGTGGCCAACTTTGAGCGCATCGGCGACCACGCGGAGAACATCATGGAGTTCGCCGACCGCATGCGCGAGGAGAAGGCCGTGATCTCCGAAAAGGCGCTGGGCGAGCTTCGGGCCATGGGCGACGCCGTGCTGGAGACCATCGACGTGTCCCGCCGGGTCTACGAGGGCGAGCGCTTCGAGCTGCTGCCCCAGGCGGAGGCGCTGGAGCAGAAGGTGGACGACATGCAGGCACAGTACATGCAGAACCATGTGGAGCGTCTGATGGGGGACACCTGCGACCCGCTGGGCGGCGTGATATTCACCGATATGTGCACCGACCTGGAGCGCTGCTCCGATCAGGGCATCAACATCGCCACGGCGCTGATCGACCACCGCGGACAGTGAACATGATCCGGAGGGGGAATGCCCCCTCCGATCTTCTTTTTGGAACCCCATCGTAATGAGCTTTTTACACACCATAATTGACCGCCTGCGCTTTAATGTGGTAAAATAACCGGGAAGTTCATTTAACGAGGTAATGATTATGTGCGGAATTGTCGGATACACCGGCGCGCATGAGGCCGCGCCGATACTGCTGGACGGGCTTTCCAAGCTGGAATACCGGGGCTACGACTCCGCGGGCCTGGCCGTGCGCAACGGCACGGAGCTGGCCCAGGTGGTCAAGTCCACGGGCAAGCTGCGCAACCTTGCGGAGAAGACGGACAACGGCCGGGCGCTTCAGGGCGCCTGCGGCATCGGCCACACCCGCTGGGCCACCCACGGCGAGCCCAGCCAGACCAACGCCCATCCCCACGTCAGCGGCAACTGCTCCGGCTCGGGCTCCGGCCCCGTGGAGTCGGACGTGGTGGGCGTGCACAACGGCATCATCGAAAACTTCGCCGAGCTCAAGCAGAAGCTGCTGCGGCACGGCTACACCTTTTACAGCGAGACGGACACAGAGGTGGTCGTCAAGCTGGTGGACTACTACTACAAGAAGTACAAGATCGGCCCGGTGGACGCCATCAACCGCATGATGGTGCGCGTGCGCGGCAGCTACGCGCTGGCCATCATGTTCAAGGACTTCCCCGGCGAGATCTACGCCGCCCGCAAGGACTCCCCGATGATCATCGGCGTCAGCGAAGGCGACAGCTACCTGGCCTCCGACGTGCCGGCGATACTCAAGTACACCCGCAACGTGTACTACATCGGCAACCTCGAGGTGGCGCGGATACTGCCCGGCGAGGTGCACTTCTTCGACCTGAACGGCGACGAGATCGAAAAGCCGCTGACCGAGATCACCTGGGACGCCGCCGCTGCGGAGAAGGGCGGCTACCAGCACTTCATGCTCAAGGAGATCCATGAGCAGCCCGCCGCCGTTCGGGACACGCTGAACAGCGTATTGAAGGACGGCGACATCGACCTGAGCGAGGCCGGGCTGACCGACGATCTGATCCGGTCCGTCTCCGCCATACACATCGTGGCCTGCGGGTCCGCGTGGCACGTGGGCATGGCGGCGCAGTACGTCATCGAGGACATGGTCGGCCTGCCGGTGCGGGTGGAGCTGGCCTCCGAGTTCCGCTACCGCCGGCTGCTGCTGGATGAAAACGCGCTGGTGATCGTGATCTCCCAGTCCGGCGAGACGGCGGACAGCCTGGCCGCCCTGCGCGCCGCGAAGGAGAAGGGCGTGCGCACGCTGGCCGTGGTGAACGTGGTGGGCTCCACCATCGCCCGGGAGGCGGACAACGTGTTCTACACGCTGGCGGGGCCGGAGATCGCCGTGGCCACCACCAAGGCGTATTCCGCCCAGCTCATGGCCATGTACGCGCTGGCGGTGCGCTTCGGCCGCGCGCGGGGCACGATCGACGACGCGGCCTGCGCCCACTATATCGAGGAGCTCCAGGCCATCCCGGACAAGATGACCCGCGTATTGGAGGACAAGGAGCGCATACAGTGGTTCGCCGCGAAGTTCGCCAACGCCCACGACATATTCTTCATCGGCAGGGGCCTGGACTACGCCGTCAGCCTCGAGGGCAGCCTCAAGATGAAGGAGATCAGCTACATCCACTCCGAGGCCTACGCCGCCGGCGAATTGAAGCACGGCACCATCAGCCTGGTGGAGGACAACACGCTGGTCATCGGCGTGCTGACCCAGGACGACCTGTTTGAAAAGACCATCAGCAACATGGTGGGCCAACTTCACCGTGTACATCCCCAAGGCCGACCAGCACTTCATGGGCAGCCTGGCGGTGATCCCGCTGCAGCTTTTGGGGTACTACACCAGTGTGGCCCGCGGCCTGGACGTGGACAAGCCCCGGAACCTGGCCAAGAGCGTGACGGTGGAGTGATTCGACAGAGAACGTCATATTCTCGGACGCGGTTATGTGTATATAATGCCTTATTTGTATGATAAAATGTTAAAAAAAGCAAAGAGGGCATGATTATGCGCGCGAAGAGATGGATGTGCCTGTTGATGGCAATGATGATCATGGCCATGGTCCCCGCGGGGGCGATGGCGGCGACGAAGGCGGCGATCAAGCTGCCCGCGAAGGTGGGGCTGATCTTCGTCGAGGGGAAGGTGCAACTGAAGCCGAAGCTCAAGGGCGTCAAGACCAGCGACGTGACCTTCACGACCTCCGCGGAGGGGGTCGCCACGGTGTCCGAGAAGGGCGTGGTCAAGGGCGTGTCCCAGGGCAAGGCGACGGTCACCGTGTCCGGCGGCGGCGCGAAGGCCAAGTGCGAGTTCGTCGTGGTGCCCAAGGGCCTCTCCCTCGAGGTGGGCGAGAAGGTGCAGCTGCCCACGGTGTCGAAGATGAAGTTCAAGATGAAGAACGAAAAGATCGCCAAGGTCAGCAAGGAGGGCGCGGTCAAGGGCGTGAAGGCCGGCAAGACCAAGCTGCTCATCACCTACGGCAAGCAGAAGCGCACGCTGAACGTGGAGGTCAAGAAGGCTTCCGACAACGGCGACAGCAAGGCCGCCAAGCTGGACGCCGCCGCCGAGGCGGAACAGATCGTGCTGGTGGAGTACAAGAGCGACAGCAAAGCCACGCTGTCCGTGCATGAGAAGCGCGACGGCCACTGGAAGCAGCTCTTCGAGACCCCGGCCTATGTCGGCAAGAACGGCATCGACAAGACCAAGGAGGGAGACAAGCGCACCCCCACCGGCACCTTCAACCTGACAACGCCTTTCGGCATCAAGGCCGATCCCGGCGCGAAGATGGCCTACACCAAGGTGACCAAGTATCACTACTGGTGCGGCTCCTCCGATTCGGATTACTACAACAAGCTGGTGGATTACCGGGATACCAAGCGCAAGTGGACCAAGAATGACGAGCACCTGATCGACTACAAGGGCTATTACAACTACGCCATGTTCATCGACTATAACGTCGAGGGCGTCAAGGGCAAGGGAAGCTGCATCTTCCTGCACTGCAAGGGCAAGAAGAAGTCGACCCAGGGCTGCGTGGCCGTCAGCGAGGCCAGCATGAAGAAGATCATACAGTGGGCCAAGCCCGGCGTGAAGATCGTGATACAGGGGACATAGGGAGTAGGGAGCAGGGGTTGTGTCAGTATGGCACAACCCCTGTTTTCATGCCTCAACGCGGGGGAAACAGGGCCTCGTGGGGTTGGCCGTCGTCGGTCAGGGGGATGAAATCGTCCCCGACGCCGACGCCGTCCAGCGCGACCTTCTCCACCCCCCTGGCGCACACCAGCCGGTAGCGGCTCTTGCCGTATCTCAGGGTGACGCTGACCTCCGGCCAGGGGCCCAGCAGCGCGTTCAGCCGCACGCGGTCGCCCCGGCGCTCGTAGCCCAGCAGGGCCAGCGTGGCCGTGTACAGCCACGCGGCGGAGCCTGTGTACCAGGTCCAACCGCCGCGGCCGGTCTCCCCGGGCAGGGCGTACACGTCCGCCGCCATCACGTAGGGCTCCACGCGGTAGCGAAGCGCCTTCTCGGGGGTGTCGGCGTGGTTGGGGGGCAGCAGCATCTGAAGCGCCCGGTGCGCCCGGTCCGCGTCGCCCATGCGTATCAGCGCCAGCATAAGCCAGCACGCCGCGTGGGTGTACTGCGCGCCGTTCTCCCGGACGCCCCCGGGATAGCCCCGGATATAGCCGGGGTCGGGCCCCTCCGCGCCGAAGGGCGGCGTCAGCAGTCGTATGATGCCGTTGTCCACGTCCGCCAGCATCTCCCAGGCGGCGTCCACGGCCATCCGGCAGCGCTCCGGCGACAGCCCGCACAGCGCCGCCCACGCCTGCGCGATCAGGTCGATGCGGCAGCTCGGGCTCTGGGCGCCGCCCAGGGGCGCGCCGTCGTCCGCGTAGGCCCGCAGGTACCACCCGCCGTCCCAGCCGTACAGCTCGACGGCCCCGCGGTGCCTTCGTGCCAGAGCGCGGAGCCACTCGGCGTCCGCGGGCGCTGGGCAGATATCGGTGTAGCGGTCTGCGCAGGCGGCCAGGAACTCAGATAGCCACACGCTCTCGCCCTTCCCCAGGCGGCCCACACGGTTCATGCCGTCGTTCCAGTCGCCCGCGCCCATCAGCGCCAGGCCGTGCGCGCCCGCCGCATCCGTGGCGCGGAAGGCCCGCATGCAGTGGTCGTGCAGCGTGCCCGAGGCGCCGGATGGGGTCATGGCGCAGAACACGTCCTCCCGGTCGTCGGGGAGGGGCACGTCCTCCAGATAGGGAACGACCTCCGAGAGCACGGCCCTGTCGCCGGTCTGCAACACGTATTCGGCCGTCACCCAGGGCAGAAACAGCCTGTCGTCCCGTATGCGGGTGCGCACGCCGAGGTACGGCATGTGCCACCAGTGCAGCGCGTCCCCCGCGGCGAACTGCCGCCCGGCGCACGTAAGCAGGTGGCCGCGCACGCGCTCCGGCTCCAGCGGGATCAGCGCGAGCATGTCCTGGAGCTGGTCGCGGAAGCCGTAGGCCCCGCCGGGCTGGCAGTAGCCGGTGCGCCCGAGCACGCGCGAGGCGCGCACCTGATGGGGCAGGAAGGCGTTCATCATGCGGTTGAGGGGGATGTCGGGCGTCTCGACGGTCAGCCCGCCGTTGTCCTCCCGCCGCGCGGGGCCCAATGCCTCTTCCCGGGCCAGCCGCGCCAGCCGCCGGGCCGCGGGCAGGTCCTCCGCCCAGCCCAGCGCCAGGCGGATGTGATTGTCTCCTTCATTCACCGGGGCGAACAACGCCTCGCTGCACCAGGCGTCCAGGCTGTCGCAGGCGAGAAAGCCCACGCCCGCCGCCGTGCCCGAGGCGAACAGCATCCCGTCCGAGGTCCATGTGCGCAGCCAGGCGGCGTCGGCGCGCTCCGCGCCCATCAGCCAGTCCACCGAGGCGCGCACCGCCCCGCGAAGCCGCCGGAGGGCGAGGGACACGTCGATCAGCACGGCGGATTCGTGGATCGTGAACGTCACCCGGCCCGAGGCGCGCTCCGCCGAGAATGAATAAGCGACGGTGTCCGGGGTGTATTCCACCCGGAAGGGCAGCTTCGGCGCGCTGCCCGGCAATAGCGGAAGCTGTTCGCCGCGCCCGGTCACCAGCGCAAGCGACAGCCAGAAGCGCTCCCGCAGGGGGTCGCCGCGGTAGCCGGTCAGCCGGCAGAACCGGCTGTTGCCGCGCCAGACGAACCCGCCGCCACGCTCGGTGAGCAGTATGCCCATGCCGTCGGTTGCCAGCAGGTTGCACCAGGGCGCGGGGGTCGCGAGGCCGGGACGGACGTCGATCGAGTAGCCCTCGTCGGTGAAGCCGCCGTAACCGTTGTCCATGAAGCGCTCGACGGGTCCGGGCAGGCTGTCGCCGGGGTCCAGTGCGGGCGCCTCCGCGGGGAGCTCCAATGTGTCCAGCAGGGGCCGGAGCTGCGCGCTGAAATCCCGCTCGGCGGTCAGCGCGACGGCGGAGGCGCGGCGGACGGCGGCGATCTCCGTCCCGGACAGCCCGCTCAGCACGAACACGTGGGCCTTGTCCTCCAGCGGGGCGGCGTCGATCATGCGGCGCAGCAGGGTCGCCACGGGCTGGTCGTAGCCGCCCGCGCCGATGTCGATGAGCGCGAGGTCCGTTTGAAGCCCCATGGCGCGGTAAAAGCCCTGTGCCCGGACCATGGCCTGCGCCGCCGGGGCGTGGCGCGGGTCGGCAATCGCCATGGAGAGCAGGGGATGGTCCCCGGAGATGCCCAGCGGCCACAGCGCCTCCCGGGACAGGCCGGGGGCGGGGGCGTGGTCCGCCTTGGCCCTCGCGGCCAGGCCGGGGTCCAGAAGCAGCGCGGACAGCCGGTCCAGCCGGTGATAGAGCGCCGGGGAAATGCCGAGGAAGCCCAGCATGGCCTCCGCCCGCGCCCGGTTCAGCGCCGCGGCGCGCTCCGGCAGGCGCTGGACGGCGCAGTCCTCCGGACTGTCGCACAGTCGAAGCGCGAAGCACACCCTGCGCGATTCGCCGGGCTGGAGATCGAGTGAGACCATGAGGGCGCTGGCGGGGTTCAGCACCGTGCCGACGCCGCCGGGCCAGTCGAAGCGCGCGTCGCCCGCGCGGTCATAGATGTTTTCATACCGGGATTCCCGGCGCACCGTCCCCTCCGCGAAGGCTGCGTGCAGCAGCGCGGGGCAGACCTCGCCGGGGTTGCGCGGGCGGCGGCGAAACAGCAGGGCGTTGTCGACGTGGTACTCCGATTCCACGAACAGAAGCTGGAAGGCGGGGTGGGCGGCGAAGTCCCGCGGCGCGGCCAGCGACACCGGCAGGGCGTCCATGACCTCCACCGCGACGCGGCGGGCGGCGTTGTTTTTGACCTCCACCGCGCGGTACAGCGCGTCGTCCTCCGGGGAAAGGCTGAGCGTCATGTCGACGGACACGGGCCCTGCCATGCCCTCGAAGCGCGCGGAACCGGCGTCGTAGGTGCAGGCGTAGCGGGGTATAACGGGCGCGCCGTCCACGCGCAGGTGCAGCCTGGCGGCGTCGGGGCGGTCGATGAGGTCGCCGTAGAATCGGGTGGCGTCGACGTCCCCGCGGGCGTAGTGGGCCGCGCCGTCCCCGCCGACCCACGCCTGCGCCCTCCGCCCGCACAGCAGGTGCACGTCCAGGGCGTTGCGGGCCGCGCGCCGTATGGCATGGGGCTTCGGCTTCGCCTCGGCGCACTCGGGCAGGGGCTTTAAGCGGGCCCGGCAGGCGGGGCGCTCCTCCAGCAAAAGCCCGAGGGCCCGGGCGCGGGGGTCGCCCATGAAGCCCCGGGCGAGGCTGTCGCCGGTCAGGGCGTTGCACAGGGCGCACAGCGTCATGCCCTGGTGGTGGGCCATGTGGCTCTTGACCAGCGCGGGCTTCCCCTGCGCGTCGGGGTGGCGGGCGTCGGCGGCCTCGTAGAAGCCCAGCCTGCCGCGCCAGCCCAGCCCGGCCATGCGCGCGAGGTTCTCCGCGGCGTCCCCGGGCCGCACCGCCAGCGCCAGCGCCGAGGCGTAGGGGGCGATCACGCCGCCCTCGCTCGCGCCGCCCAGCGCCAGCGCCTTCAATCCGAAGGCCCGGTACTGGTAGTTCATGCGGGCGTCGAAGGCGTGATAGCCCGATTCGGACACGCCCCAGGGCGCGGAAAACGACATCTGCGCCCGCACCGCCCGCCGGTTTGCGCCGCCCAGCAGGGAAAGCGCCGGGGCGCGCATCAATAATTCCGGCATCAGGTACTCAAACAGCGTGCCGCTCCAGGACACCAGCGTCGCCCCGCCGCCCGCGCGCACGCACCGCCGCCCCAGCCGCGCCCAGTGCCTGAGAGGGATTTGGCGAAGCATCAGCGCGGTGTAGCTGAGGATGCGGGACTCGGAGGCCAGCAGATCGTAGTGGGAGGCGCTCAGGCGGTTATCGTCTACGTCCATGCCGATGTGAAAGAGCTGCCGGTCTTTATCGTACAGCGCCGCGAAATCCATTTTGGCGGCGAGATCGTTAAGCCGCGCGGACAGCGCGTCGTCGCCGATCAGCCGGGCGCAGGCGACGGCGCAGGCGGCCAGGTTGCCGCTGTCCACGGCGGAGACGTAGCGGGGATGAAGCGGCGCGAGGGTGTCGATGTCGATCCAGTTGAACAGGTGCCCGCGCCACTTCTCCATGGACTCCACGGCGTCCAGCGCTCGGCGCACCCGCTCGGCGCAGTCCGCCGGGTCGATGAGAGCGAGCTGCCGCGCGGCGACGCAGCTTAGAAGGTACAGGCCGACGTTGGTGGGGGAGGTCCTGCGCGCCGGGGGGACGGGCGGATCGATCTGCACATTGTCCGGGGGCAGCGCGGGGCCGTCCGGGGTCACGCTTTCCGAAAAGAAGCGCCAGGTGTCCCGGGCCAGCGCCCGGAGCATGTCGCGCTGATCCGCCGTCAGTGCGCGCGCCGGATCGACGGGCTGCGCCTCCATGTCCCGCACCCAGTCCGCGCCCACCGCGAACAGCATGAACAGCGCCAGCGTCAGCGGCGCGCCGTCGGGGGCGAGCAGGCCGGGCAGCGTCAGCAGCGCCGCGATGCGGCCCCCGCGGCGGTCGGGGGCGGCCCCCTCCGCGTCGGCGGAGGGCACCCAGTCCATCAGCCGCCGATGGCTGACGAACACCCGCCACAGCGCGCGAAGCGCGGCGTCCGCCATGCGGCGCGCCGTCAGGGGGAGGGTGGTCAGCCCGATCAGGCCGCGCCGCCAGTTGTCCGCGTCCGTGGGGCGCAGCAGCGCGTCCTCAAACAGGAACAGCATGCCCACCGCCGCGGCCTCCGGGCGGCCGGTCCAGGCGGCGGCCATCAGCATCAGCCACAGCGCCGGGGCGCGCAGGCTGCGCATCAGGTTGTCCAGCATGCGAAACCGGTCCGCGACGTGCAGCGGGCGCTTTGGAGAGAAGATTAGCGGCAATAGCTGCCAGTCGCCGCGGGTCCAGCGGTGCTGGCGCTTCATCCAGCCGGACAGCGTGGCCGGACAGCCGTCGAACAGTGCGATGTCGCCGACGAAGCCCGTCCCGGCCAGCGCGCCCTCGATCAGGTCGTGGGAGAGTATGCGCCCCTCGGGCAGCCTGCCTTCCACCGCGCGCTGGAAGTCCGCCACGCGGTAGACGCCCTTGCCGCCGTAGATGCCGACGCCGGTCAGGTCCATCCACAGCGAGGCGGCGCAGGTGGGGTAGGTGTCCAGCCCGCCCACGCCGGAGGACAACAGCGCGAAGCGGTTGTTCACCGAGGCCGGAGCCACCTCCATGCGGGGCTGCAGCACGGCGTAGCGGCGGTTCATCGGGTGCGCAAGCGCCCCGACGAGCGCGTGGGCAGTGCCGGGGAGCATGCGGGTGTCGGCGTCCAGCGTGACGACATAGGCATACTTCCCCCGCAGGGCGTCGGCGGCCGCGCCCTCCACGCCGAAGGCCGACGCGCCGCCCAGCAGCAGGCGGTTCAGGTCCATCAGCGCGCCGCGCTTGCGGTCGCGGCCCATGTAGCGGTGATCGGCTTTGAGCAGCGTCCGGGGCCGGTGGAGGTAGTAATACTTCTCCCGCCCGGCGCGGCGGTTCATCTCCGCGACGCGCTCGCGGACGCGCGCGACGATGGCGTCGTCGCCGGGCATTTCGGCGCGGTCGGCGTCGGCGAAGTCGCCCAGCAGCAGGCAGGCCAGGTTGGGGTCGTCCTCCAGGCAGCCCAGCGCCTCCAGGTTGTCGCAGGCGGCGTCGGCGCGGGCGACGTCCGGCAGCAGCACCGGCGTGACGATCAGCGTCCGCCAGGCGTCCGGCAGCCGTTCCACCTCCAGCTTCAGCAGGCGGGCGGGCCTGAAAAACAGGGGAAAGACCCGGTTGATGACGGCGTCCGAGGCCGCCCACGCCGCGGGGACGGACGCCGCGCACAGCCAGGGCATGCCGATAAACCGCCCGGCGAGGGCGGCGATGGCGGCGGTCAGCATGAGCGTCGCGGCGATGCAGCCCGCGCCGCGGGGGTCGGGGACCAGCCGGGGCAGCCGGGCGCGGGGACGGCCCAGCCGACTGAGCAGCGCCGCGCGGCCCGCGTCGTCGCACAGCCAGCGGCAGCAGGTCTCCCACGGGTCGACGGCGTCCATGCCCTCGAGCCGGGGGGCCTCCGACGGGCTTTTGCAATGCTCCCGCGCCGCGGACACGGCGTGCCGGGCTGCGGCGAGCTCCGAACAGCGGGCGGCGCGGGCGATGGCCGCCGCCTGCGTCAGCACCGCGCGGCGGGAGGGGGCGTCCATCAGGGGATAGACCCCGGCGGGGTCGCGGCGCAGCTCGGCGTCCACCTCGGACAGAGCCTCGAAGCACGCCTGCCAGTCCAGCCGGTCGATCAATCGCAGGGCGCGCATCAGGCTGTCCAGCCGGAGCAGCCGGTGGGCGCGGGCGTCGTGGGCCTGGCGGATCAAAAGCGCGGCGCTCATGCCGTGCCGACTGAGGCAGTCCTCCATGAGCGCCCGGGGCCTCGGGTGGTTCTCCTCGGCGCACCGGCGCAGGGCGTGCTCCACGAAGTCCGCCGACGGCGCGCGACGCAGCCTGCCGGGGCGATCGAGCCAGTCCTCCGCCTTTGCGCACTCCGCCGCGCCCCCGGCAATGGCCCCGCACACCCGGGACAGCGCCTCCGCGATGTACACGCGTAGGGCGACGGGGACGGACCACAGCTCCCGCAGGGTCAGCGGCCGGGCGCTGAGGGCCAAGGTCAGCTTATCCTCCGTCAGCTCCAGCTCGCCGCCGCGCAGAAGTCCCTCCGCGATGACCGAAAGCCGCACGACCCCGCCGCAGGCGGGCAGGCTGCGCAGGACCTCGGCGGGCACGGCGGCCTCGATCAGCCGGGTGTCCTCGACGAGCCGCCGCAGGCCGTCCCCGGCGTCGATCTCCAGAGTATTCAGACGCCGGGCCTCCGCCAGGGCGCGGCTCAGACGCCGCTTCGCCCCACGGCTGACCGCCAGCGTCCCCAGCCCGTCGCAGGCCAGATCATCCGGTTTTTTATCCATGCGCCCTTGGCGCGCGCATTTTCGCATAACAATACCTCCCGAAAGGATATGGGCAGATATCATGTATTATGCGCGGATTTTGTGGATATCATGCTGTAAGAATTGAAATATGGAATAATAATGGGAAATGGGGAATGGGGAACAGGGAACAGGGAACAGGGAACAAGGAACAGGGAACAGGGAACAGGGAACAGGGAACAGGGAACAGGGAACAGGAATAGCCGGTTTCGCCGTAGGGGCGCCGATGCGGCGCCCGCCCGGGTACGCAATTCGGCACCTCATCCGGCGCTTCGCGCCACCTTCCCCTCAAGACAACTTCGAAAAACCCTGTTTTCGCAAGCATTGTCTCGGAAAGAAACCTTGTTTTACAGGGTTTTCCGAAGTAATGTATGCGGCAAAGTGAGGTTTTTCTTTTCGAGATCCCCTCAAGGGGAAGGCTTTTGGAGGCGCTATCTTTTGCCTTCCCTTTCAGGGGAAGGAGGCAGCCCGAAGGGCTGACGGAAGAGGTCGTAACCCTCATTTCCCATTTCCCATTTCCAATTCCCAATTTAAAAAACTTACTTGCCCTTCGCCTGCACCATGAACGTACTGAACCCCTCCCCCAGCACCTCATTGGCGCGGGTGGAGAACACGAAGGCGTTGGGGTCGACGGCGAACACGATACGGCGGAGGACCATGGTCTGGAAGCGGTTGACCACGCACAGCAGCACGCGCTTCTCGGTCTTCTTATACATGCCCATGGCGCTTAAGGCCGTGACGCCGCGGTCCATCTCGGTCATGATGCGCTGGGCGATGGCGTCGCTCTTATCGGAGACGATGAAGTAGGCGTGGGCGGCGTTGGGACCCTCCAGCACCACGTCCACCAGCACATTGGCGATGAAGGCGCTGATCAGGCCGTACATGGCGGACTGGGGCTCGAACACGAACGCGGAGGCCACGATCACCAGCCCGTCAATTAGGAAGATGCCGACGCTCACGCGCAGCTGGGGGATGATGCGGTGCAGAAGCGCCGCGAGCATGTCCGTGCCACCGGTGGTGGCGCTGCCGCGAAGGATGAGGCCGAAGCCGATGCCCATCGTCACGCCGCCGTACACCGCCGCGAGCAGCAGGTCGTCGGTGGCGGCGGGCAGGGGCAAAAGGTCGATCAGCGCCGACAGCGCGAACATCGCCAGCAGCGAGCGCACGCCAAAGGGCATGCCCATGGACTTCATCGAGACGAGGAACAGCGGCACGTTCAAAAGCACGTTCACCGTGCCCACGCTGAGCCCCGTGAAGTGGTTCAACAGCTGGCCGATGCCCGTAAAGCCGCCGGACACCACCCGGTTGGGGATCAGGTACATCTTGTAGGCCAGCGTGGCGATCAACAGCCCCAGTATGATCAGCGCGGCGTTTTTGATTTCCTGAAGCAGCTTTTCCTTCATGACGCACCTCCATTATTCTGTTATCGCGTTAAAGCGGCTCAAGACGGCGATTGCCGCCCGGCGAACGCTCGGCCGGACGGCAATAACTTTGTGTGTTTTCATTATATGCCATCCGCCCGCGCGCGTCAAGCGGGAATGTGTTGACATGACGCTTCGTGCCGACTTGACATTATGACGGCGAACCATTATAATATCCGTATACATCATAATGTGAGGGGAATCATCATGGGCGTAATCAGCATACTTCTCGGCATCATTGCTTTTATCGGCTTTACCGGCGCGGGCGCCGTGCTGGGCAACGTGTATATCCAGTCCTTCAAGGCCCTGGGGCAGACCTTTGTGTCCATGCAGTCCTCGGTGTCCGATACCACCATCATGATCGCCTTTATCGGGGTGTTCGGCTTTATCGGGCTGTTGATCTGCATCACCATGGTCATGCAGGGCCTGACCTACAACAAGGTGTGCAAGATCCAGAAGCGCATCCGCCGGCTGTGAACCTGACGACGACGCGCCCCGTTTCCGCGGTCTGCGGGCGGGGCGCTTTATTTTTGTTCACGATTAGGCAACCGGCCGCAGGCGGTTGGCCGGTCCGGCGGAGTCCGCAGGACTTCGCCGGAAATCGATATTTTGTTTACTGAATTGACAAGAAATAAACGTGCCAGAAGGGGGAATGTGTGCTATAATGGATTTGTACAGGTATGATCATCGGGAGGAACATCTGTTTTGAAATATATACTCTTCAAACCACGGGAGCACGAGCGCAACTTCATATTCGCCGTGGCGCTGACGACGGTGAAGATGCTATTCTTCGTGATACTGCTCATCGCGCTGACGGGCATGGGCTTGGTGGCGGGCATCGCCAAGGGCTGGGTGGACACCTCGCCCAACCTGGACCTGGCGGCCATCGGCGCGCAGTCCCAGACCTCGTTCATCTACGATGGGTCGGGCAACCTGATCATGGAGTTCAAGGGCTCGGAAAACCGCATCTACGTCGAGATCGAGGACATCCCGCAGCAGCTCATCAACGCGGTGATCTCCGTCGAGGACGCCCGCTTCTACGAGCACCACGGCGTGGACCTCAAGCGCATCGTGGGCTCCATGGTGAATAACCTGGTGGGCGGTTCGACGCAGGGCGCGTCGACGATCACCTGCCAGCTGGTGAAGCTGACCCTTTTGAACAGCGAGCAGACCTACAAGCGCAAGATGCAGGAGGCCTACCTGGCCTTGCAGCTCGAGAAGAACCTGACCAAGAACCAGATCCTCGAGGCGTACCTGAACGTCATTTACATGGGCGGCTCGTCCTACGGCGTGAAGATCGCCGCCCAGGACTACTTCGGCAAGGATTTGAGCCAGCTGAGCCTCCGGGAGTGCGCGGCGCTGGCCCGCGTGATCCGCAATCCCTCCCGCTACAACCCCCGCAGCAACTACTACCGCCGGCACACGCCGGAGGTCATCGAGGATAACACCGACTACGTGCTGGGCGAGATGCTGGAGCAGCGCCTGATCACCCAGGAGGAGTACGACAGGGCGAAGTCCGAAAGGCTGAACGTGATCGAAAAGTCCACCGCCGCCAGTGACAACATGTACGACAACGCCTACTACGTGGAGTATTCCATCTACGACGTGGTCACCAAGATGCTGCGCGTCGAGGGCTTGGAGGACAACTCGCTCAACCGCTCCTCCATGGAGACGAAGCTTAGAAACGGCGGCTACAAGGTGTTCACGTCGCTGAACGCGCCGGTCCAGAAGGCGGTGCAGGAGACCATCACCAACTGGCGGCAGTACCCCAGGATGCGCTACTCCAACGACGGCTCCACCCAGGCCTCCCTGGGCGGCGGCGAGTACCTCACCGTGGTGCAGCCCCAGGCCGCCGCGGCGGTGATGGACTGGCACACCGGCGAGCTGGTGGCCATCGTGGGCGGGCGCAGCGAGCCCGTGCAGCGCAAGCAGCTGAACCGCGCCTATCAGAACGACATGCCCGTGGGCTCGTCGTTAAAGCCGCTGGCGGTGTACGGCCCGGCCTTTGACATGGGCTACTCCCCGGGCACGCCGGTTTTGAACCTGCCCATCGCCATCAAGGACTGGGTCGGCGGCGAGGGCTATCCCAGTAACTTCGGCAACGCGGGCTTCAGCGGCGTGGAGTCCATGCGCCACGCCATCAACAAGTCCCACAACACCTCCACGGCCCACGCGCTGATGGACTACGTGGGCATACAGAACTCCGTCACCTACCTGCTGAAGCTGGGCGTGGACCCGGACCATATCTGGGCCACAGGCTCCGGCCTGGCGCTGGGGTCCTCGGGCCTGTCGGTGATCGAGCTGGCCGCGGCTTTCGGCGCGATCTCCAACAACGGCGTGTACCAGGAGCCTTACGCCTTCACGCAGATACTGAACCCCGACGGCACGGTGTACATCGACGTCAAGGAGGTGCAGGAGACCTGGCAGGCCTTCAAGCCCTCCACCGCCTACATGCTGGTGGACGTGCTCAAGGGCTGCGTGAGCGAGCAGGGCACGGGCAGCAAGGCCAACTTCGGCGGGCTGACCGTGGCGGGCAAGACCGGCACCAACACCAACAACATCGGCGTCACCTTCGCCGGCATGACAGGCTACTACTCCGGCGCGGTGTGGGTGGGCTCGGACAACTACAAGCCCCTGGATTCCTCCGCCACCGGCGGCAACGACGCCGCGCCGCTGTGGGCCGCGATGATGGAGCAGGTCCACAGCATCACGGGCTGCACTCAGGATCGGCCCATCATGAGCGGCACGCCCTCGGACTACGGGCTGACCGTGGCCACGGTGTGCGCCGTGTCCGGCATGCTGCCCACCGCCGCCTGCCAGAGCGACGTCAACCGCTACGGCACCAACACCGACTACTACCTCGAGGGCACCCAGCCCACCCAGAAGTGCAACATGCACCGCAGCGTGCGCGTGTGCCTGGGCAGCCGCAAGGTGGCCAACGCCCGCTGCCCCAACACCCGCGTGGTGGGCATGATCTACATCCCCGAGGGGCATCCGCTCCGGTACGCCAAGGACCTGGAGCAGGTCACAGAGTACTTCATCGGGGCCTCCACCACCGAGGACGGCTCGAGCCTCGGCAGATGCACGGTACACTGACAGACATGAACGCGCCGCCGGAAAAAGCTTCCGGCGGCGCATATTCATGCCCTTTCATGCCGATAATCGGTGTGGGAGGCGATGGAAATGATTGGCAGGACGATCGACCGGGCCGCGCTTACGCTGCTTCTGACGGCGGGGCTCTACCTGTTCTTCCTGAACGCGGGGCTCGGCATCCCCGCAAGCTGCGCGCTGACGCTCCTGTGCGCGGCGCTCGCGCGATACCTGTACAGGCGGCGGCCCGGGGCGCGGCGGATCACCGTATCGCGGGCGGAGGCGGCGCTAATGGCCGTCGCGCTGATGGGGGAGGACGAGGCCCGCTCGGCGCTAAGGATGCTGACGGGCCCCGACGACGCCGTGTTCCTGATACGGCACCCGGAGGACGCGCTGTCGCTCAATGAACTGTACGCGCTCTGGCGCGATTCGGGGGACGGCGCGACGATCGTCGCCACCTGTGGGGTCGCGGACGCCGCGGCGCGGTTTGCGAAGGCGCGGGGGATGACGATCATCGACAGGGGCGCGCTGGTGAAGCGCATCCGGAAGACCGGGCGCTGCGTGGGCGCCCAGCCGCCCGCCCCGAGTCTGCCGCAGAGGCTCACGCGGCTCTGGGACGGCATACGACCGCGCCCGAGGATGATCGCCTACGGCCTCAGCCTGATGGGTATGTACCTGGTCACCGGCCAGGCGCTGTGCCTGATCTGCGCGCTGGGCGTGCTGACCGTGGCGGGGGCGAAGGGGATTGAGCGGATTAGTTAGTGGGGAATGGGGATGAGGCAATGGGAATAGCCGGGGAGGGAACAGGGAACAGGGAACAGGGAACAGGAATAGCCGGGGAGGGAATAGGGATTAGGGATTAGGAATAGCCTGTGGCTGTTGTAGGGGCGATGCCCTCATCGCCCGCATGGAACAGTATCCCCGTAGGGACGCCATTCATGGCGTCCGCAAGCGACGACGGGGCTGGTGCTCAGAGGTCCTCGAAACGAATCTTCGAGTCCTCCCTCGCCTGTCGGTAGATGCTGAACCGGTTGCCGATGGTCTGGACCGGCTCGGCGTGGACCCTTTCGCACAGCTCGTCGCAGGCCTCGCGGGTGGAATTGTAGGGGGCGTTGCGCTGGACGGTCACCTTGATGAGCTCCCGGGCCTCCAGCACGTCCCAGCACTGCTTGACGAGGTTATCCGTGATGCCGTCCTTGCCGATGTGGAGCACCGGCTCCAGAGTATTGCACATCGCGCGGAGCTTTGCGCGCTGTTTTGTCGTCATAATTTTAACCCTCCATTTGTCACTCAATGAAGTCGAATTCCATATCGCCGAACACCACGCTGTCGCCCTCGTGGGCGCCCTTTTCGCGCAGGGCGTCGATGATGCCCAGGCGGCGCAGGGAGCGGTGGAACCAGTTCACGGAGTCCTCGTTGTCGAAGTTCACCGAGTTGAGCAGCCGGTCGGCCTCGCGCCCGGACACGAAGTAGACGCCGTGGTCCACCTCGATGGTGAAGGGCGCGCCGCCCGCGTCGGACAGCTCGCCCAGCTCCTCCTCGGAGAAGGGCTCCGCGGGCGGGCAGGTGGCCAGCATCTCGGCGGTGGCGTACATCAGCCGGTCGAAGTTCTTGCGCGTGGCGGCGGACACCGCGTACACCGGGATGCCCGTGCCCTTGAGCTTTTCCCGCAGGCGCTCGAGATTTTCCTCCGCGCCGGGCAGGTCCATTTTGTTGGCCACGGCGATCATCGGGCGGTTCTTCAAATCGCCGTAGGCCTCCAGTTCCTTCATGATGGCGTCGAAGTCTTGAAGCGGGTCGCGGCCCTCGGAGCCGGAGATGTCCACCACGTGCAGAAGCATCCGCGTGCGCTCGACGTGCCGCAGGAAGGCGTGCCCCAGGCCGACGCCCTCCGCCGCGCCCTCCACCAGGCCGGGGATGTCGGCCAGCACGAAGCTGTCGTCGCCCTGCTTGACGATGCCCAGGTTGGGCTGGAGGGTGGTGAAGTGATAGTTGGCGATCTTTGGCCGGGCCGAGGTGACCACGGACAATATCGTGGATTTGCCCACGTTGGGGAAGCCCACCAGGCCCACGTCCGCGATGGACTTGAGCTCCAGCTGCAGCTCGATGATCTCCCGCTTCTCGCCGGGCTTGGCGAACTGCGGGGCCTGCCGGGTGGGCGTGGCGAAGTGCTGGTTGCCGAAGCCGCCCTTGCCGCCCCTGACCAGCACCTTCCGAACGCCGGATTCGTACAGGTCCAGAAGCAGCTTGCCGGTGGCCTTTTCGCGCACCACGGTCCCCGGCGGCACCTCGATCACCACCGGCTCGCCGGCCTTGCCGCTGCGCCGGTTGGACATGCCGTCCGCGCCGTTTTCGGCGGTGAACTTGCGCTTGAAGCGGAAGTCCATCAGCGTGTGCATGCGGTCCGTGGCCTCGAAGATCACGTCCCCGCCGCGGCCGCCGTCGCCGCCGTCCGGCCCGCCGGCCTGCACGAATTTCTCCCGGTGGAAGGACACACAGCCGTTGCCGCCGTCCCCGGCCTTCACCGTGATGGTGACTACATCTACAAACAGTGCCATATCTCAGCTCTCCATGTGCTTTTCGCAGAGTCCTTCATTGAGGGGGCAGCGCACGCACTCGGGCCTGCGCGCGTGGCAGCAGCGCCGCCCGTGCCAGATGATCAGGTGGTGTCCCAGCGACCAGATGTCCTGATCCAGTATTGCCCGAAGCTGCGCCTCCACCTTCTCGGGGGTGTTGGCGTCCGCCAGGCCGATGCGCCGGGCGACCCGGAAGACGTGGGTGTCCACGGGGATCTGATTGTCCCCGAAGGCCGCCAGCAGCACCACGCCCGCGGTCTTCTGGCCCACGCCGGGCAGCGCCATCAGCGCCTTGCGGGTGTCGGGCACCCTGCCGTCGTACTGTTCCACCAGCGCCCGGCAGGCGGCCACGATGTTCTTCGCCTTGCTGTGGTAGAGCCCGCACTCCTTGATCAGCGGCTCCAGCTCCTCCGGCGTCAGCTTCGCCATGGCGAAGGCGTCCGGGTACAGGGGAAACAGCTTTTCGGTGACCAGGTTCACCCGCTTGTCGGTGCACTGGGCGGAGAGTATCGTGGCGATCAGCGTCTCGAAGGGGTTTCGGAAGTGCAGTTCCGGCTTCGCCTCCGGGTAGAGCGTGTGTAGCGCCGCCATCACCTGTGCCGCCCGACGTGCGTCCATGGGTCAGTCCCCCTTTTGTTTATTGCCTCGTAACTGTTCAGTTCAAGTTATAAACAGGAAGTTGTGTGTGAATGAGGAATTAGGAGATAGGAATTAGGAATTGAGTTACCGTCTGTCGCTGTGCACAATTGCGGATTTCGGGTGCTTCTTGTGGCTATGCCGCTGCGCGACCGCTATGGCTGGCGTCCGCGCAATCCGTTTCGCCTTGAACGGACGCCAATAATGGCGTCCCTACACCGCGCTTCCAGCATACCACAATTCCTAATTCCTCATTCCTAATTCCTAATTGAACAGAAACCATTAACTCCATTATAGCCTCTTCCCGCATACTCTGCCAGTATCGACAGGTTAATTCCTACCGCAGCGGGCTGACCCGCAGGCGATTGCCGTCGTACTCGGCGCGGTACAGCCCGATGAGGTTCAAGGTGTTGACCTCCCGGAGCGCCCTGCGCGCGTCGTCCGCACGATTCAGCGGAAACCGCGCCGACAGCCCGCAGCCCATCGAGATGTCCCGGGGCGTGGAGATCACACCCACCGGCACGCCGTACCGGCGCAGCACCTGTTCAAACCGCATGACGTGCTGACGGGAGCGAAACGCCGCCACGCCGTAAGCCTCCTGCATGTCATATTCCCTCCCTAGCGTTCAATTCCCGCGCAGCGGGTTCTGTTTGGCCGCCGGCGCAAGTATTATATCTTACGCGACAGCGCCGCCGGGCGTGAAGGAGGGGTTCATGATGTCGATCTATCTGGACAACGCGGCCACCAGCCATCCCAAGCCGGAGGCGGTGATCCGCGCGGCGACGGACGCCATGACGGTCGCCAACGCCAACCCGGGCCGCTCGGGCCACGCGGCGGCGCTGGCGGCGGCGCGCATCGTGCTGGACACCCGGGAGGCGCTCTCGGGGCTGATCGGCGCGCGGGACCCTATGTCGGTGGTGCACTGCTTCAACTGCACCGACGCGCTGAACCTGGCGATCAAGGGCTCGCTTCACCTGGGGGACCACGTGATCGCCACGGCGCTGGAGCACAACTCGGTGCTCAGGCCCCTGTGCGGCCTGGCGGCGAGGAAGCGGATCACGCTTTCGCTGATCGAGCCCCGGCCGGACGGCTTCATCGACCCGGAGGACGTGGCGCGGGCCGTCACGGACAAAACCGCGCTGATCGCGTGCACCCAGGCGAGCAATGTCACCGGGGCCATACAGCCGGTGGCGGCCATCGGGCAGGTGGCCCGCAGGTGCGGCGTGCGCTACCTGATCGACGGGGCGCAGGCTTTAGGCGCGATGCCGGTGGACGTGAACGCCCTGGGGTGCGACCTGTACGCCTTCCCGGGGCACAAGTCGCTGCTGGGCCCGCAGGGCACCGGCGGGCTGTACATCCGCCCGGGGATCAGGCTCAATCCCCTGCGGGAGGGCGGCACGGGGTCGGCCTCGGACAGCGTGCTCCAGCCGGAGGAGCCGCCGGAGCGGTACGAGTCCGGCACGGTGAACCTGCCCGGCATCGCGGGGCTGGGAGCGGGCGTCAAATACGTGGCCGCGCGGCTTTCCCAGATCATGATGCACGAGCGGGAGCTGACCGGGGCGCTGATGGAGGGCCTGCGGGCTGTGCACGGCGTGACGCTGTACTCGCCCGGCGAGGAGGCCGCCCGGGCGGGCATCGTGGCCTTCAACGCGGGGGATATGTCCTCCGCGCAGCTCGCGGACGCGCTGTCCGACAGGGGCTTCGCCGTGCGCGGCGGGCTGCACTGCGCGCCCTACGCCCATCGGTTCCTCGGCACGCTCAAGCGCGGCGCGGTGCGGGCCAGCGTGGGGCACGCGAATACGTTCGAGGAGATCGAGGCGTTTGTGGGGGTTGTATTTTATTCCACAATACGCACCGCCATGTCGTCCCGCACCGGCGACAGCGTCCGGGCGGCATCATCCCAGTGCAGCCGCGTGACGGTATATTCGCCGCGCTCATAGCCGTAGCCGTCGCCATCGTCCTCATAGAGGTCGAAGTCGGCGTCCGCGCCGGGGTAGACGCGGATCTCCATGGGGCCCTCGGGCTTCTGGTCGGCGTACTGGAGGCCCTCCGCCATGGGGATGATCGCGCCCGCGCGCACGAACAGCGGCATGCGGTGAAGGGGCGCGTCCACGGTGACCGCCTGCCCGCCGCGATAGCGGGCGTTGTCCCAAAAGTCAACCCAGTCGCAGCCCTCGGGCAGGTAGACGGTCCAGCGCTTCTCGCGCTCGAGCGCCGCGCCGCCGGGGGCGTATGTCATGGGCTCGGTGACCGGGCAGACCAGTATCGACGGCCCGAACATGTACTCGGTGGCGGTGTGGACGGCCCGTTTGTCCTTCGGGAAATCGAACATCAGCGGGCGCAGCATCATGCCGTCGCCGAACCACACCTTTCCGGCCAGCGAATAGATGTAGGGCATCAGCCGGTAGCGCAGGCGGATGGCCGCCGCGATGGCGTCGTAGAACGGCTCGCCGGGTTGGCCGAACTGCCAGATCTCCCGCGGCGCGTCGGTGCCGTGGGCGCGGAACATGGGCAAAAAGCCGCCGAATTGCAGCCAGCGCACGTAGAGCTCCCGGTAGCCGGGATCGTCGACGCCGCCCTCGAAGTCCCCCTGCCAGAACCACTTGGGGGAGGGGTCGTCGCTGCAGCCGCAGCCGCGGGCGCGCCAGTTTTCCTTCACCACGAAGAAGCCGCCGATGTCCAGTGTCCACCAGGGATAGCCGCTGGCGGCCATGTTCAGCGCCTCGGCGATCTGGGCCTTCATCACCGACCACTTCGCGGCGATGTCGCCGGACCAAAGCACCGCGCCGTAGCGCTGGCTTGACACGTACCCGGAGCGCGTGAGGTTCAGTACCCGCTTCTCCGGCGCGTCCCGGCGCTGGTTTTCATAGATGCCCCTGGCGTGGGCCAGGGCGTACAGGTTGGCCCGCTCGGGGTCCAGGAACTTCTTGTGCTCGCCGCCCACCAGCGTGAAGCGCTCCCAGGGCTCCCGCTTCTGCGCGCCGTTCCAGTCCGGGCCGGAGAAGGGCTCGGTGGAATCGCACCACCAGGCGTCGAAGCCGCCGTCGAACAGCTCCGCCTTCGCCTGCCGCCAGTACATCGCGCGGGCGTCCGGGTTGAAGGCGTCGTAGGTGGACAGGTCGTTCAGCAGCCATCCGGCGCGGTGGAAGTCCTCCCAGTCCGCGGTGCCGGTGTTCATGTTGGGCCACACGGACACCATGGCGTGGGCGTGCAGGGCGTGGATCTCGTCCATGCGCTGCCGGAGGTCGCCGTAGCGGGCCCTGTCCACGCGCTTTTCGCCCCAGTGATCCTCCACCCAGGTGTGCCAGTCCTGCACCACGCCGTCCAGCGGCACGCCCAGTTCGCGGTAGCGGCGCACCACGTCCGAAAGCTCCGCCGCGGTCCTGTAGCGCTCCTTCGACTGTATGTAGCCGAAGGCCCACTTGGGCAGCAGCGCCGCCCTGCCCGTGAGCCTGCGCAGCCTGGCGATGATGGCGTCAAAGCTGTCGCCGGTGATGACGTAGTAGTCCAGCTGGGGCACGGCGTCCATGAACAGGTAGCAGCCGTTTATGTCGTCCTGGAAGGTCATGAGGCTGCCGCAGTCGACCAGCACCCCGTAGCCCCGGTCGGACAGGAAGAAGGGCATGGGGATGCGCATGTTGTGCTGGTAGAGGTACTGGTTCTGATGCCGCCAGTTCCACACGCCCTCCTCGCCCTGGCCCAGGCCGAAGACGCCCTCGTCCGGGGCGAAGTCAAAGCACAGCTTCGCCCGGCAGTCGGTACGGTCGGCCACCGGGGTGAGGTTTTTGATGAAGTTGCGCTCGCCGTCCACGGTCTTGACGCGCTCCACCACGGGGGCCTCGCCGCCGGTGGTGTAGCGGATCACGGTCTGCTCCGAGAGCATGTGGCCGGCCTCGCGCAAAAGCGTCCGCCCGGTGTCCGCCTCGGACCAGGTGATGAAGCCGGTGTCGGGGCAGACGGCGGCGCGCAGGCGGCCGGAGACGATGCCGTCCGGCTTCAATTCAATAGGAAAGTCCGGCGCGGGGGCCGGGACGATCAGCCCGGACGGCGGGCACACCGGCGCGTTGAGCGTCTGCACGCAGCGTATGACGCCGTCGTACACGGCCTCCAGCCGCAGCACGCCGTCCTTTACGGGAAATTCGACGTAGTTTTTCATGACGAAATTGTTCAGTCCTCTCGAAAAACGGGAAGTTGTTGGGGGAAGGGGGAGGGAACAGGGAGCAGGGAACAGGGAACAGGAATAGCTGCTGCCGCCCTGTATTTTCAATGCTTTCACCAGGAACGGCGGTAGCGGCACTTCCTGTTCCCTGTTCCCTATTCCCTGTTCCCTCTTGCTGACAAATTACAATTCGCAGAAAGAACTGAACAGTTCCTTCATGACGATTGCTGCACAGCCTCCCTGGCATGGGGGGAGAGGTCGGTAAACCAGGTGTACTCGCCCTTCCAGCCCAGCTTGACCGTGCCCAGCGCGCCGTTTCTCTGCTTGGCGATGATGAGCTCGGCGATGCCCTTGTCGGGGGTGTCGGGGTTGTAGTACTCCTCGCGGTGGATGAACATGACCACGTCGGCGTCCTGCTCGATGGCGCCGGATTCGCGGATGTCCGACAGAAGCGGGCGGTGGTTGGCGCGGCCCGTGGGGGCGCGGGAGAGCTGCTGGAGCGCGATGACGGGCACGCCCAGCTCCAGCGCCAGGCCCTTTAAGGTGCGGGAGATCTGGGAGACCTCCTCCTGGCGGCTGCCGAAGCGGCCCGTGGCGGACATCAGCGACAGGTAGTCGATCATGATGACGTCCAGCCCGTGCTCCAACTGGAGCCTGCGGGCTTTGGAGCGAAGCTCCGGCACGGTGATGCCCGGGGTGCAGTCGATGTGTATGGACGCCGGGCCGATGCTCACCAGCGCGTCGCACAGGCGCTCCCACTCGTCGTCGCCGATCTGGCCCCGGCGCACGTTCTGCATGTTCACGCGGGCCTCGGTGCACAGCATGCGCATGGCGAGCTGCTCGGCGGGCATCTCCAGCGAGAACACGGCGGCCTTCCGGCCGGCGCGTATGGCGGCGTTTTCGACGAAGTTCATGCCGATAGAGGTCTTGCCCATGGCGGGACGCCCGGCCACCAGCACCAGCTCGCCGGGATGCAGGCCGGTGAGCAGGTCGTCCAGCTCGGTGTAGCCGGTGGGCACGCCCTCGATGCGCCCGTGGTTCTTGACGAGCTGTTCGATTTTCTCAAAGGTGGCGATCAGTACCGGCTGGATGGCCTGCAATTCCTCGCCGCCCTTGCGCATGGTGATGTTGTAGATGGCCTTCTCGGCGGCCTCCAGGATGTCCTGCGTCTCGGTCTCGCCGGCGTAGCAGTCCCGGAGGATGGTCTCCGCCGCGGCGATGAGCTTTCGCAGAGTGGACTTTTCGTCCACGATGCGGATGTAGGCCTGTATGTTGGCGGCGGAGGGCACGCTGCGGGAGAGCTCGACCAGGTAGGCCGCGCCGCCCACGGCGTCCAGCTTGCCCCGGCGGGTGAGCTCCTCGTCCAGCGTCACCAGGTCGATGGGCCGGGACTGGGCGGACATGGCCTGCATGGCGGAATAGATCTCGCGGTTGGCGGGATCGTAGAAATCATCCGGCCGCAGGTTCTCCACGGCCAGCAGGGCGGCCTCGCGGGAGCGGAGCATCGCGCCCAGCACGCTGCGCTCGG
Source organism: uncultured Eubacteriales bacterium (assembly GCA_902790525.1). GTDB lineage: Bacteria > Bacillota > Clostridia > Christensenellales > Aristaeellaceae > UBA2862. Next base: position 71,001 of record CADASI010000048.1, read on the forward strand.
ATTCCGGGTGGCAGGGCATGGCGCGGGCTTCTTCCGCCGACGGTATGTACTGCTGTTCCATGGCTTACTTGGCGGCCACCCGCACGTTGACGATCATCCGGGTGTTGATGCCCGCCACCAGCTTGAGGTTGACGAAGAACTGCCCGGCGTTCTTGATGGGCTCCTCCAGCTCCAGCTTGCGCCGGTCCACGTCCACGCCGTGCTGGGCCTTGAGGGCCGCGGCGATCTGGTCGGTGGTCACCGCGCCGAACAGCTTGCCGTTCTCGCCGCCCCGGGCCTCGATCTGGATCACCTTGCCCTTGAGCTCCCGCGCCTTGACCTCGGCCTCCTGGCGGCGCACCTCCTGGCGGTGCCGGTCCGCGCCCTTGGACTTCTCCAGCGCGTTCACGGCCTCGGCGGTGGCCTCCTTCGCCATCTTGCGGGGCAGCAGGTAGTTGCGGGCGTAGCCGTCGGAGATCTCGAGGATCTGGTCCTTCTTGCCGGTGCCCTGGATGTCCTTGAGCAGTATCACCTTCATAGTCGTTACCTCCTATTGCTGTGTATCGTCGTCGTTGCCGCTGGGCAGGGGGCGGCGGAAGGCCCCGTGGGAGCCGAACAGCGCCGAGCCCGCGCCGATGGCGAAGAGAAGCGTGTTGATGAACCGGAACAGAAGCCCCAGTATCAGGGCGATGACGAGCAGCGCCCTGCGCCGGCCGTCGGGCGTACCGCGCCGGAAGAAGAAGCGGTCCAGCGCCCCCAGCGCCTGTATGAAGAAGGCCAGCGACGCCAGGCTGTACACGGTGTAGTAGACGGTCTCGCCCTGGGCGTAACCGGTCTGGGAGAGTATGAAGGCCGCGACCCACATGAGCGTCAGCCCCAGCGTCACGTTGCGGGGCAAAAACCACCGGGTGGGGCCGACGTAGCTTTCGTTGGTGGCCAGACCATGGCGGGCCTGGAGCCAGTTGCCCCACAGCACCGACAGCACCCCGGTCAGCGCCGCGCCGGAGAGCAGCGCCCCCGGCAGGGACTGCTGGTAGACCTCGGACATCAGATCCAGTATGCCGCTGACCTGGGCGCGGTAGCTCTGTACCGTCATGACCTTGACGCCGGGGATGCCTGTGGACATCGCGGAGTTGATCATGTCCACAAACGGTGTAAAGAAGGCGTCCGGCATCAGCGCGAACTGGGCCTTCAGCGTGTCCGCCACGCGCTCGATCATGTTGCCGCCGAAGCTCAAGTAGGCGATGGTCACCGCCAGGAGCATGCCGCCCAGAAACGCCGCGACGCCGAGCTTCATCTGCTCGAAGAAGGGCCGTTTCAGCGCGATCATGCGCATGCACAGAAGCGCCGGGACCGTGCCCGAGACCAGCAGCATCAGCAGGAAATGCTCGCCCAGCAATGCGCCCGCCGCGGCCAGGTGCACGATCGTGAACAGCCACGCCGGAAGCGGCCCCGCGTAGCAGAACAGAAACACCATGAACACGCCGCCCGGCAGTACCACCGGCATCAGTACGGACATCTCAAGCACCGTGAGAAGCGGCGTCAGCGCGCCCACGAGAAGCGCCAGCACGATGCCCAGCGCCAGCCTGCCGCCCGTCGCGCGATAGGGACCGTTGGAAGTCAAGGCTTTGCCTCCGTTAATCAAATCTTTATTCAGTTTATTATAGCACGGTTTGGAGGATTTGCACAGACCCTTTTGAAAATAAACGGCGGGATCACAGTTAACCAGGGCTCACGCATGAATGAAGAAATCATTTCAAAAAGGTGACATTCGTTCGTAGGGACGCGCCACGGCGCGTCCGCGGACGCCCCATGGGGCGTCCCTACGTTGGGTTCGTGGTATCGGGAA
>CADASI010000049.1 GCA_902790525.1 uncultured Eubacteriales bacterium
CTTAGTGGGGCTAAGTCAAGGGAAATCAACGCAGAAATGCAGCCAAAGACGCCGAAAATGCGCTTCAGGCATTTTAGAAACACACTCTAATTCCTAATTCATTCCGAAGGAGCTTCAATGAATAATCTTGATACGCCCTCCGGCACCCTTGCCCTCCCCGCCTTCTTCCCCGACGCCACCTACGGCGCGATTCGCGCGGGGGCGTTTGAGGACGTTTATGCAGCGGGGCTTCACGGCTGCGAGATGAACAGCTACCACCTGATGACCAAGCCCGGCGCGAAGCTGATCAAGGCCCTCGGCGGGCTGCACGGCTTCACCGGGTACAGGGGCGCGATACTCACCGACTCCGGCGGGTTCCAGCTCTATTCGCTGATCCGGGAAAACCCGGCCTACGGCGAGATCCGGGAAAAGGAGATCATCTTCCGCCCCGACCAGGGCCGCGAAAAGCTGACGTTCACCCCGGAAAAGTGCATGCAGGTGCAGTTCCAGTACGGCTCGGATATCATGATGGCGCTGGACATGTGCACGCACCCGGACGACCCCATGGACGTGCAGCGCCGCAGCGTGGAGCTGACGGTGCGCTGGGGGGAGCGCTGCCGGGCGGAGTTCGACAAGCTGTCCGCGCGGATGGACAAAAAGCCCAAGCTGTTCGGCATCGTGCAGGGCGGCGCGGACCCGGACCTGCGCCTGGAGTGCGCTCGGCGGCTGGAGGCAATCGGCTTCGACGGCTACGGCTTCGGCGGCTGGCCGCTGGACCAGAACGGCAACTTCCGCCTGGACATCCTCAGGATGGCCGCGGACGCCATGCCCGACCACAAGGTCAAGTACGCCATGGGTCTGGGCCGGCCGGAGGAGATCGCCGCGCTGGTGGACATGGGCTACGGCCTGTTCGACTGCGTGATCCCCACCCGCGAGGCGCGCCACCAGCGGCTCTACACCTGGGTCCCCGGCATGGACACCCCCGAGGGCGTGCGCCGCGCCGACGGCAAGTTCTACAAATTCCTGTACATACTGGACGACGACCACCGCCGCGACGCCGCCCCGGTGGACGAACACTGCGACTGCCTGCTGTGCCGAAACCACTCCCGGGCCTACCTGCACCACCTGTTCAAGGTGGGCGATCCCTACGCCCTGCGGCTGGCCACGGCGCACAACCTGCGCTTCTACGGACGTCTGATGGAGCTGTTGCAGCATGAATAGGGATTATCTGGACAAGCTGCTTCAATCGAAGAAATATCGTGACGTGTGCCCGGACACCGTGCGCCGCGTCTGGGCGGCGTGCGAAGCCAAATACAAAAAGCCGAAGGACGCCGACAAGGCCGCCCGGGAGGCGCTGCACGGCATCACCGGGGCGTTTTTGACCCCCGCCGACGCCGCCGCCTGCGCGGACAGCCTGCGCGACTGGGCCGTACTCGAGCGCCCGGACGCCCTGCTCGCCGAGGCGCTCCGGCGGCACGCCTCCACCCGGGAGCGCCTGCCGCTTCGCGCCATGGACGCGCTGTACGGGCGCATCTTTGACATCACCGGCAAGCCCGCCCGCGTGCTCGACCTGGCCTGCGGCATCAACCCGATCTACCTGGGGGCGCGGGGCCATGACGTCACGGGCGTCGACATCTCCGCCGCCGCCGTGGGCCTCGTCAACGGCTTCGCGGCCTCCTGCGGCGCGCCCGTCCGGGCGGTCTGCGCCGACCTGCTGTGCGATGGCGGCATCCCCGATAAGCGTTACGACGTTGCGCTGATGCTCAAGCTGCTGCCCCTGCTGGAGCGCCAGCGGTCCGGCGCGGCGGCGCGGGCGATGGACGCCGTAAACGCCGCGTTCATCGTCGCCTCCTTCCCCACCCGCACGCTGGGGGGTCGGAACGTGGGCATGGCGGCGCACTATGCCGACTGGATGGCGGCCCACCTGAGCGCGGCGCGGTCAGTCGCCGGAACGTTTGAGACGGAAAACGAGTTGTACTTTATACTGGAGGAATCGCGGCATGAATCCGTACCGACGCAGGGTTCAGTACTATGAGACGGACGGCATGGGCATCGTCCACCACGCCAACTACATCCACTGGATGGAGGAGGCCCGCATCGACTTCATGGACCAGCTCGGCTATCCCTACGCCCGAATGGAGGCGGAGGGCGTGGCCTCGCCGGTGCGCGCGATGCAGTGCGCGTACAAAAAGCCCTGCGCCTTCGGGGATTCGGTCGACATCGCCGTGTCGGTCAGGGCCTTCAACGGCGTGGTGCTGACCATCGGCTATGAGATGCGCCGGTGCTCGGACGGCGCGGTGGTGTTTGAAGGTCAGTCCGAGCACGTCTTTGTCGGCAGGGAAGGCCGCCTCGTGCGGATGCGGCGGGACATGCCGGGGTTTTGCGACGCCCTCGAGGCGCTGATCCCGCGCATGAGCGATGCCTGAGAGAACCCTTGAATCACCCTGACCGACGATCTCACCGATTAAAGGAGTCAACGCCATGCCCAAGCTGTACGTGGTGGCCACGCCCATCGGAAACCTGAACGACCTGACGCCCCGCATGCGCGAGGCGCTGGAGGCCGCCGACCTGATCGCCGCCGAGGACACCCGGGTGACGATGAAGCTCATGAACCACTTCGACCTGCACCGGCCCATGGTCTCCTGCCACCGGCACAACGAGGACGCCAAGGCCCCGCAGATCGTCTCGCGCATGCTGTCGGAGGACCTGACCGTGGCGCTGACCTGCGACGCCGGCACGCCCGGCATCTCCGATCCCGGCCACCTGCTGGTGCGCGCGTGCTGGGAGGCCGGCATCCCGGTGGCGCCCGTGTGCGGGCCCTCGGCGGCGGTCACCTGCCTGTCCGCCTCCGGCTTTGACGCCCGGGAATTCGCCTTCTTCGGCTTCCTGCCCCGGGAGAAAAAGGCGCTCAACGACAAGCTGGACGCCATACGCCGCGCCGTGATACCCGTGTTCGTGCTGTACGAATCGCCGCACAGGATCGTCGACCTCGTGGAACGCCTCGCCGAAAAGTGGCCGGAGTGCCTGCTGTGCGTGTGCAGCGACCTCACCAAGCGCTTCGAGCGCCTCTACCGCGGCCCCGCGCCGGAGGTGCTCAATCAGCTCCGCGCCAATCCCGGCGTGGAGAAGGGCGAATACTGCCTCGCCGCGGACATCTCCATGCTGCCGCCGCTTGAGGCCCCCGCCGCCCGGCCCGACGTTGCCGCCTTCATGCTCTCCCGCATGCTCGACGATATGGACCTGCCGGACGCCGCCGAGGCCGCGCTTGAACAGGGCTATGCCCGCAACGACGTCTATCGCGCCCGGCTCAAAATCCGGGAGATGTTTGAAGAATAGCCGCCCGCCCTTTGATAAATCCGTGTGAAGCTATTGACTTTTTGCGCCCGGTTGGGTATAATGTAACCTGTTCGGAAGCTCATAGGGGCATGGTGTAATGGTAACACGTGGGTCTCCAAAACCTTTGTTGAGGGTTCGAATCCTTCTGCCCCTGCCAAAGCCGTTTGTGATTGCAAACGGCTTTATCTGTATATTCACAGGGAGGTTTCGGTGATGCCTACGCTGGAGATGATCCAGGAGGCCGTCAGGACCGCCGCCGCGCAGTATCCCGTCAAGCGCGTTGAATTGTTCGGTTCCTACGCCTGCGGAACCGCGGACGAAAACAGCGACGTCGACTTCCTGGTCGAGTTTTCAGAAAATCCCACCTCGCTGATGCACATCTGCGGTTTTCGCGAAACGGTCTCCGAACTGTTGAAGCTCGATGTGGATATCGTGAAGCTGCCCCGAAAGCAGGGCGACGGATTGACGATTGACAGGACGGTGCATATCTATGGGGCATGAGGAAAGGGGACGGTTCTCTGTGTTCACGGACAGCTATCTCGAGTCCATGCCCGGCATTCCGTGGAAAGCCATCCGGGGCTTCCGCAACATCGCTGCCCATCAATATGGGCTGATTGACTTTGAGGACGTCTATAAGACCGTCACAGAGGACATCCCGATACTGAAAGAAACCTTGATGAGTCGCGAAAAAGTATAAACACTATTGACACAAAAACCATAACCTGTGTTCGAACCTGTGCATGTCGTAGGGGCGGCGACGCGCCGCCCGCCGTGTAGTACGTTGCGTTACGTACCCTGGCGGGCGCCGCATCGGCGCCCCTACGCAGGTTTCATGAATCCATATACGTTTTTACGATAATCCCTTTCATTACACCTCCAGCGTCTTTCCCTGCCCGATCAGGCACAGCGTGCGCTGTTTGACGGGCATCCTGGTGATGCGCTCGAGCGCGAGGGCATACAGTCCGAGCTGGGCGCGATAGTGTTCGCGCAGGGCGTCGGGATCGTCGGCGCGGTCGGTCTTATAGTCCAAGAGCACCCACTGTCCGTCCTCTATAAAGCAGCAGTCGATGCTGCCCTGCACCAGCAATTCCTCGTCCGGGAATCGCGCGTCCCCCATCTCCCGGTCGGTGAGCGCCTCGGCGATCTTCATGGACACGTTGAAGGGCCACTCGCGCCGCACGGTCTGCGCGCGGCGCAGGCGCAGGCCCATGTCGCCGGACAGGAACCGCGCCAGCACGCCGGGCGCCACGGCCTCCCGCTGCACGGGCGTCATGAGCCTCCGCGCGGCGAAGTCGTCGAGCTGCGCCGCCACGGCCCGGGTCAGCGACCCGCCGTCCAGCCCGTCCAGCGCCACAAGGTCGATCAGCTGCATGGCGCGGTGGTAGGCCGTGCCGCGCTCCGCGCCGGTCATGTGCCTTGCGTCCCCGGCCATGAACTGCGGGCGCTCGGTCAGCGCGGGGATCGCCTCCGGGCCCTCCAGCTCGCGAAGCAGCCCTGACGCCGTCAGCTTGAGCGGCTTGCGGGCGTCCTCCGGGTTCGGGTACGCCCAGGCCATCTGCGCCCTCAGCGCGTCGTCGGCGTATTGCTCCGGCGCGGCCAGTATGCGCGCGAGGGTCTCCCCCGCGCCCATGTCGTCGGGCAGCGCCTCGGGGGCTAGCGCCCCGGGCCGGGTCCATTCGAGGGTGGAGAACACCTCCCGCCCCTCGGCCTGCGCCGCCTGTCGCGCGGCCATGATCACGTCCAGGTGGCTGGACGCCGCGAAGGGCACGTCGGCCAGCGCCCGCCAGCGCTTTGAAGCGGCGTCGGCGTCCCGCGCCGTGCCCACCAGCACCAGCCTCTGCCGGGCGCGGGTCAGCAGCACGTAGAGTATGCGCAGCTCCTCGGCGGCGTTCTCCCGCTTGCCGCGCTCGATGATGGCCGCCTGGGGCAGCGTCAGCCGCCGGGTGCGCAGCTCGGGGTCCACGTACTGCATGCCCACGCCCAGGTCCCGGTGGGTCAATAGCGGCGCGGAGGATTTCTCCACCCAGAACCGCTTGTTGAGCTGTGCCCCGAACACCACCTTGAACTCCAGTCCCTTCGACTTGTGGACGGTCATCATCCGCACCACGTCGTCGTTCTCATTGAGCAGGTGGGCGGCGTCGCCGTCGCCCCGGGCGCGCAGGTGCTCGGTGTAGCGCAAAAAGCGGGACAGCGACCCGGACTGCTCCTGATCGAACCTGTTCGCGGACACCACGAACTGGTCCAGGTTCGCCTGCCGCTGCGCGCCGCCGGGCAGCGCCCCCACGTAGGTGTAAAAGCCGCTTTCATCCAGCACCAGCCGCACGAATTCCCCCAGGGACAGGCTCTCGGACTTGAGCCGCCACAGGGCATAGCGGTCAAAGAAGCGCCGGAGCGTTAAGGCGATGTCGTCGGACTGTTCCTCGGCGTAGGCCGCGGCGGCGTCGCAATAGGGCACGTTGCGATAGGCGATGCGCACCCTTGCCAGCGCGTCGGCGGACAGGCCCACGACCGGGCTTCGCAGTATGCCGATCAGCTCCACGTCCAGCCGCCGGTTGTCCAGCAGCCGGAGCATCGACAGCGCCCAGGCGATCTCCACCGACTCGTAGTAGCCCGCGGCCCCGTCGGCGTAAGCCGGGATGCCCGCGGACATCAGTATCGGCATCATCGCCGCGAAGGGGGCGGACTTCGAGCGCGTCAGTATGGCGAAATCCCGGTAGCGCAGGGTGCCGTCGGCGCGCATCATGTCCCGGATGGTCCGGGCGATCAGCGCCGCCTCCAGCTCCGCGCCCTTCATCTCGGCGATGGCCTCGTCCGCTTCGCCCTCCGGGGCGGCGGCGCTCTCGATCAGCCGGATGTCCACGTCGGGCGCGTCGGAGGCGGGCTCATCCGGGCTCCCGGGGTTCAGACGCGCCAGCCGGTCGTAGACGATCTCCGAATCGCCGCCGGTCATGACCCGCTCGAACACCATGTTCACGAAGTCCAGTATGCCCCGGCGGGAGCGGAAGTTGCGGGTCAGCGGCATCAGCCGCCCGCCCTCGCCACGGCGGTAGGCAGCATATTTCTCCAGAAACAGACGAGGCTCCGCCAGCCGGAAGCGGTAGATGGACTGCTTCACGTCCCCCACCATGAACAGGTTGTCCGGCCTGCGGATGGCGGACACGATGGCCTCCTGGATGTCCGAGGTGTCCTGGTACTCGTCCACGAAGATGTAGTCGTAGCGCTCCCGGGCCAGCCGCGCCACGTCCGGGTTTTTGAGGGCGTCCAGCGTGCGGCGCTCCAGATCGGCGTAGGTCAGCCCCGCCTGCTCGTCCTTCTTTTTGGTGTACAGCGCCCGGGCGTTCAGCGCGATTTCGGACAGCGTGTTAATCTGCCCGGACAGCCGCCGGGCGTCCTCCCGCGCGGTCGTGAGCGGCAGCTCGGTGATGCGCGCCTCCGAAAGCGCCCGCTTGGCGGCGTCCCGCAGGCGCTTCACCGCCTCCACCGCGTCCGGGTCGCTCTGCCTGTCCTTCCGGGCGGTAGTGAGCTTGAATTCGGCGATGCCCCGGGATAATTGATCGTAATCGTCCTGCCTTTGAAGCTCCATGAGAGCGGCGATATCCAGCCGCAGGGCGCTGTCGTAGCTCACCGGGCAGCCGGTGACGTTCAGCGCCTGCCTGAGCTGCACCACCGCGGTGCCGATGCAGCGCCGGGCGGCGTCCTTCAATTCGTCCTGCCAGAGGGTGAGCGCCTCGTCGTCGCACCGTGCGGCGCGCGCGAGCCACGCCTCGGGGTCCGGGCGGTCCTCCAGCCGGTCGAACAGCGCCTCCACCGCGGCGCGCACGCCGGAGGGCCCGCGGCCGTAGTCCAGCGTCAGCAGCTCCTCCCGCGGGCGGGCCGGGGCGGGACCGTCCTCCGGGGGCTCGGCGTCGGGCGCGGCGCCGGTGTAGGCCGCCTCCAGCGCCTCGTCCAGCGCGGCCTGGCGAAGCCGGTCGGACAGCGCGTCGTCCATCACCCGGAAGGCGGGGTCCACCCCGGCGGCCTCGAAGTTGGTGCGCAGGAAGTCGGCGCAGAAGGCGTGCAGCGTGCTGATGCTGGCCCGGTCCAGCCGCATCAGCTGCTCCCGGCAGCGGGCGTCGCCCATGGCGGCCCGCTCGCTCAGCCTTTTGGACAGCTTCGCGCGCATGTCGGAGGCCGCCGCGCGGGTGAAGGTTACCACCAGCATGCGGTCTACGTCCGCGCCGTCCTCCTGAATCAGCCGCAACACGCGCTCCACCAGCACCGTGGTCTTGCCCGAGCCCGCCGCCGCCGAGAGCAGTATGCTGTGGCCGCGATCCTCGATCGCCTCAAGCTGTTCGTCCGTCCAGCGCGTCATATCCTGCCCTCCAAGTTTCAGACAGACCGCTTGATCAGCAGGAAATAGACCAGCACCAGCGCGCCCAGGGCGATGCGGTACCAGCCGATGGCCTTGAAATCGTGGGTCTTGATGTAGTTGAGCAGCTTCCGGATGACCAGCATCGAAACGGCGAAGGCCACCAGCATGCCGGTGATCAGTATGGCGACCTCCTGCGCGGCCAGCGCGCCTGAATACTTCACGATCTTCAAAAGGCTCGCGCCGAACATCACCGGTATGGCCAGATAGAACGTGAATTCCACGCCCACCCTGCGGGACACGCCCAGCAGCAGCGCGCCGATGATGGTCGCGCCGGAGCGTGAGGTGCCCGGGAAGATGGCCGCGACCATCTGAAACAGGCCGATGACGGCGGCGGTGCCGTAGTCAAGCCGCCTGATCGAGCGGATCGCGGGCTTTTTGCCGTAGCGCAGGTTCTCCACGAGTATGAACGCCGCGCCCACCACGATCAGCATCACCGCCACGCACACCGGGCCGTAGAACAGCGCGTTGAGCGCGTCGTCAAAGAGCAGGCCCACGATGATGGCGGGGATGCAGGCGATGATGATCTTGATCCACATCCCGATCTTGTCCCGCTTCACCCATGAAAGGATGCCCGTCCTTGCCAGCGGATACCGGTTGTCCCTTTTGCCGAAGGGCCACACCTGGTTAAAGAACAGTATCAGCACCGCCAGCGCCGCGCCGAGCTGTATGACCACCTCGAACAGGTCGTAGAACTCCGGGCTGACCTTCAGCGGCACGAATTCGTTCAACAGTATCATGTGGCCGGTGCTGGACACCGGCAGCCACTCGGTGATGCCCTCGACGACGCCGAACAGCATCGCCTTCAATATTTCAATGAAATTCACGTTCAAGCCTCCCCATAACAGCCTATGCGGGAAATCAGTCCTTCAGCGCGCCCAGCGTCTCGTAGGGCTTGCCGGTCTTCATGTGCTCGTAGATCTTGGCGTCCACCAGCGTGCGGTAGAAGCGGTGGTACATGTAGTGGTACAGAAAGCCCTCCCTGCCGTCCAGGAAGCCGCCCCGGAAGACATACGAATACACGAACATCAGCCAGCAGCGGAAGAACATCGGCAGCCGGTAGTAGAACCCGAACTTGCGGTTGCGCATGTCCTGGTTCATGCCGTCCAGTGCGCCGGTCTTCTCGGTGCCCTCGACGTGGGCGAAGTAGTCCCGCACCTCGCGGCCCGCGTACCAGTTGAGCTTGTTGATGTAGTGGTTCATGTCCTTGTAGTCGTAGTGCAAAAACTTCTCCCTCGCGTCCACCGAGGTGCCCCGGCTCAACAATGTGTGCTCGTCCATGTGCCGGTCCTCGATGCGCCCGACGCCGGTCTTGAACAGCATCAGCTTGCGCTTCATGTTCCGGGCGTGGGCAAGCCTGCGCCCCATGAAGTACAGCCACGCGCACATCACCACGCCGTTGACCTCGTCCGAGGCGTGCTCGGCCATCAGGCCCTCGAGCTCCGCGCACAGCGCCGGGGTCAGGCGCTCGTCGGCGTCCAGACGCATCGTCCAGCCGGTGCGGATGTCCGCGTGGTCCAGGCCCCAGTTGAACTGCCGGGCGTAGTTTTCAAAGGGATGCTCGAGCACCTCCGCGCCCCAACGCCGCGCGATGTCGCGGGTTTCATCGGTGGAGCCGCTGTCCACCACCACCACCCGCGCGGCGAAGCCCTCCAGCGATGCAAGGCACGCCGGCAGGTTGACCGCCTCGTTGCGCGTCAGTATGATTACGGTGACGTCCGCCATGTTGTCATTCCTTTCATGAGCGCTTGGCCATTTCCGCCTTGCGCTTGCGCAGCCCCTGCACGGTGAAGGTCACCCACGGCCAGGGGTCCCGCAGGGAGAATATCATGTCCGCGGTGTGCCGGAAGTCAAACCAGCAGGGGCGGGTTTTGAAGCGGTCGGGCGACTGTATGAACCACAGAAGGTCCGTGTGCATGAACCGAAGCCGCACGCCGTCCCGGTACTCGGGATAGTGGGTCACCGGCAGGCCCAGCGCCAGCTCCACGATCTGCCGCGCGGCGTCCACCCCGGCGAGGAACACGATCTTCACCCCGCCGGTGGCCCGGGGATTGACCTCCATCACCTTGGCCAAGCCGTCGCGGGGGTCCAGTATCAGGTCCACGTCGGCGTAGCCCCGCCAGCCGATGGTCTTCAGAAGCCGCACGCAGTCCGACACGATCCTCTTATCGTGCCGCGTGGTGTTGCAGCAGCTCGAGCCCCCGGCCACGGGATACCAGCGGGTCTTGTCGAACAGCACCGCGCTGGCGGCCTCGCCGCTTTCGTCCATGAACACCTGGCACTGGAACTGCCCGCCGGTCTGGGGGATGTACTCCTGGGCCAGCATGGGCCCGTTCTTGCGCATGGCGCGATCGTAGCGCCTGCGAAGCTCCGCCTCGTCCTTGATGACCCTGAACCCGATGCCGCCGTAGCCGATGCGCGGCTTGATGACGAACGGGTACTCGATGCCCGCCGCGATCACGTCCTCGGCGCAGTCCATGTCGTACCAGGTTTTGGGGTGCGGCACGTCGGCCAGGTCGCAGTAGCGCATGGTCTGCTGCTTGTTCATCACCCGGTAGAACAGCCCCGGGCCGTTCTCCGCCGGGTGGGCGTAGAGGGAGATCTCGTCGATGTGGTCGGCCAGCAGCCGGGCGGAGAAATCCGTGGTGGGGATCACCACGTCGTAGGAGTCGAGCCGAAGCACGTTCATCAGCGCCTCGAAGGAGGCGTCCTCGTCGCTGCGGTCCCAGGGCTCGATCAGTCTGACGTCCGGAAGCCGCGAGGCATAGCCCACGTCCAGCTTGGAGGTATTATAGGTGGTCACGTGGCAGCCCAGCTTCCTGAGCCCCGCGATCAGCGCCAGGCTCTGTCGGGCAAAGCCCTCCAGCAGGAGCACCCGCACGCCGCGCAGATCCTGCGGCTGGGGCCGGTAGGGCGCGGGGTCGCCACCCTTTAAAAAGCGCTCGCCGACGGTCAGGTCGAATTGCTGGGGCGTTAATACCTTGGTGATGTTGAGCCTGAGCATCGCCGGGCAGCGCTTTGCGATAAACAAGCCCATCTTCCGCGTGAACTCCGGCAGCCGGAGCACCCGCTTCGCGCGGCCCTCGGCCTGCTCCTTTTCGATCAGTTGGGCGGAGTCCATGACCGCCTCGTCGGCGAATATCGCCGCGCCCCGCGGGGCCGCGTCCCGGTCGGCCCATGCGCAGATGGCCTCGACGGCCCGCGCGATGGCCAGGAAGTGATACCGCGTGCCCTTGCCCACCCGGAAGGCCAGTTTCGGATATTTGAGGTAGTAGCGCTTCTGGATGTCGTGGTGATCGTCCTCGGTGTACACCGGCGCGAAGCGCGCCACCATGAACGGGGTCTTCCCCATCAATTCATACAGCCGCTTCTCCGCCAGCGCCTTCGATTTCGCGTAGCCGCCGGTGGGGTCGAAGGGCGTATCCTCGGAGATGGTCAGCGGGTTCATGCCGTAGACGTCCACGGTGCTCGAAAAGAACACGGGAATGCCGCGCTTTCCCGCGTTTTCAAAGATATGGTGGCTGATGAGCACGTTCAGGCGGAAGTAGCGGTTCCAGCCCAGGTCGGTCTCGTTGGTCACGTGGGCCAGCGCCGCCAGGTGGATCACCCGGTCCACGGGGTGGGCGTCGAACAGCGCCGACACCTCCGCGGGCTTCGTCAGGTCGCACCGCACGTGGGTGTAGTTGGGGTGGTCGCACTGCGCCGGGGCCAGGTCCACGCCGAACACCCGATGCCCCCGCGCGCACAGCGCCATGGCCGTCCGGCGACCCAGCATGCCGGACGCGCCGGTCAGCAGTATCGCATGGGTCATTCGAGCCCTCGCTCCTTCCGATCCTGTTCCAGTGTCTCAAAGCGCGCGCCGCGCTTTTTCAGATAGCGTATGACCTTCCTGAGCTTTTTGAGATTGCCCCTCCGGCCCACCAGGCAGCGGAAGCGGGTCATGAAGCCCAGGTCCTTCGGAAGCGGCAGCGCCCGCCGGGTCAATTCAAAGGGATGCACGTAGATGGTGAAGTTCTGATGCTGCTTCTCATACAGCCGAAGCAACAGCTTCAACAGCCAGTACGGGAAGAGCCGCATGTAGCCGCCGCCGGATATGGGCAGCGAATATTTGCCGATGTTCAGCGTGGGGATCTCGTATTCGGTGAAGTCCCCGTCCGCATAGACCAGGTCCTCCGGCTTCTCAAAGCCCGCGAGGTCGAGGTTTCGATAAAGCGGATGCTGGGCAAACAGTATCTTGCTGGAATCGTAGGTGAAGCCCAGCGCCCGAAGCGCCTCCAGCTTGTCGCGCTCCATGGTGAAGCAGGACGCGCGGTAGCCGTTGACCGGGCGCCCCGTGGCCTTTTCGATCATGCGCCGCGCGACGATGGTCTCCTCCTGGAACTGTGCCACGCTCTTGTCCGTCAGCCGGGTGTGATCCAGCCCGTGGCAGCCCAGAGCGTGGCCCCGGCGCAGTAGCTCCATCAGGATGTCGGCGTTCTCCTCCGCCACCTCCGCCACGCAGAAGAAGGTGGCCTTGACGCCCTCCTCGTCCAGCAGGTCCAGAAACTCGAACAGGTCCGGCATCACCCGCACGCCGGTGGCCATGCACGCCTGCTTGTCCAGGTAGTCCAGATGGTACCATTCCTCGAGGTCCACCGTCAGCCACGCGCGCCTCATTTGCGATCCTCCTTCGCGCCCTCAACGACGCCCTCAAAACGTATCACGGAGATGAAGGTGCGCAGTATGAGCTTCACGTCCAGCCCGAAGGAGATGTGGTTGGCGTAGTAGCCGTCGCGCCGGGCCTTCTCCGGGATGGGCAGCTCGTCGCGCCCGTCCACCTGCGCAAGGCCCGTCAGCCCAGGCAGCACGTCGTTGGCGCCGTACTTGTCGCGCTCCGCGATCAGGTCGTACTGGTTCCACAGCGCGGGGCGCGGGCCCACGATGGCCATGTCGCCCCTGATGATGTTGACCAGCTGGGGCAGCTCGTCCAGCGAGGACTTCCGCAGGAAGGCCCCCGCCGGAGTGATGTAGCTCTTGGCATCGTTGAGAAGGTGGGTGGCCTTGTCGCCGGGCGCGTCCGTGCGCATGGTGCGGAATTTGTAGATCACGAAGTGCTTCTTGTGAATGCCCACCCGCTTCTGCTTGAACAGCACCGGGCCGGGCGAGGTCAGCTTGACGACCAGCGCCAGCGCGAGCATCAGCGGCGACAGCACGATCAGCGCCAGAAGCGACAGCGTGAAGTCGATCGCCCTCTTGATATGCAGATACATCCTCTATCCTCCGTATGCGCACAGTAAATCTGCGGCGGTCTCCCGCCGCGCCGATGTGGGATTTACCTGTGCGCGTCGATCATCTGCTTGATGTCCTGCTTGGGGCGCGCGCCGATCAGCCGGTCCACCAGCTTGCCGTCCTTGAACAGCATCAGCGTGGGGATGCTGGTGATGCCCAGGCCCATGGCGACGTCGGGGTTCTCGTCCACGTCGACCTTGGCGAAGGTGACGTCCGGCGTCTCCGCCGCCAGCTCCTCCACGATGGGCGCGACCATGCGGCAGGGGCCGCACCAGGTCGCCCAGAAGTCCACCAGCGTGAGCCCGTTCAGCTTCTCGCCCTTCAAATCCTCGGAGGTATACACCTTGACGTGTTCAGACATGTCATTCATCCTTTCCTTTTGACAGACCGCGGTCTGTAATTATATGTTTTGGTCGGTTTTTCCCTTCGGCAGTTCGTCCAGTATCCGAAGCAGCGTCTGCTTTGCCCCGACGCCCGCCGTCGCGCCGATGCAGCTCGGGCAGCCGTCCGCGCAGGGGCAGCTGTTGAGCAGCTCCCTTGCCCGGTCGAACAGCCGGTACTCCATCTCAAACACCCTGTCGGACAGCCCGATGCCCCCCGGCACCGAATCGTAGAGATAGATGGTCGGCCGCCCGGTGAAGGTGTCCTTCACGTGGTACACCACGCGGATGTCCTGGGGCGCGCACATCAGGTACATGGGCGCGATGTGCCGAAGCAGGTTTGAAAGCCCCACCATGGCGTTCTTCAGGGGCTCCCGCTCGTAGCGCGCCTCCATGTCCTCCGGCAGCACCCACCAGCACGCGGTGGTCTGCATCTCCAGCTCCGGCAGCGTCACCGGGCCCCAGCCCAGGTTCTCGTGGGTGTCGAAAGCGATCTTCTTGAACACCGTGACGATGGAGGAGGTCAGCACCTCGCCCCGGGCGCGGGCCATGCTCCCCTCGTCCACGCGCTCGAACTCGTCGAGTACCTTCAGGCTGGTGGTCAGGTCGGCGTCGGTGTAGTAGCCCACGTCCACGCGGCGGATGTAGGCCTTCTTGTCGTCGAAGTCCAGCTCCTCCACCTGGTACTGGGTGCCCTCGTGCATGTAGATGGCGTACTTGTGCAAGAGCATCGGCACCGTAAAGCGGTCCATCTCGCCGATCACGCGGTGCTTCTTGGGGTCGGTGATGTCCACGATCAGGAAGTTCTGGTCCGTGGCGCTGCGCAGGTTGATGCCCGCCTGAGGAAACTCCTCTGCCATCCAGTAGTATTTGCCCGCCACCTGCCGGAGTATGTGCTCGTCCTTCAGGTAGTTAAGAAGCTCCGGCGTGTCCTCCAGGCCCTCGAACAGCTCGTCTTCCGCGAAGGGCAGCTCGTAGGCGGCGCACTTGAGGTGGTTCAGGAGGATGTAGAGGTTGTTGGGGTTGATCAGCGCCTGCTCCGGCGACTGCATGAAGAAGTACTCCGGGTGGGTGATGATGTACTGGTCAAGCGGGTTGGACGACGCCACCACGATCAAAAGCGACACGCTCCCCCGCCGCCCGGCGCGCCCGGCCTGCTGCCAGGTGGAGGCGATGGTGCCGGGGTAGCCGCACAGCACGCAGGCGTCCAATTGGCCGATGTCGATGCCCAGCTCCAGCGCGTTGGTGGACACTACGGTGGTGATGCGCCCGGCCCGGAGCTCCCGCTCGATCTCCCGCCGCTGGGTGGGCAGGTAGCCGCCGCGGTAGCCCCGCACCCGGCCCGCGTTGCCCAGCGGGTCGCGCACCATGTCCTTGAGGTAGCGCGTCAGCACCTCCACGGTCAGCCGGGAGCGCCCGAACACGATGTTCTGTATGCCCGCGCGCAAGAGGTCCGCGGCGATGTCGCGGGTCTGGGGGATGGCCCCCGCGCGGATGCCGAGCTGCCGGTTCACCACCGGCGGGTTGTAGAACACCACATGCCGCTCCCCCGCCGGGGCGCCGTTTTCGTCGATCAAGAGC
This sequence comes from uncultured Eubacteriales bacterium, assembly GCA_902790525.1. Classification (GTDB taxonomy): domain Bacteria; phylum Bacillota; class Clostridia; order Christensenellales; family Aristaeellaceae; genus UBA2862. Next base: position 14,953 of record CADASI010000049.1, read on the forward strand.
ATGGGACGCCCGGTCATCTCCTCGGCCAGCGCCTTCGGGTTGCGGATGGTGGCCGAGCAGCAGATGAAGGTGGGATGCGCGCCGTAGAAATCGCAGATGCGCTTTAAGCGCCGTATGACGTTTGCGAGGTTCGAGCCGAACACGCCCCGGTAGGCGTGGATCTCGTCGATCACCACGAATTTCAGGTTCTCGAACAGCTTCACCCACTTGGTGTGGTTGGGCAGTATGCCCTGGTGCAGCATGTCCGGGTTGGTGACCACCACGTGTCCCGCCTGGCGGATGGCTGAGCGGGCCGGCGCGGGGGTGTCGCCGTCGTAGGTGTAGGCTTTGATGTCCGCGCCGGTGTCCTGGATCATGGCGTACAGCTCCGCCACCTGGTCGCTGGAGAGCGCCTTGGTCGGAAACAGGTACAGCGCCCGGCTGGCCTCGTCCTTCATGATGGCGTCCAGCACCGGCACGTTGTAGCACAGCGTCTTGCCGCTGGCCGTGGGCGTCACCACCACGAAGTCCCGCCCCAGAAGCGCCGCTTCGATGGCGCGGCTCTGGTGGATGTAGGGCTTCTCGATCCCCCGGTTTTTGAGCGCGCCGATCACCCGGGCGTCCAGCGTCTCCGGGAACGCCCCGTAGACCGCCTCGCGCGCGGGCATCACCTGCCAGCTCGTCACGTTGTCCATGAAGTATGGATCGTTTTTCAGTTTTGAGATATATTCCTGTATGGTCATGATCTATGATTGCAGATATTCCTCGCAGAAGGCTTTCAGTTCACGGATGCTGTCGTTTGAGACAAACCAGACCACGTCGAAGTCGATGGAGCCATACTCGTGGGCCACATAATTGCGCATACCCCGTATCTTTCGCCAGGGAATCGCGTCATGCGCGGCCTGGAAATCCTCGGAGAGATGGTTGACCAATTCCCCGATTTGCAGGATGCACATGGACACTGCATTCTGATAGGTGGTGCTGCGGTCAAAACGCGCCCTCGAATGGCCGAAATCGTTGTGCGCGGTTTCGATCTCGCGGCAATAGCGCAGTATGTGCTCGATGACGGCCCTCTCCCGCTCATTGCCGGGCATAGATCAGCACCTCCTCGGGCTTTATCCTTTTGAGGAACGCGGGCGATAGCATCTGCGTGGTCAGCACGTCCAGCTTTTTCCCGAAGCCTTCCTCCAGGTCGCTGTACAGGCCGCCCAGCGCAAGCATATCGGTCACCCCGCCCCGGTCCACGCGGAAGTCCAGGTCGCTGGTCGGCGTGGCCTCGCCCCGGGCATAGGAGCCGAACAGGTAGAGCGCGGCGACGCCGTAGCGCGACGCGATGGGCTCCGCGATCCGCCTGATCTCGTTCAGCGTATACACCTTGTCATTCATCCGCGCTCACCTCACAATGCGGGTTTATTCGTTCTTGACGTTTTGTTGTGGGATAGGCACCTCATCCGTCCCGCCTTCGGCGGTCCACCTTCCCCTCAAGAGGACCTCGAAAAACCTCACTTTGCCGCATACATTACTTCGGAAAACCCTGTAAAACAAGGTTTCTTTCCGAGGCAATGCTTGCGAAAACAGGGTTTTTC
>CADASI010000050.1 GCA_902790525.1 uncultured Eubacteriales bacterium
GTACTTGTCCTCCTCGTCGGCGGTCATGTAGTCGATCTGGTCGGTGATGACGCCGGTGGCCTTGTCGATCTTGCGGTAGGGGGCCTCGATGAAGCCGTATTCATTGATGCGCGCGTAGGTGGCCAGGGAGCCGATCAGGCCGATGTTGGGACCTTCGGGGGTCTCAATGGGGCAGATGCGGCTGTAATGGCTGTAGTGCACGTCGCGCACCGCGAAGCTCGCGCGCTCGCGGTTCAGGCCGCCGGGGCCCAGGGCCGACAGGCGGCGCTTGTGGGTAAGCTCCGCAAGCGGGTTCGGCTGGTCCATGAACTGGCTTAGCTGGGAGCTTCCGAAGAACTCCTTGATGGCCGCGGAGACCGGGCGGATGTTGATGAGGTCCTGCGGGCGCACCTTGTCGATGTCCTGTATGGCCATGTATGGCCATGCGCTCCTTGACCACGCGCTCCAGGCGGCTGAGGCCCACGCGGATCTGGTTTTGCAGAAGCTCGCCCACAGAGCGCAGGCGGCGGTTGCCCAGGTGGTCGATGTCGTCCACCTCGCCCAGGCCGTGGAACAGCCCGAACTGGTAGGACACGGAGGCGATGATGTCGTCCACCAGCACATGCTTGGGCATGAGCTGCTTGACGGACTCCTTCAGCGCCTGGTTGAGCGGCAGGCCCTCGGCCTTCACGCGCTCCAGTATGCCGATCAGCGTGGGCACGTGCACGCGCTCGGAAAAGCTGACGACGGACTCGTCGTACTGGGCGAACAGCTCCGGGTCGAAGCCCTGCATGAAGGGCTTGATGAAGGCGAAGTTGTTGCCGATGATGTTGACCTCGCCGTCCTCCAGCTTGATCGCCACCATGTTGATGCCGGCGTTCTGGATGGCCTCGGCCTGCTCGCGGGTGAGGGGCTTGCCCTCCTCGGCCAGCACCTCGCCGGTGTAGGGATGGATCACGTCCTCGGCGGGCGCCTGGTTGAAGATGCGCAGGGCCAGCGCCAGCTTTTTGTTGTACTTGTAGCGGCCCACGTGCGCCAGGTCGTAGCGCTTGGGGTCGAAGAACAGGGAATTTATGAGGTTGGTGGCGGAATCCACCGACGGCGGCTCGCCGGGGCGCAGCTTGTTGTAGATCTCGATCAGCGCCTGGTCCCTGCGGGTCTTGTAGCGCAACTCGCCCTTGTCGTTTACGGAGGGCGCGTCGCGGGTCAGCGTGGCGGACACGTGCTCGCCGTCGCCGAACAGCCGGATGATCTCCTCGTCGGACTCCACGCCCATGGCGCGCAGAAGCACCGTCACCGGCAGCTTGCGGGCGCGGTCGATGCGGGCGAACACCACGCCGTTGGAGTCGGTCTCGTACTCGATCCAGGCGCCGCGGTTGGGGATCATCTGGGCGGAGTACAGGAAGGCGCCGGTCTTGTCGATGGCCTTCGAGAAGTACACGCCGGGGGAGCGGACGAGCTGGGAGACGATCACGCGCTCGGCGCCGTTGATGATGAAGGTGCCGTGCTCGGTCATCAGCGGGAAGTCGCCCATGAAGACCTCGGATTCCTTGATTTCGTGGGTGTCGCGGTTGGTCAGGCGCACCGTCACCTTAAGCGGCGCGGCATACGTGGTGTCGCGCTCCTTGCACTTTTCGACGGTGTACTTCGGCTTGTCGTCCAGGGAATAGTCCGTGAACTCCAGTATCAGGCTCTCGGAATAGTCGGTGATCGGCGAGACGTCCGCCAATACCTCCCGAAGGCCCTCCTTCAGAAAGTTCCTGTACGAGTTCTTCTGAACCTCGATCAGATCGGGTACTGCCAGCGCCTCTTCAATGCGGGCGAAGCGCATGCGGGTGCGTTTGCCCATCTGCACCGGTTGAACCATACCTTCAATCACCCCTTCTCAATAATCATCACTGTCGGTCGTTCCAGGCCGGCAGCGCGGCGTGGAATGAATAGAAATCAAATGTTAATTTTCGGATAAATCCGGGTCGCTTTGTGAACTTCACGTTCAGTTTGCGCGAAGCGCATTTTCCGAAAACCCACTGATTTCGGGCATTCTCGCCGCAAAAACGGCACTTTGTCCATTTGAATGCAATATAAGAGTATAGCATACCGTTTTTGCCCTGTCAAGACAGGGGGTCCCCCAAAACCCCGCCGGAGCATTCAAAATTAACACGATTATACAGAAGTTTAACCTGGGAGGGGAAAACGGGATAAAATGTGGAATGGGAGGGGGAGATGATAATACGCATTACATCCTGCAAATTTCGCTGAAATATGCAGGATGTAATGCGTAATCGCGGCAGCGTCAAGTTGTTTCCTTCTTTGCCTCCGTCAGCACCTGCCTGAGCGCCCGGCCGCGCTCGATGCCGGAGAAGTGCAGCGTCCGGGCGCGCCTGAGCCACTCGGAGAACATGGGGCCGGGTTTGAGCCCGGCGTCGATCAGGTCCTTCCCGGTGACCATGGGCCGCCTGAGCACCCGGTAATAGTCCTCCAGGCGCTCCCGGAGGAAGGCTTCGCTGGCTTCGTCGTAGGGCTTGTCGCGTTTGCCGGAGGCGTCGGCCCTCGACAGCAGTATCAGGTCCTCCGGGCAGGCGGACTGATCGAACAGCAGCCGGGTCTTCTTCTTGCGGGACTTCGCCTGCGCCAGCACGTTGGGCCGCATGTGCAGAAGCGTCATGTTCCTGACGTACTCGATCAGCTTGGCCTGGTTGGTGAGCCGCCGAAGCTGCCTTTCGCACAGTTCAAGCCCCGCCCGCTCGTGGCCGTAGGCGGTGATTTTGCCGTCCGGCTGCACCTGCGTGGCCGCGGCCTTGCCCAGGTCGTGCAGCAGCGCGGCGAGCATGAACGCCAGCGGCTGCTTCGCCTGATCGCGCAGCGCGGCGGCGCAGTCCAGCACCAGCATCGTGTGCTCGAACACGTCCCCCTCGGGGTGGTACACGGGGTTCTGCGGCACGCCGGCGCAGGCTTCGATTTCCGGGAAGAACTCCTTTAAATGATCCATCTCCCGGAGCACCCGGAAGAACACGGAGGGCCGCTCCGCCTTCAACAGCGCCTTTTTGAGCTCGTCGAACACCCGCTCGTGGGAGATTTCATAAACGTCCATGCGCCGGCACAGCGCCATCGTCTCCGGGGCGACGGTCCCCTCGAACCGGGCGGCGAACTGCGCCGCGCGGAACACCCGCAGGGCGTCCTCGGGGAAGGTTATGTCGCTGACGTGGCGGATCACGCGGGCCTCCAGGTCCCGCCGCCCGCCCCACAGGTCGACCAGCTCCCCGGTCAGCACGTCGCGCATCATGGCGTTGACGGTCAGATCCCGGCGCATGGAGGCGTCCGCGAAGGACATGTCCGGGTCCACCGACACCTCGAAGTCCGTGTGTCTGATGCCCACGCACCGCTCCCGCCGGGGCATGGCGATGTCGATGCGGCTGTGCTGGAGGCCGTACACCCCGAAGGACGCGCCCATCTCCGTGACCCGGCCCAGCGTGGAGAGCACGTCCTTCAAAGCCCGCGGCGCAAGGCCGTAGACCTCGATGTCGATGTCCTTGCACTCAACGCCCATCAGTTGGTCGCGGACCATGCCGCCCACGTACATCGCCCGGCCCCCGGCCGCCGCCACCCGCCGCGCGATCTCCACGGAGAGCTGTAGATCCTGTTCGTGCGTGTTCATACGTTCATCACCTCCTGAATTATAGCATCCGGGACCGGTTTCTTACAATCTCATCACATAAATTTTCCATTAGGTGTATCAAAATCAACAGGGATATGTTATAATAAACCTATATTACCATTCAACAGGGAGGTATTTGTCCAGATGGACGACCCGTTTGGTCCCATTTTCATCATCGTCGTATCGACGCTGCTGGCGGCCGTGGTGCGGCTGGCCGCGGCGTGCCTGCCGTTTCTGGACGAGGGCGAGCTGCGCCGCCAGGCGGAGGGCGATTCCCCCCGGGCGAAGCGCGCCGTGCGCATGATCGAGCGCGGCGAGGAGCCCTTCGGCCCGTTCCAGATGAGCTGGACGGCCCTGGTGCTGATCGCCTGGGTCGCGCTGCACGGCTGGCTGCGGGGCGGCGTGTCCGCGTTTTTGCTGTCCAAGCTGGGCCTCGTCGCCCGGGGCTGGACGGCGGTGTGCCTGCTGATTCCCTTCTGCGTGCTCGCGTTCATGCTCTGCGGCGTGGTACCGGGCTATCTCGCGGCCCACGGGCGGCAGAAGCTGTTCGACCGCGTCGCCCCCGTGGCCGAGTGGACGCTGATCATACTCTCCCCGCTGACCCGGCTGGCCGCGGCGCTGGGGCGGCTGATCCTCAAGCCCTTCAACCTGAGCAACCCCGATTCCAGCGAGCTGGTCACCGAGGAGGACATCCTCCAGATGGTGGACATCGGCGAGGAGAAGGGCGCCATCGAGTCGGACGAGAAGGAGATGATCGAGAACATCTTCGAGTTCAACAACATGGACGCCGGGGACTGCATGATCCACCGCAAGGACATCACCGCCGTGGACATCGACGCCACCAACGAGGAGATCATGAACCTCATCCGCGAGAGCGGGCGGAGCCGGTTCCCCGTCTACGAGGACTCCCTGGACAACGTGCAGGGCATACTGTTCACCCGCGACTTCCTGCTGGACCAGTGCGAGGGCGGGCACACGCCCCTCAGACAGCTGATCCGCCCGGCCCACTTCGTGCCGGAGTCCGTGCGCACCGACGTGCTGTTCAAGGAGATGCAGACCCGCAAGCAGCACATCGCCATCGTGGTGGACGAGTACGGCGGCACCAGCGGGCTGATCACGCTGGAGGACCTGTTGGAGGAGATCGTGGGCAACATCTACGACGAGTTCGACCCCAAGGAGGACGAGGACATACAGCCCCTGGGCGAGAACAAGTGGCGCATCTCCGGCGCCGCGGACCTGGAGACCATCGCCGAGACCCTCGAGATCGACCTGCCCACCGACGAGGAGTTCGACACCCTGGGCGGCCTGGTGTTCAGCCGCCTGACCGAGATCCCCGCCGACGGCGCCCGCCCCGTGGTCGAGTGCTTCGGCCTGCGCATCAGCGTCGAGGAGGTCGCGGATCGGAGGGTGGAGTGGGCGATCGTGGAGAAGCTCGCGCAGACGGAGGAAGCCGGGGAGAAGAATTAATTAGGAATGAGGAATTAGGAATTAGGAATTATAGAATGCCGCGTCACATGTAGTGCTGGCGGCAGCCGGTAACTCCAATTCCTAATTCCCAATTCCCAATTCAAACGAAAGGTTGTGTTCCGGATGGACCTGTTGAAGCAAAGGATTCTCTCGGAGGGGCGGGCGCTGAACGATCACGTGCTGCTGGTGGACTGCTTTCTGAACCATCAGGTGGACGTGAAGCTGATGAAGGCGGTCGGCGCGGAGTTTGCCCGGCGGTTCAGGGACGACGGCATCACCCGCGTGGCGACCATCGAGTCCTCGGGCATCGCGCCGGCGGCCATGACGGCCCTCGAAATGGACCTGCCGCTGGTGATCCTGAAAAAATCGGTGTCCAGCATATTGAAGGACGGCATCATACAGACCGAAGTGTTCTCCTTCACCAAGAACATGCCCTACCAGCTGACCCTCAAGTCGCAGTTCGTCGATCCCGGCGACCGGGTGCTGCTGGTGGACGACTTCCTGGCCAACGGCGAGGCGGCCTTCGGCGGCATCCGCCTGCTGGAGCAGGCCGGGGCAAAGGTGGTCGGCGTGGGCGCGGTGATCGCCAAGTCCTTCCAGCCCGGCATGGGCAAGCTGCGCGCGGCGGGCTACCGCGTGGAGGCGCTGGCCGCCGTCAGCCGGCTGGGCGAAGGCGTCATCGAATTTGAGGACTGAGGCCATGAACATCGCTGACGTCAGGTGCTTCCTGCTGGACATGGACGGCACCTTCTACCTGGGCGGGGAACTGATCGAGGGCTCGCTGGACTTCATCGACAGGGTGCTCGCCACGGGCCGCAATTACATGTTCCTCACCAACAACTCCAGCCACAACGCCAACTTCTACGTGGAAAAGCTGCGGCGCATGGGGCTTGAGACCGACCGGAGCCACATCCTCACCAGCGGCGAGGCCACCTGCGAAAAGCTCAGGGCGCTCTACCCCGGCAAGCGGGCCTTCGTGCTGGGCAACGAGTACCTCCTCGAGGAGTTTAAAGAGGCGGGCGTGCCCGTGGACGACGCGAACCCCGACATCGTGGTGGTCGGCTTCGACACCACGCTGGACTACGACAAGATGCGCCGGGTGTGCGACTTTGTGCGCGCCGGGCTGCCCTACATCGCCACCCACCCGGACTTCAACTGCCCCACCGAGACCGGCTTCATGCCGGACATCGGCGCGATACTGGCCTTCATCGAGGCCTCCGCGGGCCGTCGGCCGGACCTCGTGGTCGGCAAGCCCAACACCGGCATCGTGGAGGCCGTGCTCCGGCGCACCGGCCTGAGCGTCGACCAGCTGGCCATGGTGGGGGATAGGCTCTATACCGACATCGAGACCGGCCTGCGCAGCGGCATGCTGTCCATACTGGTCATGTCCGGCGAGACCACCGAGCGGATGCTGGCCGAATCCGATACCGTGCCGGACCTTAAGTTTGACCGGCTTTCCGACATGATTCCAATGCTATAAGAAGGAGACGATACCCATGAGCGGCGAATACACCGAATTTCGTTACGACACACAGCTTCTGATCGAGGGCGAGGGCCTGGACGAGGACGTCATCCGCGATTACTTCGAGGCCAACTTCAAGGGCGACTGCCTGCTGGCCGTGGGCGACGACGAGCTGATCAAGATCCACTACCACACCAACGAGCCCTGGAAGGTGCTCGAATACTGCGCCACCCTCGGCGAGATCTACGATATCGTCGTCGAGGATATGGACCGCCAGTCCCGCGGCCTGCAGGGATAAGCCTTCGCGCCGCGCCGGGCGCCCCGCCCCGCGCGGCGCTTTCGCCCTCGCTTCCACGTTTTCATTTTTTTACTTGACAAACCCCCCGGACAATGCTATAATGATCCATGTTCACGGGATAAATCGCTCCGTGAACAGGAATGAATAAGGTCGCATGGCTCAGCTGGTAGTCCCAGGTGGTAGGATTGTTAGATGAACACTGAGCGTCATGTGAACAGGTTGCCAGCAAACTGTTCACACCGACAACAAGAATCCTAAAGCAAATTCCCGAACGATTTGCGAGGGAGCGACGAAATAGTTCGGAAACATGGTCGCATGGCTCAGTTGGTAGAGCACATCGTTCACATCGATGGGGTCACAGGTTCGAGTCCTGTTGCGACCACCAAAATCCCCGGAAACACGGAGTTTTCGGGGGTTTCTTCATGCCTTGACGAGGCAAATACCACCCTCGAAACCGGCCTATTGCCACCTTTTCACCTGCTGGCCATTGTTCTTGCATTTGCAAAAATCCGAACTATCGAATACAAGGAAATTTAGGTTCATTTTGTCGAATAGCTTTGTTGGGTTCCCATTCCGTTCAACAGATTTTTTAGTGAACAGAATGACAGACAAACTGTACACATAAACAGCGCCGCCGGGAGGTTCAAAACGCCCATATTGCATGATAAATCGAGGATAAACCCTTGATAAATCTTGAAACCAGCTTTTTTCGGTGCAATATGGCGTTTTTCATGTGCACGGAATGACAGCCACTTCGTTCACAAAACTCGTCTAATAAAGCTAACAGTATGACTGTCAAACAAGCTATTCGACAGGCCGGCTGTCGGTGTGAACGGAATGGCGGACAACTGAGCTATGCGATACCGGCAAAACGAGGTTAGGATTATGCATTGTAGCGTACTCAAGCTTTCAGCCCAGCAATTCATCGATCCGGATGGCGATGCCGCAAGGGATCAGGAAGTATCATAGCACCGATTATGCCGCCCGCGAGGGCGGCGCTTTTATTGTTGCATTGACTGATCCGGTTATCATACGCCTGAAAAACTGTGAAGGCGCTTCGGTTACAGGGATTAGACGCATGATGTCCCTGGTTTTTCCTGCAGGCTTCAAAGATACGGCGAAACCTTCCGAATGATGTTCATGACCTCGGATTTTCTATGAGCTATGGGGTTGAAGCCGTAGCGCATATCTGTTAAAATGGACATCAACGAAGGCTGATCCATACGGGGAATCGGATATGAAGATGGAGAGAATCGTATGACAGAGGAAAAACTGAAAATCTATCATGGAAACATCGTCTATTCAAAGTCACAAGACGCGCTTGCCGTCCACAGGGACAGCTATATTGCGGTAAAAAACGGCACTGTGGAGGGGATCTATGACCTGTTTCCCGAGCGATACGTCGGCGCGCCGCTGACGGATTTCGGGAGCAGCGCGATCATTCCGGCGTTTTCCGACCTTCACGTGCACGCGCCGCAGTACCCCCAGCGCGGCCTTGGAATGGATTGCCTGCTGGCGGACTGGCTGAACACCTATACGTTCCCGCAGGAAGCGCGCTACAGCGACCCGGAATACGCGCGCCAGGTCTACGGCGCTTTCCTGAACGACCTGATCGCGAACGGCACGTTCCACGCATGCGTGTACGGGACAATCCACCGTGAGGCCACGTCCTGGCTGCTGGATCGCATGGAGCAGTTGAAGCTGCGCGCCTTTGTCGGCAAGGTCAACATGGACATGCAGTCGCCGGAATACCTCTGCGAGACGACGGAGGAATCGCTGTGCGAGACGGAACGGTTCCTGGAGGCGCACGCCGGGAACCGATACGCGAAGCCGATGATCACGCCGCGATTCGCGCCGACCTGCAGCTTTGAGTTGTTGAAGGGTCTCGGCAAGCTTGGTGCGAAATACAGGGTCGGGATGCAGACCCACCTGGTCGAATCCAGATGGGAAGCCGCGGAAGCCCTGCGCCTCAATCCCGACTGCGGTTGCGACACCGGCATCTATGAGCGGGCCGGCCTTCTGGATAACGGTCCGGTCGTCGCCGCACATTTCATCTTCCCCACAGATGAAGACATTCGGATATTGAAGCGCCATGACGGATATGCGGTGCAGTGCCCGGACGCCACGGTCAACGTGATCGCCGGCATCATGAGGACCGCGACCCTCTCCGATCAGGGCGTGCGCCTGGCGCTGGGCAGCGACATTGCCGGCGGCCACCTGCCGGGCATCTATACGCAGGCGGCGCGTTCGGTGCAGCTCTCCAAGCTGAAATGGTTCTACGAGCCGGAGGAGAACCGGCCGATCCCGTTTGCGCACGCGTTCTACATGGCCACCAAGGGAGGCGGCACGCTGTTCGGGAAGGTCGGCAGCCTGGAGCCCGGCTATGCGTTCGACGCGCTCGTAATCCGCGATTTTTCCGATCCGTTCCGGAGCCTCACGCCGGAGGAAACCGTGGAGCGCTTCTGCTATACGGGCAACCAGGGAGACATTGTCGCCCGCTACCTCGGCGGGGAAGCGCTGGCGAACGAGATCTCCTTCTGAAAGCAAGCAGCGTCATACAGGCATTTATCCCTCTCCCTGGAGGTGCGACCGAGGCTTCGATAAACGTGAATAATCTCTTTTTCCCTGTGATTAAGGATGCTTGGGTGCATTTGGGTGCATGACGGGACTAATGTCGGATAGGACACCTAAGGACGCCTATTGTACTACAATGGGCGTCCGTTACTATCGGGGATAGAAACACAGAATTTGACGAAAATATGGCTGATTTAACCATATCTCAAACAAAGTGTAACTATCTCCGATTGTTTCTATCTTTTTTATTTTGTGCGTCTTATGAAGAATACGGGTACGGCCTATTCACTGTATTGCTGCTCATCTCCCATTAAGCAATAGCGGCAGGATCGACAAACCGATCCTGCCGCTGACTTTCTCTGACTTACTTCACCGCGCCCGCGAGAATCGCATTCACGGCCTTGATGATGCCATCGGAGGTGATGGTGGAGCCGGTCACGGCGTCCACGCCCACGGTGCCGTTGGCATCGACGATGGCCTGCGCGATCACGGGAGCGGCGTCCTGTCCGAGGCCGGGCGTCTCGCCCGCGGCGTCGGCGACGACACTGACGATTTTGCCGTCCTTGATCTCAACGGTAACGGGGATGCTGCCGTTGATGCCCTTGGCGTCGGCGGTGTAGGTGCCGTCGGCGCAATTCTCAGCGGTCATGCCCGCAGCCTCCTCGACCGGCGCGGCCATGCTCGGGCCCTTGTCACAGGGGATGCCGTCCTTGACGAGCTTGTCTACGACGTGCTTGGCGAAAGTCAGGTTGCGGCCGAGGCACATGCCGGGGAACAGCTCGGGGTAGTTGTCCACGAAGGTGGTGCCCGCGCAGTTGCCGGTGGCGTACAGGTTGCCGATGACCTCGCGCTCGGCGGTCAGGACCTGCATGTCCTCGTCGATCCACAGCGCGTCGCCGGTCGCCAGCAGGGAGCCGCCCAGCCAGAAGCCGTAGTACGGCGGATTGCGCAGCTCGGACAGGCGATAGGCCGGCTTGCCGAAGTCCACGTCCTCCTGCATGTCATACAGCTCATTGTAGCGCGCGCAGGTCGCCAGGAAGTTCTCCTTCGCCTTGCCCTCGAAGCCCAGCTTGTCCGCCAGTTCCTCCAGCGTGTCGGCCTTCATGATCAGACCGGCCTCGACCTGCGGCTCGATGGTGTTCTCGATCAGCGCGTCGCCCTGCATGCGGGTCATCGCGGAGCAGCCGAGCGTGAAGAAGCGCTGCACATCCGCGCAGATGTTGCTGTCGTGGACCTGGCAGTAGACGCCGCCCTTGCGGCGGGCCGCCGCGTGGGTCGCGTCGTTGTACGGTTGGCTCTCGTCCATGAAGCGCAGGCCGTCGCGGTCCACCTTCAGGAAGGGCTGCGTGCCGGGGTTGTACTGGCGCACGGTGCCGGGGAACACGCGGTTGCCGTTGCCGTCGTCCACATAGCCCGCGTTGACGCCCGGGGCGACCAGGCCGCGGTCGAAGATCATCGGCGCGGGTTCCAGGTCGTGCTCAGCGCCCGCCCAGATGCCGGCCTTGATGCCCATGCCCTTGTTGGAGGGGTTGAAGGAGCAGGCCGTGACGCACTTGGGCACGATGGGGCACAGCGCGTCGATCATGTCGGGGTTGCCCTCATAGCCGCCGGTGGCCAGCAGCACGCCCCAGGCTGCGTTGATGCGGATGTACGCGCCGGTGTCGGTGTTCTGCGCGATGACGCCCGTCACCTTGCCATCGGCCTTCTCCAGCTTGACCAGCGAGGTGTTGAAGTCGATGTAGTAGCCCTTCTTCTCGATGCGCTCCTGAAGCAGGTTGTTGCGCGGGGGATTGTAGTCGCCCCAGAAGTGTTGCTGCTGCGGGCAGTAGTACTGCGTGTGGTTCTCCACCTCGACCTCCTGATCGGTGCAGAAGTCGCACACCAGACCGGCCTCCTCCAGTATCGGGGCCAGATAGTCGTGCATGGCGGCGGACTCGTTGATCCACACGTTCAGCACGCGCTGGTCCATCTTGCCGGAGGTGTAGCGGGAGGCCTCACTGCGCAGCTTCGCCACGTCCACGGTGACGCCTGCGGCCTTCGCGGCAGAGGTGTTGATCGCGCCGTACCAGTGGCGCGTGTCGCAGACGACGCTGTTCTGCTCGATCACGCGGAAGTCGATGCCGTAGTCCGCGGCCACGGACGCGGCCATCATGCCGCCGTTGCCCGCGCCGACGATCAGGAAATCGGTGTCCCAGGTCTCGGCGATCTGGCTCTCGTCGATGACCGGCTCCTCGCCCAGCCACGCGGGGGCGGTGGAGACCGGCGCGGCCTCCTCGGCCATCGCGCTCATGGGCAGCACGCTGCTGACGGCCAGTCCCATCGTCGAAGCCGCCGCGCCACGCAAGAAGTCTCTGCGGGAAATATTCATAGTCCTTCCTCCTCAAAAAAGAATTTTGGATAACCATATACATATATCTTACCATAGGATCGTTGCCAATACAAGTAGTGTTTTCGGATATTCGGACGATTGAAGGCCATCTGGCGTGATAAATAGCCAGACGGTTACAGTAGAAAAGCAGTTGTCAAGTATGGGGTGCGGCTCATCACCGCACCCCATTGATCTTTTCTTCACTTCCATCTCGTAAAATGAAGGTCAATCCATCGCCCACGATCACCTTATCGACCAGCGCCATGAAAAGCTCTGTGCTTTCCAACTTCTCACCTTCAGGCAACTTCTTGATGGTTTCCAGGAAAAGCTCAGCCTGCTTGGCACGGTATGCCCGATCCTGCCGGTCGGTAACCACCGCCTTCAGCCTTTCTTCGATGCTGCGGTAGCGCTTCTCCAATTCCTGGTATTTATCAGCGAAGCCATCTACCGTTTCCCGCGCCTGCCGTTCAACCAGGCTCTCGATCTCCTTGGCGATGGCATCGCCCTCCTGCTCCAGGCGTTTGCGCTTTTCGTCCGTCGCGCTGCTGTCGAGCAGTTCGTGGAGAATGGCTTCGCAGGCTTCCACTACCTGCGGTTTCCGTGCAATCAGGTCAGACACGATATTTGAAAAAGCCGCCATTACCTTTTCTTCCGTCACATGACCGGTGCAGCATTTCTCTCCGCCGCTTTTGCGCTCTATCCCCGGCCTGTACTTGTCGTTGCACCGCCAGATGACGGTCTTGTAGGGGTCGGAGCTGTGCCAGGTCTTAGCTCCGAAAAAGCTGCCGCAATCTGCGCAAACCAGTCTGCTGCCCAGCGGGCCTTTGGGACTGAACCTGCCAGGCATCCTGCTGCGGCGCTCCAACTCGACCTGCACCAAATCCCACTGTTCCTTTGTCACGATGGCCGGATGGCTGTTCTTGATGTGATACTGCGGCAGCTCGCCATCGTTTTTCTTTTTCCGGTGCGTCAGGAAATCGGTCGTGAAGGTCTTCTGCAGCAGCGCCGAGCCGTAGTATTTTTCATTCTGGAGGATGCTGCGCACCGTGGTCTGGTGCCACTTCCCTTTGCCTCCTGGGGATGGCACCCCACGGGCAGTCAAAAGCCGGGCAATGCTGCCGGGCGTCTCACCGTCCAGGAAGCTTTTGTAGATCCTGCGGACGATTTCAGCTTCATCCGGAACGATCTCGGGGGTGCCGTTGGGTCCCTTGCAATAGCCGAGGAAGTTGCCGTATGGAAGGGAGAATTTGCCCTCTGAAAAGCTCTGCCGGATGCCCCAGGTCGTGTTTTCACTGATGCTCCGGCTCTCCTCCTGGGCGAGGCTGCTCATGATGGTGATCAGCAATTCGCCTTTGGAGTCCATCGTCCAGATGTTCTCTTTCTCAAAAAAGACCTCGCAGCCGTGCTCCTTCAGTTTCCGGATGGTCGTCAGGCTGTCCACCGTGTTTCTTGCCCATCTACTGATGGCTCACCAGTTCAGCGTAGCCGCTGCGCATGACATTTCCTCCGGACACGATGTGTCCATAGGCCGCGACGCGCATCGACTTCTTCAGATTGTCCCTTGAATTTGTATCAAATATCGCGTATATACCCCCTTGTCAGGGTGGTACTATACCGTAGGTTTGGCAACATAGCAAACGTATTTTAGGATAACTATAGCATCCGCGTCCTCTGTATGTTGGAAATCCAACACGAAAATTAGGGCTGAATAAATATTGACATAGTATAATACTATATAGTATAATAAATGAAAGATATGTGCGAGGTCAGACAATTATGTTGCAGGCGCAAAATCGTTTTGAAATGATGCGGGAATATTGGCGCGAGCGATTCCTTGAAACGGACCAGGCAAGGCTGATCGAGCAGTTTCACCTGGCAGCGGACGATCAATATATTTACATTGTATACTATGAACAGCGATATGCCGTGAACCGCTCAAACGGGTTCATATCCCTTTGTGACGATCCCGGAGTGGAGATTCCCTTCGGCCCGCTAATGAGCATCTATCATCTGTTCTGCTATTCCAAACCCGGCGCGATGAACAGCGGCAGGTTTGTGCCCTTTCGTCAGGTCAGAGGCGCGTCGCCCTTCGCCCCGGCCTTCGAGAAGTCCATCGCGGAGGAGTTGTCCAGGCCCTTCGACGGTCATCTGGAAGCGCTGCGCCGGGCTTCTGAGGCGCTGAAGGGCGAGAGGATCAAACAGGGTGATGCCGGCTACATCTTCCGCGCCTTTGACTGCATGCCGGTGATGATGGTGTTCTGGGATGGAGACGACGAATTTCCCGCCCAGGCCAACCTGCTTTTCGATGCCAACATCACCGATTTTACCCACGAGGAGACGGTGTGCTGCGTGGCGGGCGATCTGATGCGTCGGTTGAAGGAGCTGGCGGGACTATACCAAAGGGAGTGATGAACATGGATACACAGGGCGGTTTCCTGATCACACGCATCAAACAGGTTGGTGGGCGTGTGTTCGAGCACATATTAGCAGAGAAAAATATCGACGCCTTCAACGGGGCGCAGGGCAGGATACTCTATGTGCTGTGGCGGAACGACGGTGTTCCCATCAGCACGCTGTCCCGGGAGACCGGCCTGGCCACGACCACGCTGACCAGCATGCTGGATCGCATGGAGGCGGCAAACCTGATCGTCCGCGACCGGGGCGACAGGGACCGCCGAAAGGTATTGATCTATCTCACAGAAGCGGCCAGGGGATTGGAGCGGGAATACAACGCTGTTTCAGAGGAAATCAGTAATATTTACTATAAAGGCTTTACCAAAGCGGAGATCGCTCAGCTGGAGGGGTATCTGGAACGGGTACTGGAGAACGTGGAGGAGGCGCTTTGATGAGCGTTTGCATTAAAGACCTGATACAGAATATGAACCTGGTGATCGGCTGCACGGTGGGCTGTGATTATTGTTATGCTCGAAACAACGTGCGCCGTTGGCACATGATCGAGGATTTCAGTCGGCCCGAGTTCTTTCCGGAAAAGCTGCGCCTGATGGAGAAACCATGCCCGCACAATTTCCTGCTGACCGGCATGAGCGACCTGGCTGGCTGGGAAACGGAATGGCGGGAGCAGGTTTTCCGGAAGATCGCGGAGAATCCGCAGCATCAGTTCCTGTTTCTGTCCAAGCGGCCCGATCTGCTGAATATCCGGACGGACATGGAAAACGCCTGGTTCGGCGTGACCGTGACCCGGAAAAGCGAGCTTTGGCGGATTGACGCGCTGCGAGAGAATGTGAGTGCAAAGCATTATCATGTGACTTTTGAGCCGCTGTTTGATGATCCGGGACAGGTCGATCTGCATGATATCGGCTGGATCGTCGTTGGCACAATGACTGGCGCTCAGAGCCGGAAGGTCCACACAGAACCCGCATGGGCCTATGCCCTGATGGAGCAGGCGCACAACAAGGTTATCCCCGTTTTCTGGAAAGAGGATCTCGTTCCAATCATGGGCGAAGAACAGATGATCCAGGAGTTGCCGGAAGACATGAATCAGGTATTGGAGGCGCAAAGGCATTGGAAGAAGTAAAGATCGGCCATGTGGACGTCAAAAGCGTCATGACCAAGTCCAGTTTGCCAGTGGGCGGTTACTCCGTGAACCCCTATGTGGGCTGCACCCACGCGTGCAAATACTGCTATGCCAGCTTTATGAAGCGTTTTACCGGTCATACCGAGGAATGGGGCACGTTCCTGGATGTGAAGCACTGGCCGGAGATTAGGAATCCACAGCGATACGCAGGACAGCGTGTGGTCATCGGCTCCGTGACAGACGGCTATAACCCACAGGAGGAGCAGTTCGGTAACACCCGAAAGCTGCTGGAACAGCTGCGCGGCAGCAACGCGGATATTCTTATCACGACAAAATCCGATCTCGTGCTGCGTGACCTTGATCTGCTGAAGGAGCTGGGGCAGGTCACCGTATCATGGTCCATCAATACCCTGGACGAAGATTTCAAGAACGACATGGACTGCGCGGTTTCCATCGAGCGGCGTATTGCCGCCATGAAGCAGGTATATGATGCCGGTATCCGCACGGTCTGCTTTGTGTCTCCCGTGTTCCCGGGACTCACGGATTTTGAAGCTATCTTTGCCAGGGTAAAAAACCAGTGCGACCTGTTCTGGCTGGAAAACCTGAATCTGCGCGGTGGATTCAAGAAAACGATTATGGACTACATTGCCGTAAAGCATCCCGGCCTGATGCCGTTGTACAATCAGATTTACAACAGGCATGACCGCTCCTACTTTGAAGCGCTGATGCGGCAGGCGGAAGCCATGGCCCGGCAGTATGACTGTCCTTTTGTGGATAACGAGATGCCCTATGGCCGGGTACCTCAGGGACACCCCATTATTGTCAACTATTTCTATCATGAGGAGATTCGAGGCTCCGAAAACACCGGAGCTCGACATAAAAAGGAGGACAAGTGACATGGCAAGTTTAGCAAATGGAACGCAAAACAGGATCCGAGAACCGAACTGCATGATGTGCTGGGACTGACCGGCGCGGAGATCAGCATCAACAACCTTCCGGCAGGCGATCATGCCGATGTATGGATTATGGGCTCCATGTATGTTATACTGGCTTCAGCAACAATCGCAGGGGGTCGCATCATGGCAAAAGGCAAAACGGAAATGCCCCATCTGATGCGCAACTTTACAGGAGAAACGGATGACGAGCATGCGCTTGCCAGAACGGACTGCCGTAGCAGAATGCATGCGTGATGAGATTCACCGGCTAAGCGAGCAGTATCTATAGACCCATGGA
>CADASI010000051.1 GCA_902790525.1 uncultured Eubacteriales bacterium
GTATAGGAGGCAAATTTCGCGCCGGGCACGCCATGTTTGTCCATCATACCGTCTGAGACATATACGCCCACAGCCGCGGCATTGGTGGTAAGGCCGCTGACGGTGATCACATCGTCGGAATCCTGGTCCAGATAGACGTTGCTGGCCGCAGAGCTCATCGTATTGCCGGTCACCTGCACGCCGCCGGAGAAGACCAGCCGGGCGTCGGCGGAGCCCACGCCCACCGCGCCGCCGGAAGTGGCGGTATTGCCTTTGATCGACCCGCCGGACAGGTTGGCCGTGCCGGTTTTGACATAGAGGCCCGCGCCGTTTTGGGCCGTGTTGGCACTATTTTCGCCTGTGCCGCCGATGGTCCCGGCGCTCATCTCCAGCGTGCTGCTCCCGATATAGACCGCGCCGCCGTTGCCGTTCGTGGCGCTGTTGCCGGTAAATTTGCCGTTGTTGACGACGACACTGCCGGAGTGCGAATAGACCGCGCCGCCGTTGTCGTTCACCGCGACGTTGTTCGTAAACGAAGCGCCGGACAGGGTGAGACTGCCCGCGTTCGCGTACACCGCGCCGCCGTCCGCCTGCGCTCTGATGCCGCTGAACGTGCCGCCGCTCAGGGTCAGCGCCGCGTTTTCCGAATAGATCGCGCCGCCGAACTGCGCGGAGACTGCGTCAGGTTCGGTGTAGCTTGCGGTAAAGCTGCCGTTGGAGACCTCAATGCTGCCGCTGGCGGCATAGATCGAGCCGCCCTTTTCGTCTGCGCGGTTGTCGCTGAAGGTGGTGCCGCCGGAGACCGTCATGGTCTCGCTGCCGGAATAATGGATCGCGCCGCCGTTTTTCGCGCTGTTGCCGCTGAACGCGCCGCCTTTGATGGCGACGGTACCCGCGGCCGCATTGATCGCGCCGCCGCTGTTGGCGGTATTATTGATAAACGACGCGCCGTTTTGAACCTCCAGGCTGCCCCTCTCCTGATAAACGGCAGCGCCGGCGCCCGACTGCTCCGCGTTTTGCAGGACTGCCTCGTTCTCCACAGTGAGCAGCCCGAGATTATGCACCATCGCGCTCTTGGAGGCAACGCCGTTTCCGTCCAGCGTGACCTCTTTCAAGCTGAGTTCGCCGTAGCTTCTGATCAGAGGCTCGTCGGTAAAGGCTTTGTCCCGGTAAATGGTATGCTTCGCGTCCCCCTGCTTGCTGGTCAGGGCGATCGTGAAGCCGGCGGGGATTTCCAGCGCGTCCCAGTCAGGGAGCACATAGTCCCGCATCATTTCGATGGTACCCTCGCCGTCGAGATTGTTCTGGATGTATTCCAGCGCGCTGTTCAGGGTATAGAAGGTCTGATACATCAGGGTATTGGTATTGTGGACCCGGCAGATCTCAAAGGGCTCATTCAGGAGCTCGACCTTTTTGTCTCCGCGCATGGAGAATGTGAAACTGCCGGCGCCTTCCGATATCGCAATATCGACAGACGCATTCTCGACCTTCGCCCGGAGCGTGAAATTCATGTTGTGCTTCTCGGCGACAGTGTAATCGCCGTTTCCAAGCCCCTGGATGTGTATTTCGCTGCCGTCCTTCACCGTGAGCGAGATGCTTCCGGGCGCGGTGCTTGTGGCCGGTGTCGCCGCAACAGTAGCATGCCCCGTGCCTTCCGTTTTGTAGCTTGTGCGGGTGATCGCATTGGATGTAACCGTGACCTCAAAGCTCATGTCAGGGTTGATCCCGGTATTCTCGCCAATCACAGACTTGGTGATGCACAGCTCGTTGCCGCGCTGCCGGTAGATCACATACAGGGTATCCCCTTCCAATACCTTCCATTCGCTCCCGTCAGCGCTCCACTGGCGCTTGCCGTCATAGTAACGCAGATACAGGGCCTGCTCCATGCCGCTCACCGCGCTGACGCTCTCTGCGCCGGACTCGCCGACGCCGAAGCTGTCAAAGACCAGCGTGAGCTTATCGTTTGGCATATCAGGGTCGTCCAGCAGCGGCGGCGCGTTGAAGACGCCGGACGAGGTTCGCTGGCTGATCTCCAGCGGAGTCCCGTTCAGCGTGAGGACCTGTCCGGTCACGGTAGTGCCGTTGATTGCGCCGTCTGCCACGGTCGCACTGTTCAGGATATCGGACACCAGCGCATCGTTCAGGGAATCGAATTCCTCACCATTATAGGTGATTTTGTGGGTAGTATTATCCTCGACCTGCTCCAGGCTACCGCTCTGGCCCTCCTTCACATAGGCGAGCTTCACCCGCGTATCATCGTTTACAATCGAATAGACAAGGTAAATCTTTTTACCACTGCCATCCTCGCCATTGTTGTTCAGGATAACCGTCGAATCATCCGCACGCTTCGCCGTGACTTTGTTGTAATTTTCGCTATCCAGATACAGGCTGGATATTTTATATGTCTCGCTGACATTCTCCGCGCTGTCGCTGAGGCAGGCATAGACATAGGTATAGCTGTTTTCCGGCGTGACATACGCATTCATGCTGGCCTGAACAGTCATATCAATCGCCGTTGCCGAGACGCGAAGGGTGTCCGTGTTTTTCCACTCGTTCCGCTCCACCTTGTTGGAAGAAACGACCTGGTAGGGGATCTTCACCATGTTCGCCAGGTGGGCGTAGAGGATCAGGGAAGTCGTGAGCTTTGTCTTTGCAAAACCGAAGGCGTTTTCCTCACCGCCGTCCTTTGCAGTGCTCCAGAAATCGAAGTTCAATCCTTCCATCTCAACCGTTCCCTGCGGCTCATCAAGCAGGGCGTTGACATAGGTGTCGATGGAATACTGGCCATTGTGTACACTGCCGGCATTGTCAATCAGGGTATAGTCATCCCACCCCGTTCCACTGAACGCAGCGTCGGGGTTGTAGTCATTGTTCTTGTCAAAATAAACCGTGATCTTCCACTCCGCGTAAAGCGTCACGGGCTCGTTAATGTCCACATAGTACGGATCGCTGTTCCCGTCCTGAAAACAACCCAGCGCATAGTGCGTCCCGCTGCCGTCGGGCTCGGTGTTCCAGCCGGACAGTACCGCCCCGGAGCCCTCCGGCGCCGTAAAGCCCTCGCCCGTGCTGAGCAGTATGGGAGAGTTGTTGACGAGACCGGAGACTGTCAATGTGCCTGGCGTTCTCTCAACCGTGTGGGTATTGAGGTTTACAGGCTTATCATCCTCACCCTTCTCCGGCTTCCCGTCGATACCCGTTTTATAGGGATAGCCGCTATCGGCGTCTTCGGAGACCGTGCCGCCATTGGCATCATAGACGATAGACGCCGTCTTGATCGTGGTATAGACCGCATCGAGGTAGACAGTCTTCTTGCCGTTTACCGTTACCGCCTGTTCGCCGTCAATCGTGAAAGTCTCACCGGGGTGATACACCCTGCCGCTGTCATCTCCGCGAACTGACCAGCCGATGAAGGTATACCCATCCGGCGCAACGGCATAGCAGTTAATGATATACTCTGACTGATCGGAATAGCCGTTGGGATCGGGCGCGATGGACTCTTCGCTGATCTGCCCCGCCAGCCGTGTGCCGTCAACCGTAACATCCGCATTGTACTGCAGATAATAGGTCCCAGCCAGCTTCCAGTGGAGCCGCAGCGTCGTATTCCCTTCGATCGGATTCCCAAACACATACGGAACTTCCGTCCCGTCTTCGTTCACCTGATACCAGCCGTCGTAGAGGTAAACGCCTGGAGCCAACCGGAAGGTGGTGAGCTCCGTCGCCTTAGAAATATCCTGGTCGTAGGAGGTCAGACGGTCGCTGTCTGGATGCGCCTGCACATAGTCATAGTCGTGATTCACATAATAATAGCTGCCGGATTCAGACGCCACATAGTCTCTGGTGACCCAGGTGTACTCCTGGATATAGTCGCTCCGATAGGTTTTCCAGAAATAGGTGGAGCCCTTCCCGTTCAGATCGCCATAGTTGGGATCGATCTTTATCAGATACCATTCCTTTGTCCAGCCGCCGTAAACGGTCAGATCATGATCCGGCATCGTATCATACGAAGTATCCTCTTCACTTGTTTTGAAGTTCACCGGAGCGGTACAGCCGATGTCATAGTACCAGCCGAATTCGTAGCCAGGCATGTTTTCCGCTGCCCTTGCCGGGGAAGGCGGGGTGACGCCCGAAAGAGCGGTGCGGATTTCCCTATCCGAGAAGGTGGTATCTTCTCCATCCTCCGAATTGATAAAACGGAAGGTCAGGGAAACCTTTTCGGTACCGGCTGTTACGGTATCGCCCTTATCGTAGTAGAGGTTGAACACCGTGGTTCCGTCGAAGGAGACCGTCTTTATGCCGGTGAATACATTGTTATTAGCATCCGTATCCGTGAGGGTCTTACCGGCATTGAATGTATATCCGTCATAGGGGTTTGGATCAGTGTCGTCAAGCGGAGCACCCGGATGCGCGCGGTTGTAGTTTTCTATGTTATTCAGCGCTTCATAATCGGCAAGCGCGCCTTCCGTGACGGTGCTGTTCACACCGTCCTCGACTTTTACAACCGCAATAGATGTTCCCGGCGCGGCCTTCCCGGCAAAACTCTCGACGTAGTCATACGTCTTTTTATCGTCTTCGAGCCCATCCTCATCCGTCGCCCTCTGCTTCCAGACGTTCACGGTATAGTTTGACTCCGCAGCTTCCCAGGCGGCATACAGGGTAACATTTTTAGAAAGCTGGACATAAGCCCCTTCCCCCGCCACCGAGACGATGCCTGTATCGAAGTCTTCTACGTTACGCAAAGTGCCGGTTTCATTCGTCAACTTCGTTCCGGTTCCGTTCTGCGCGTCTGTTCCCTCGTTCTCCACACTCAGGTACCAGCCCTGGAAGGTATAGCCCGGGCGCGAGGGGATGTAATCGGTTTCAATCACACTTTCAGGGAGCATTGAGCCGGCGGCAATGGGCCTTGGCGCATAGTAGGTCGCGCCGGTCCCTGAATTGCCCGACACAAAGGTCAGCCAGTGAACCTGCTCGAATATGGGATAGAGCTCGGTATCGCCGGTGACCGTCAATGAGGGATCCTCGATCTTGTCATTCTTTCCTTCACCCGCAGTGGGGAACGGAGTCTGGGACCAGCCGTAAAAGACATACCCGGGCAAACCGTTCTCATCCTGCGCATCGAAATAAGTGGCGCTGACGCCGTTGTCGCCATAGATGTCGACGCTGCCGGACTCATTGGCAAGCTCGACCCTCTTTGTCTCCAGAACGGGATAGGTCTGGGTGGCGCTGTCGTACTGACCGTGGAAGCTCACATAGGCATAGTCGGCAAATACGGCGTACAGGTTTACGCTCGTTTCCTGATTGTCCGGCGTATATGCCTGGGGCTTCGTAAAGTCAAAGGGCTCTTCCTCCAGCGCATCTTCCGAAATTCCCTTATACCAGCCTTTGAATTCGGCCTCGGGATGATCGGGATTTCTGGGCGGATTGGACGGCGCAACAAGGGTCTCCCCGTTCTTGATCGTCTGCGAGCCGACCTGATTGCCCTGCTCGTCAAAGAAGATATATGCCTGATACTGGCCGAAGTTGTTGTAGGAGTAGAAATAGTATGTGCACAGCGTGTTCCTCTCGCCCGTCAGGACGTAGACCGAGAATCCATCCGTTTCAAACTCAACGGTCTCACCGTTCAGGACGCAGTCCAACAGCTCCGGCTCATCGCCGAAGTGAACGACATTGACGCTGTCCTCATCCAAATCCTCCGGCGCGTCCAGCAGTCGGACGGACACGGAAACGGGCGTCAGGGGCTGGACCCTTTCGCCGTCACTGAGGATGGCGATATCCAGCGCCTTGGCGTAGGCCAGCTGGCCGCTGGCGACGTTCAGGGCCTCGGCGGCCCGGGCGGCGTAGGCGTAGGCGTCGGCGCCGGTGAGCTCGCGGACCCGGAGCGTCGCGCCGGACGGTATGCCGGCGTCCGCGCCGTAGCCGACCTCGATTTTGTAGGTGTTGCCGTCGGCGTCGATGTAGCGGGTCTCGATGACCTCGGTCACCACCACGGCGTACATCGAGAACGTCCCGGCATCGAAGGCCACCTCCATGTTCCGCGACTGCGGGTCCTGCACCTCGGAGGACTGGACGTTCACCGCGCCCGCGTCGTCCACGTGCACCACCATGGCCTCCTGCTCGGACTTCATGCCGGTCACGGTCATGATCACCGACACGGGGAGCCGGGGCTCGATCTCGCGGCCGTCGGCGTCACGGAAGGTGATGTCCACGACCTGCACGCGCCTGACCTCGACGAAATCCTCGGCGACCGCCTCGCGGATGTCCGAGATGGTGTCGCGGTCCATGACGCGCCTCGCCTGCATGGTCGTCCCCTCGGGGAACGCGCCCTCCGGCGCGTCGACGGAGACGGTCACGCCCGCCGTCCTGTCCGTGAAGGACTGGGCGGGGAACTGCCGCTCCGATCTGAGCGCGATGACATACGCCGAGAAACCGTCGGCCTCAAAGGTCACGGTGTTCCCGTCGACGGCGCAGTCCAGCGCCTGCGGGATCGCGGAAAAGTGCACGACGCGGAGCTCATCCTCCGCGGCCGGCCTCTCCTGCATGTCGTAGAGCTGCACGGATACGTCGACGGGCGCCTGCGGCTGGAGGCTCTCCCCGTCCTTCACGATGGCCATGTCCAGCACCTTGACGTAGGTGAAGCTGTCGACGTCCACGTCCAGCACCCGCGCGGCCTGCTCCGTGAACACCTCCGCCACCGCGCCGGTCATTTCGGTGACCTCCAGCGCCGCGTCGGCGGGGATGCCCGCGTCCGCGCCGCAGGTCAGCCCGACGGCCCAGCTGTCGCCGACGGCGTCCAGCGTGCGGGCGGGGATGGGCTCGGTGATCACCACGGCATAGGTGGAGAAGGCGTCCGCCTCAAACGCCAGGTCGGTCTCGGTCTCCCGGACCACGGCGTCCACCTGCTCCGGAACGATCTCTATCTCTTCTTCTTCGTACTGCGCCTCGTCGGGCTGCTCCGCCACGGACCCCGCCGCCTCGGACTGCACGACGGCGCTCTGCGCCTCGATGCTCTGCGCCACGACGGACGGCTCCGCCGCGAGCGGCTGTCCGTCGGGCCGCGCCGCGCCGGGCAGCTCCAGGCTCAGGCTGAGCGCGCCGTCCCGGGTCTGCGGGGCGTCGGTCTGTCCGACGATCTCCGCGACGCCTGAGCCGTTCACATGGACGATCAGCGCCCGCTGCGATTCCGTGATCGCATCGACACTCATCACCACGGCGGTCGGCAGCAGGGGCTCGATCTCCTCGCCCGCCGCATCGTGGAAGTCGATGTCCACCGCGTAGATCGCCTTGATCTCGACATGATCCTCCGCCACGGCGTCGGCGATGCCGGACAGCACGCCGCCGTCCTCGTTCGGCGTGACCGACATGGTCGTGCCCTCGGGGAACGCGCCCTCCGGCGCGTCGACGCGCACGCGCACGCGCGCCGTGCCGCCCGCGAAGGTCTGCGCGGGGTAGGCCGGCGGCTCCTCGACGGGCTCGGTCGGCTGATCCTCAACGGGCTCGGTCGGCTCGTCAGTGGGTTCGGTTGTCTGCTCGTCGGTAGGTTCGGTCGGTTGTTCCTCGACCGGTTCGGTCGGCTGTTCCTCGACGGGCTCGGTCGGTTGTTCCTCGACCGGTTCGGTCGGCTGTTCCTCGACGGGCTCGGTCGGCTGCTCGTCGACGGGTTC
Organism: uncultured Eubacteriales bacterium; assembly: GCA_902790525.1. Lineage (GTDB taxonomy): Bacteria > Bacillota > Clostridia > Christensenellales > Aristaeellaceae > UBA2862. The sequence goes on from CADASI010000051.1 coordinate 7,638, forward strand.
GGTCGGCTGCTCCTCAACGGATTCAGTCGGCTGCTCCTCGACCGGCTCGGTCGGCTGCTCGTCGACGGGCTCGGTCGGCTGCTCGTCGACGGGTTCGGTCGGCTGCTCGTCGACCGGCTCGGTCGGCTGTTCCTCGACGGGCTCGGTCGGTTGCTCCTCGACCGGCTCGGTCGGCTGCTCCTCGACCGGCTCAGTCGGCTGTTCCTCGACGGGCTCGGTCGGTTGCTCCTCGACCGGCTCAGTCGGCTGTTCTTCGGTGGGTTCCGTCGGCTGATCGTCAGCGGGCTCGACGGGCAATCCCTGCTCGGGCTCGATCGGCTGATCGTCAACCGGCTCGACGGGCAACTCCTGCCCGGGCTCGGTCTGCGGCGCCTCGACCACCGGTTCAGCGGGCTGTTCCTCGACGGGCTCAGCGGGCTGTTCCTCAACCGGCTCGGCAGGTTGCTCCTCAACGGGCTCGGCAGGCTGCTCCTCAACGGGCTCGGCAGGCTGCTCCTCGACAGGCTCTTCCGGCAGTTCCTCGACAGACTCCGCGGGCGTCTCCTCGACCGGCGTACTCGTCAGCTCCCCGGCGGGCTCATCGGGCGTCGCCTCAGTGGGTTCCGTCGCGGTCTCCTCAACAGGTTCCGTCGTGGTCTCCCCGACGGGCTCTGCGGGCGTCTCCCCGACGGGCTCCGTCGTGGTCTCCTCGGCGATATCGTCCAGGTCCAGGGCGACCTCCTCGGGCACCTCTTCGTCCACCGGTTCGGGCAGGAACACTTCCGCGCCGTCCTGTCCGTCGGCCAGGCCGGGCCCGGCCTCCCTGCCGTTGGTCAGCAGCAGCTCGCAGGTTTCCCGCGCCGTATAGACCAGCAGGCGCGCGTCGCCGAAATCCTCCTGGGCGGTGATGAGATAGTCGCCCCCCACATCCTCGATGAGCACCGGCGCGCCGAGGCGGTCCCCGCCGCCGGCCAGGGCCACCATCTCCACCTCCCCGGCGGCAAAGGGCATGCCGCAGGCGTGGATGATATCGCTCAGGCGCACCTGGGCGCTGCCCTCCATGCTGAACGCGAAGGCCGCGTTCGCGATGTCGGCGGGGGCGTCGTCGTCGTCGAGGTCGAAGGCCTCCGCCTCGGCCACCTCGGCATCGCCGTCGACCGCCAGGATCGGATTGGACAGCACCAGTATGTAGGCCGCCCCGGTCGGCGCGATCGGCACCGACAGCCTGACCTCGCTGAAGTATTGCAGCGCGGAGATCTGATAGTCGTATATCTTCTGCTGCGCGTCCCGCAGGGGCTCCACCTGGACCAGCCGGGTGGGGTCGTCAAGGTCCCCGCCGCCGATGAACATTACCGTCTCCACGCTCTGCATCGGAACCGGCAGCGCGTACATGGCGAAGATCTGGCTCAAAAGGACCGTCTTTTCCGTTTCAAAGATATAGCCGTAGGTGATGCCGGGCTGCCCGGCGTCGTAGGCGGCCCCCGTGTCGCCGCCGATTTCGGTTTCTCTCTCGACGGGGACGTCGTCGCCGCCGTCCAGGGTCAGGCCCTCCATGGCGGCCTGGGCGCTGTGATAGGCGGCATCGTCCATGCCGAAGCTCACGGAGTTGAACAGCAGGCTAAGCGTCAGCACCAAACTGAGCACCCGCCCCGCGAACCGCCACCCCCGGCGGCCGAGCGGCGCGGCAACGCCCGCCCCGCGCGCTGCATCCCGCCGCGCCGGGCGCTTCATTTCGATATTTTTAAACAGCTTTTCTTTCATGGTCGTCTTACCTTTCATACTTCCCGCCAGGTCTTTTCTTCCCGTCGTTCCATACGTTTTCCCGATCTTAATTCTATGCGGAAGCCGGCGCGTTACCTGCCGACAATTACACTCCGCCAATATTACAATTATCCACTGTTATTATAACACAATTATCAAACCGTGTCTATAAGAAGCGGACAAAAAGCGCTACATTGTTACAATGTCGGAGCGTTCCGTTCCGGCCTGGCGTAACCCGCCTCTTCTCCTGTAGTATTTGGCGGTTGCCGAAGGCGGGGAGATGTGGTAATATAAAAGCGACGTAAAATTTCGGCGACGGCCCCGGCATCCGCCGCCCGGACAGCGAGGAGAGCAGCCATGGCAACACTGATCGTATACTATTCCCTGGAGGGCAACACCGCCTACGCGGCCGGCGAGATCGCGTCGCGGCTGGGCGCGGACACCCTGCGCCTCGAGCCCGAGAAGGCCTATCCCGACAGCGGCTTTCGCAAGTTCTTCTGGGGCGGCAAGAGCGCCGTGATGGCGGAGACGCCCAGGCTCAGGCCCTATGCCTTCGACCCCGCCAAATACGACCGCGTCATCTTCGGCTTCCCGGTGTGGGCGGGCAACGTGACGCCGCCCATCCGCACCTTCGTCAGCGAAAACGACCTCAAGGGGAAGCGCGTCGCCGCCTTCGCCTGTGAAAGCGGCGCGGGGGCCGAGAAGGCCTTCGGCAGGCTGAAGGCCGCGCTGGGCATCGACAAACTGGAGGCGGAGCTCATACTGATCGACCCCAAGTCGAAGCCCCGCGCGGAGAACGTCAAAAAGATCGGGGATTTCTGCGACAAACTGAGGAGCGCGCCGTAAATGAAGACACTCATCGAGCTTTACGATCCCACGCCCATCAACAACGTGCTGAGCACGGAGATGTTCCGCCCGCAGGAGACGATCTACATCTGCCCGCCGGAGGTCGAGAGCGACCGCACACTGCGCCGTTCGCTCAAGAACTACTTCGAGCACCGCCAGTGCCCGGTGAAGCTCACCTTCATCCCGGTGAGCATGGTGGACGCCGTCAAGATCGAGCGCGTGCTGCGGGAGGTGCTGGGCTCCCGGCCCGACTGCGCCATCGACATCTCCGGGGGCACGGACGCCTCGCTTTTCGCCGCCGGGGCGGCCTCCGAGGGGGCGGCGGTGTTCACCTACAGCCAGAGGAAGAACACCTTCTTCGAGATCAAGAACGCGCCCTTCGCCCGCAGCCTGCCCTGCACCGTGCGGCTGGACGCGGAGTCCTGCTTTCTGATGGCCGGCGGCACACTGCTGCCGGGGCGCGAGGACAACAGGGGGCTGAAGGACCGGCTTGAGGAGATCGACAGGCTGTTCGACGTGTACGCCGCCTTCCGGCGCGTCTGGAACCGGCAGATCAGCTACATCCAGAAGATATCGTCCTCGGAGCCGGGCGTGCTGACCGCCGGGGGCCGCCTGACCGAAAAGGCGGGCAACAAGCACGTCACCGCGGACCGGGGCCTGTTTCGCGCGCTGGCGGAGGCCGGGCTGATCCTCGACCTTGAGGCGGACCGGGAGTCCCTTCGCTTCCGCTTTCCCGACGAGACGGTGCGCTTCTGGCTGCGGGACATCGGCGCCGTGCTGGAGTTACAGGTCTACCGCGCCTGCCTGGCCGCCGACTGCTTCGACGACGTGGTGCTCAGCGCCGTGGTCAACTGGGAGGGCGGCACGAGCCAGCGCGACAGCGTGACCAACGAGATCGACGTGGTGGCGGTGAAGGGCATCCGGCCGGTGTTCATCAGCTGCAAGACCTGCGAGATCCGCACGGAGGCCCTCAACGAGCTGGCCATACTGCGGGACCGCTTCGGCGGGAAGGGCTCGCGGGCCATCATCGTGACCTCCTCCATGGCCACAAAAAACCGCGCGCCCATGCGGAAGCGCGCGGCCGAACTGAACATACAGGTGCTGGAATGGGATGACCTGCCGCTCGACAGGCTGATCGAAAGGTTAAAGCGATAGGTATTATAACAACAGCATTGCGTCTCCGAACGAGAAGAACCGGTATTCCTCCCGCACGGCCAGCCGGTAGGCGTCGAGCACGCGCTCCCGGTCGTAGAACGCGGACACCAGCATCACCAGCGTGGAGCCGGGCAGGTGGAAGTTGGTGATGAGGGCGTCGACCATCTGAAAGCGGTAGCCGGGTTTGATAAAGATGTTGGTGTCGCCCCGCATGGCCCGCACCCGCCCCTCCGCCGCGGCGGATTCGAGGGTGCGCACGCTGGTGGTGCCCACGGCGACCACCCGGCCCCCGCGCGCCCGGGCGGCGTTGATGCGCTCGGCGGCGTCCTGCGTGACCTCGAAGTACTCGGTGTGCATCTCGTGGTCCTCGATGTTCTCCGCCTTCACCGGGCGGAAGGTGCCCAGGCCCACGTGCAGAAGCACCGGCACCACGTCGATGCCCTTTTCCCGGATGCGCGCCAGCAGCTCCGGCGTGAAGTGCAGCCCCGCGGTGGGCGCGGCGGCGCTGCCGTCCTGCTTCGCGTAGACGGTCTGGTAGCGGTCCCGGTCCTGCAATTTCTCGTGGATGTAGGGCGGCAGCGGCATCTCGCCCAGCGCGTCCAGCGCCGCCTCAAAGGTGCCCTCGCACTCGAATTCCACGATGCGCCCGCCCGCGTCCGTGGTCTCCAGCACCGTGCATTTCAGGCGTCCGTCGCCGAAGATCACCTCCGCGCCGGGCTTGAGCTTCTTCCCCGGGCGCACCAGCGTCTCCCAGCGCTTCGGGCCCACCTGCTTCAAAAGCAGTACCTCACAGGCGCCTCCGGTAGGGCGTTCCCCGTACAGCCGCGCCGGGATGACCTTTGTCTCGTTGATCACCAGGCAGTCGCCGGGGTTTAAGTAGTCGATCACGTCGTAAAAATGCCGGTGCTCGATCTTACCCGTGTCCCGGTGGATCACCATCAGCCGGCTGTGGTCCCGAGGCTCCACCGGGGTCTGCGCGATGCGCTCCTCCGGCAGCTCGTACATAAAGTCAGACAATTTCATTTCGTGTATTCCTGACCTGTTTTACAGATAATCGTAACGCTGTTTGCGCTCCAGCAGCCTGCGCCAGTCCCGCTCCTCCCGCAGAACGCGCAACACATGGATCACATCGTCAATGACGACAAAGAAGATCAGCGACGGCGAAAAGACGTCCTTGAAGATGATGTAACCGTTATAGCGGATGCCGGTATCGGCGTGTTCGTAATCCTCCACCTTTCAAGCCGGCCTTCCAGATCGACCTCGAACCGGACCGCCCGGTCCGATCCGAAGGTATCCTCGATATAATCCGCGATGTCGGCGATATCGTAGATGGCCTCTACGGTAAGCAGCGTCTTCATGCCCTGATCTTCTTGCGCTCCGCGCGAATCCCGCGGACCCTGTCCATGGCCTCCTTCAGGGGAAACTCCTGGCCGTTTTCCATGTCGTTGATGCCGCGCTCAAGCGCATGAAGCAGCGCCTTGTCAACATCCTGCCTGTCCAGTGAAATGGCATTCTTCTTGTCCATTCGGCACGCCTCTTTCACGACACCAATATATCAGTTGCGGCCCGATGTGTCAATACATCCGCGCCCTCAGAACTCCATCTTCATCTGTTCATGGCTCTCTCCCTGGGGACGGGCCATCTTCACGCCCATGTGATCGTAGGCGGCCTGGGTGCAGACGCGGCCGCGGGGGGTGCGCATCAAAAAGCCCAACTGGAGCAGGTAGGGCTCGTACACGTCCTCGATGGTGCTGGCGTCCTCGCCGGTGGAGGCGGCCAGCGTGTCCAGCCCCACGGGCCCGCCGCCGAACTTTTTGATCATGGTCATGAGCATGGTGCGGTCCACATGGTCCAGCCCCAGCTCGTCCACCTCCAGCATGTCAAGCGCCTCCCGGGCGATGTCCACGGTGATGGCGCCGTCGCCCCTGACCTGCGCGAAGTCGCGCACCCGGCGGATCAGCCGGTTGGCGATGCGGGGCGTGCCGCGGGAGCGGCTGGCGATCTCCAGCGCGCCGTCGCGGTCGCAGTTGATCTTGAGGATGTTGGCCGACCGGCGCACGATCACCGAGAGCTGCTCCGGCGTGTACAATTCCAGCCGGAAAGTGATGCCGAAGCGGTCCCGCAGGGGGCTGGTCAGCATGCCCGCGCGGGTGGTGGCCCCGATCAGCGTGAACCGCGGCAAGTCCAGCCGGATCGACCGGGCCGAGGGCCCCTTGCCGATCATGATGTCCAGCGCGTAGTCCTCCATGGCGGGGTAGAGCACTTCCTCCACCTGGTGGGACAGGCGGTGGATCTCGTCGATGAACAGCACGTCGCCCGCGTTCAGGTTCGTCAGTATCGACGCCAGATCCCCCGCGCGCTCGATGGCCGGGCCGCTGGTCACGCGGATGTTGTGCCCCATCTCCGAGGCGATGATCCCCGCCAGCGTGGTCTTGCCCAGCCCCGGCGGGCCGTAGAGCAGTATGTGGTCCAGCGGCTCGCGCCGGGCGATCGCCGCCTGCATGTAGACCGTCAGGCTCTGCTTGATTTTCTCCTGGCCGAAGTATTCCGACAGCGAATGCGGCCGCAGCGATGATTCCGCCGCGTCCTCCTCCTCCCGGAAGCCCGTGGTGATGACCCGTTCCTCGTCCTGCATGTAGTACCTCCGTTATATTTCCCCCCGCGCCGCGCCAGCGGCGCGACTGGGGGTTCTTAGGGGATTCAATCCCCTAAGCAGGGGGTGCAGGGGGACAGCGTCCCCCCGCCGTCACCCCCGTTTCCCTGCCGCAAACCTGTTTGCGGCAATCGGGGTTTCCAAAGGGGCACAGTCCCTTTGGCAGGGGGGTGTGGGGGGACAGCGTCCCCCCACCGTCGCCCCCTTACCGTCGTCTGCGCAAAACCTCCCCGGCGAACACGCGCAGCGTGCGCACGCGCAGGGCGAAGCAGGCGAGCACATACGTCATGAGCGACACCGCGGCGCACAGTGCCAGCCGGATAAACACCCTCCCGGTGCCGAGGGCGGGCGGCAGGGCGCGGTTCATCAGCGCGCACACGCCCATGCAGATCAGCGCCGACGCGACGATCCTGACCATATCGGGCAGCGCGGCCCCGAGGCCCAGCCGTCCGAAGCGCTTTTTAAGCAGTATCAGCATGGTGCACATGCCCGTCGTCCCGGCGATGGAGGTGGCCAGCGCCAGGCCCCGCGCCCCGATGATCCGCCGCAAAATCAGGTTCAAAACGATGTTCAGCGCCACCACCAGGCAGGAGACCCGGAAGGGGGTCTTCGTGTCCTGGAGAGCGTGGAACATGCGGCTTAAAAAGTCGCGCAGCCCGAAGGCGGGCACGCCCACCACGTAGCACACCAGTATGGCCGCGGTGACCTCCACCGAGTGCATGTCGAAGCGCCCGCGCATGTAGGCGAACTTGATCACGTCCACGGACATCACCACCGCTACCGCCACGATGGGCAGCGCCACCAGCGCGATCACCAGTATGCAGCGCCTGAGCACCTCCAGCATGCCCTTGTCGTCGTGCCCGGCGGCCAGGCGGCTGAGCTTTGAGAACATGATGGTGGTAAGCGGCACCATCAACACGCCCAGCAGGAAGGTGATCAGGCGGTAGGCGTAGCTCATGGCGGAGATGTCGCCCGGGTTCAGCCCCGAGGCCAGCGCGTGGTCGATCATGTGGTTGAGCTCGCTCACGCCCATGGACAACATCGCCGGGCCCGCCAGCGTCAAAAGCCGGTGAAAGCGCTTGTCCGAAAAGTCCAGTACCGGCGTCCAGGTGAACCAGCCGTTCAGAAACGGTATCAGTATCAGGAATTGCAGTATGTTCGCCGCGAACACGCCCCAGCCCACCGCCAGTATGCCGTAGCGCGCGGAGAAGACCACCGCCGCCACGATCACGCACAGGTTCAGCGGGAAGCCCGTCAGCTGCGCGGCCACGTACCTGTCCGAGGCGTTCAGCAGGCTCGCCAGGCTGATGGAGGTGATGTTGAACACCAGCGATATCAGCATGATGCGCACCAGGTCCACCGTCAGGGCGGTCTTGCCCGGGTCGAAGCCCACGTAGATCAGCCGCACCAGCGGCCGCGCCAGCAGGAAGAACAGCGCCGAGATCACGACAGCCGCCAGCGCGAAGAGGTTGATGGTGTTGGAGGCGAAGTGGTTCGAGTGCCGCAGGCTCTGCTGCTCCCGCTCCTGCACGTACAGCGGGATCAGCGTGGCCGATATGCAGGAATTGAACAGCAACACCGGCAGGTAAAACAGGCTGTACGCCGACACGTAGGCGTCGTTGGCCATGCCCGTGCCGAAGTAGTTCGCCAGTATCATGTCCCGGATGAAGCCCGAAACCTTGCTCAGTATGATGACCACCGTCACCAGCATGGTGGTCCTGAACACCCGTTGACTGCGTGCCAATCCAATACCTCCCGATGATGGTCGGCGCCTTCCTTCGGAAGCCGCCGACACCTGTCTTTTTATATTATAGCATCTCACGGTTAAAACAGTATGACGGGGCGGAAATAAAGCCGCCGGGCAAGACAGGGCCACGGCGGTTACTTTTAACGCGCCCATCCTTGTTTATTCTCTGTCAGGGCACTATAATAAAGTACAATCGCCCGGGCAAAACCCGGGCCGACACCAATCCG
>CADASI010000052.1 GCA_902790525.1 uncultured Eubacteriales bacterium
GAAGGGACGCTGGCCGGGCTGACCCTGCCCAGGCTGCGCGGGACGTCCGAAGGGACGCTGTCCCGGCTGGCCCTGCTGGCCGGGCTGCACGGGACGGCCGTAGCGCGGCTGTCCGGGCTGACCCTGTGGCCCCTGGCCCGGCTGGACCGGGCGCCCATTGCGCGGCTGGCCCTGCGGCTGGCCGGGCTGTACGGGACGCGGGCCGGCCTGGCGCGGCTGACCCTGCTGGGGCGCGCGGGGCGGGCGCTCCGCGGTGCGCGCGGGGGCGCTCTTCTGCTCGGCGGCGGGCTGTCTGGCCTCGGCCTCCGGCGCGCGCTCCGGTTTTTCCTCAATGACGGGCGCAGCGGGAATATCCGGCACCTGTTCGCTGGAATAGGCGGTCATGAAGGTCGCGCTGGCCTCGTACTGCCTGCGCAGCTCCTCCTTGGCCTCGCGCTCCCTGCGCTCCCGTTCCTCGCGGACAAATCCGTCCGAAATCCTGCGCAGCGAATTGAGCATGTCCTGCGACTGCTTGCGCATGCGCGTCACGTTCTCCAGCATCCTGCCGGTGTTCGCGCTCAATTCCCTGGTAACGTCCTGAACCCTGACTTTGGTCATTCCCTTACTACACCCCCGTGGTCGGCAGGGCCGACCGCCATTTGCTGCCGCGTTTTGGTAACATCGGCCAGCATAGCGAACCGCCTCGCCATTATAGGTAAATATGATTCCAAAGGAGATACCCTTCGGTTGGTTAACACAATTCTACGATCCGTGCCGCCATGCCCGGGTCGGTGACCCCGGCGGCCATGCGTCCGGGCCTGCCGATGGCCCGGCCCAGCCTGCCCGGCTCGGCGCGCAAAAGCGGCACCCCGTGGCTTTCGCAGGCCTGCGACACGGCCTTGTCCCCGTTTTTCGCCACGCCGCCGTCCAGCAGCACGACGTGGCACGCGCCGCTCCTGACGGCCTGCACCACGGCCTTCTCGCCGGTGACGAGCTTCCCCGCGCGGGCGCACAGCCCGAGCATGTTCAGCGCCCGGTCATTCATGGCCGATCTGCGCCTCCAGCGCGTCGAACACGGCTTCGTCGATCTTACAGTCCAGCGCCCGCTCCAGCGCCCTGCTCTTGCGAGCCCTGCGCAGGCACTCCACGTCGTCGCACACATAGGCGCCGCGACCCGGGGCCTTGCCCACGCGGTCGATGTGGGCCTCGCCGTCTTGGGGCTTCACCACGCGCAGAAGTTCCATCTTGGGCTTCATCTCGCGGCAGCCCACACACATGCGCATGGGGATCTTGCGCGGCTTCATCGGCATCAGATTTCCTCGCTTTCAGCCGCCTGATCGGGCTGTGCCGCGGCGGCCAGCTCCATGTCGGCCTCCACCTGGCTCTGGCTCTTGATGTCGATCTTCCAGCCGGTCAGCTTGGCGGCCAGGCGGGCGTTCTGGCCCTCCTTGCCGATGGCCAGCGAGAGCTGGTTGTCCGGCACCACCACGGCGGCGGACTTCTCGTTCTCCGCCACGAAAACGCTGAGCACCCGCGCGGGGTTCAGGGCGTTGGCGATGTACTCCGCCGGGTCGGCGGACCACTTGACGATGTCGATCTTCTCGGTCTTCAATTCGTTGACCACGTTCTCCACGCGCATGCCGCGGGGACCCACGCAGGAGCCGACGGCGTCGATGAGCGGGTCGGTGGACATGACGGCCATCTTGGTGCGGAAGCCGGCCTCGCGGGCGATGGACTTGATCTGCACCACGCCGGACACGATCTCGGGCACCTCCAGCTCAAACAGCCGCTTGACCAGCCCGGGATGGGTGCGGGACACGATCACCTGCGGGCCGCGGCCCATGCGGGAGACCTCCAGCACGTACACCTTGATGCGGTCGTTGATGTTGAGCTCCTCCGTGGGCATCTGCTGGCTCGGCTCCAGAAGGCCCTCGGTGCGGCCCAGCTCCACGTAGGCGGTCTTGTTTTCGATGCGCTGCACGATGGCGGTGAGGATCTCGTTTTCCTTCTGGCTGTACTCCTCGTAGATCACGCCGCGCTCGGCCTCCCGAAGGTGCTGCACGACCACCTGCTTGGCGGTCTGCGCCGCGATGCGGCCGAAGTCCTTGGGCGTCACCTGCACCTCCACCAGGTCCCCCACCTCGTAGCGGGGCTGTATGGCGCGGGCCTCCTCCAGGGACATCTCGGTCTGGGCGTCCTCCACGGTCTCCACCACGGTCTTGCGGGAGAGCACCTCCACCAGGCCCTTCTGGGGGTCGATGGTGGCGCGCACGTTGGCGTTCTTGCCGAAGTTCTTTTTATATGCGGAAATCAACGCCTGCTCAATGGCGTCGAACAGGCGCTGCTTGTCGATGCGGCGCTCCTTGCTCAGCGCGTCCAGTGCGCTGAAAAACTCGTTGGAATCAATTCCGCCGTTTGCCATGGGGAATCCTCCTCTTTTTACAGTGTTATGGTTTGCGGAGATCACTCTGCGGGCGCGTCGTCCTGCAGGTCCTCCTCGTCAAATTCGATCAGCGGCCGGACCACGGCCACGGCCTTGCGGTCAAACCGAAGCGCATTGCCCGCCTCGTCAAGTATGACGATCTCATCGCCCTCGAGGCCCTGAAGCGTGCCCCGGAAGGTCTTTAAACCGTTGACGGCGCGGTAGGTCTTCAACTCCACCAGGGTGTCCCGGGCCTTTTCGAAGTCCCGCCCGGTCTTGAGCGGCCGGTCCGCGCCGGGCGAGGAGACCTCCATGTAGTCGTACTCCACGCGCTCCACCAGCGGCAGTATGCGCCTGTGGAACGCCTCCAGATCGTTGAGGGCGATGCCGTCGGGCCGGTCAACATAAAAGCGCCAGATCGTTGAGGGCGATGCCGTCGGGCCGGTCAACATAAAAGCGCAGGAAATGGCCGGCCGGCTCCTTCACGAGCTCCACATCGACCAGCTCCACCTGCATTTCCTGTGCGATCCTCTGTGCGATTTCCCTGGCTTCCCTCACCGGCATCGAACGCCCCGGCATTGAATCCCTCCAAAAACACGCCGCCGATGATCGGCGGCAGCTCTGTTCATTCCATCAAGGCTATAAACCTCACAACCGGCGAAAACGCCGGTCATGCTCTACCAAGTCCCATTATACCACGGATTACCAATAAATACAACCGGGTTTTTCGTGAAAATAACGTCGAAGCGGGTCGATTTTGTTATATTCACGGAATAATTGGCGTCATCGCGCCTCAAATCAGCTCGATGTCGGCCCCCAGGCCCCGCAGCTTCCGGTCGATGTGCTCGTACCCGCGCATCAGGTGGCTGATGTTGGAGATCTCGGTGGTGCCCTCGGCCATCAGCGCCGCGATCACCATGGCCGCGCCGGCCCGCAGGTCGGTGGCGTTGACCCGCGCGCCCGAGAGGTGATCCACGCCGGTGATGATGGCGGTGGTCTCGATGACGCGGGTGTTGGCCCCCATCTTGCGAAGCTCGTCCAAAAACTTGAACCGGGACTCGAATATCGTCTCGGTGACGATAGAGGTGCCGTTGGCCACGGTCAGAAGCGCGCTCAGCGGCTGCTGTAAATCTGTGGGGAACCCGGGATAGCCCTGGGTCTTGACGTTCACGGCGCGGAAGATCTGGTTGGAGCGCACCCGGATCTGGTCGTCCTCCGAAGTGACGTGCACGCCCATCTCCAGAAGCTTTGCCGACAGCGCCTCCATGTGGGTGGGAATGGCCCCGGTGATCAGCACGTCGCCGCCGGTGGCCGCCGCGGCGATCATCAGCGTGCCGGTCTCGATCTGGTCCGGCACCACGGTGTAGTTGGCCCCGTGCAGGTGCCGCCCGCCGCGGATGCGGATGACGTCCGTGCCCGCGCCCTTGACCGACGCGCCCATGCTGTTCAAAAAGTTGGCAAGGTCGACGATGTGCGGCTCCTTGGCCGCGTTGTGGATGCAGGTGGTGCCCCCGGCGGACACCGCTGTGAGCATGGAGTTCACCGTCGCGCCCACGGAGGGCATCTCCAGGAAGATGTCCGAGCCGACCATCTCCTCGGCCTCGGCCACCAGCACGCCGCCCTCGATCTCCACCGTGACGCCCAGCGCGCGCATGCCCTTCAGGGTCTGGTCGATGGGCCGAAGCCCCAGGTCGCAGCCGCCGGGCAGCGGCACGTCGGCGCGCATGAAGTTGCCCAGCAGCACCGGCGCGAGGTAGTAGGACGCGCGCATGCGGCTGGCCAGCTCGTAGGGCGGGTTGTATTTGTCCACCTGACGGGGATCGACGCGCAGCACGTTGTCCTCAAACTCGACCTCCGCGCCCAGATAGCGCATGATCTCGATGAGCACGTGCACGTCGTCGATGTCGGGGACGTTTTCGATCACCGAGGGGGAATCCGCCAGCAAGGCCGCGGGTATGATGGCCACGGCGGCGTTTTTGCCGCCGGACACCATGACCTCGCCCTCCAGATGGGCTCCGCCGATGATTCGCAGCTTTTCCTTCATTATGCCAAACGGCTCCCTTCAAAACACCAGATGATTTCCCGCATTACAGGGGTTCGATCCTGTGGGCGATCAGGGGATCACCCCTACGGTTGACACGCTGTTGTAGGGGCGCTTCCGCGCTTGCGCCTGCCCTCATCGCCCGCACCCCGCGCACCCGGCGCAGCTGCCGCCGCAGCTGCATCCGCCACGGCCCGAACCCGACGAGGGCTTCACGCCCATGGACCACTTGCCCTCGTACACCCGCGATACCGGGCCGCCGCACTTGGGGCAGACCGCCTCGCGCCTCTGGGAAATCGACGTGAACAACTCAAAGCGATGATTGCATTTGTCGCACTTGAAATCATAGATCGGCATAAAACCCACCTCCGATGCGCCCACTCGCGCCCGTGCATTTCTGCCGTACTTTATAATATACCATAGTTCGCCGATTCCGACAAGTCAGTTTACATGGTTATTACCATGAAGATTCTGCGCGTTCTGCTCTGATTTGTTGCCAAACGCGCGCGATTATGTTAAAATATGGGGGAACTACAAAAGCATTGGAGGCGTCGCGCTTGATCGAGGAGAGCCGTTATCTGGCCTTTTCGGGCCTGCGCGTGCATTTCAGGCTGGCGAAGCCGGAGGACGCGGTGAAGAACCGCATGCTGCTTCTGTCCTCGCCGCTGATCAACACCTTCCACTGGCGCAAGCTGCTGCCGGAGCTGACGGAGCTTCAATGCCTGTGCGTGCTGGCGGACCTGCCGGGCTTCGGCCTGAGCGACGCGGAGGCCCCGCAGGCCCAGAGCGTGAAGTCCAACATGCTCTGGGGCATACTGGACAGTGTGGACGCCGACACCGACGCGCCCATGTCCATGTGGCACCTGATGGGCCACGGCATATCCTGCGCCACGATACTGCGCATGGCCGCCATGTACCCGGACAGCGTGAAGTCCCAGATCCACGTCTGCCCCACCTTCACCCTGCCGCCCGCGGAGAACCGCGGCGACCCGGGCCGCTGGTACGACATGCACATCGCCGATCCCCGGCGCTTTCACCGGCTGATCGAGCACTACGCCGGCTACCCCATGGACGACTACATCGTGGACCGCATGCGCCGGCCCCTGACGCGCCCCGGCATGCGGCGCACCTTCGAAAAGCTGATGCAGAACACCGCCCGGCCCCCCAGCCAGGGCATGGGCTTCTGCCCCACCATGGCCCTCGTGGGCCGCATGGACCCCCTGCTGGACGACGTGCGGCAGGAGCAGATCGACGCCCTGCTGCCCGACGCCGAGACGCACAACATCCGCTCCGCCGGACACTTCCCCATGGAGACCCACTCCAAGGCCATGCGGGATTACCTGCGGGGATGGCTGAGGTATAACGATTAACGCCCTACTCCCTACTCCCTCATTATAATCCGCAGAAGAGGTACATTATGCCCAAGCTCGAACCGTATTCCCGAAAGCTGTCGTACAGCTACCAACTCGGGGTATTTCCGTCGCTGATGCTGCTGGAGGCGCGGCCTGACTGCGCTGCGCGGCTGCTCCTCCACCCGCAGGGCCTCGAAAACGAGGGCGTGATCAAGCTGCGCGCGCAGTGCGCGGCGCTGGGCGTGCGGGAGGAGCTGGCGGAGCGGGTGCTCCGGCGGGAATCGAAAAAGGACAACTGCTACGCCGCTCTGGTGTTCAACAAGTACGACTGCGCCCTCGACCCGGCGCTCAACCACGCGGTGCTGTGCCAGATCTCCGACGCGGGCAACGCGGGCACGGCCATGCGCTCGCTGCTGGGCTTCGGCGTTCGGGACGTGGCGGTGGTGAAGCCCTGCGTGGACGTGTTCGACCCCCACGTGCTCCGGGCGTCCATGGGCGCGTTCTTCAAGCTGCGGGTCAAGGTCTACGACGACTTCGACGCCTACCGCGCCGAGTTTCCTGACCGGGCGCTCTACCCCTTCATGCTCGACGGCGCGAAGCCCTTGAACGAAGTCGCCCGCGCCGCCGCCCCGCCGTTTTCGTTGGTCTTCGGCAACGAGCAGACGGGCCTGCCGCCGCGCTTCGCCGCGCTGGGGCAGAGCGTACTGATCCCCCAGTCGGACGAGATCGACTCGCTGAACCTGGCGGTGGCGGTGTCCGTCGGAACCTACACATTCATGAACATCCATGCTTAGGAGGCTGTTATGCGGACAGATGAAGTCTATTCCCAGACCTGCAAAGCGATCGAGGAGCTGCTCGACGCCGAGCGGACGGACCTGCGCCCGGTGAAGCTGATGGTGATCGGGGGCAGCTCCTCCGAGATCGCGGGCGGCGTGATCGGCCACAATTCCACCTACGAGCTGGGCGAGGCAGTGGCCCGCGCGGCGCTGGACATGGCGAAGCGGCACGGCTTCGACGTGGCCTTCCAGTGCTGCGAGCACCTGAACCGCGCCCTGGTCATGGAGCGCCGGGCCGCGGAGGCCCGGGGCTACGAGGCCGTGTGCGTGGTGCCCCAGCCCAAGGCCGGCGGCTCGCTGGCCACCGCCGCGTGGCGGGCCATGGCGGACCCCGTGGCGGTGCTCGCCGTCTCCGCCGACGCCGGGCTCGACGTCGGCCAGACCCTGATCGGCATGCACCTCAGGCGCGTGGCCGTGCCCGTGCGCCTGGCCACCGACCGAATCGGCGAAGCCCGCGTCACCGCCGCCCGCACCCGCCCGATGCTGGTGGGCGGCGAGCGGGCACATTATGCTTAGGGGGGACGCCGTCCCCCCTAAGAACCCCCCTGCTCAAGGGACTGAGCCCCTTGAGAATCCCCGATTGCGCCGCTGATGCGGCGCTGGGGTACGGGAATAACCAAAAATGCTGCTCTGGTAGGGGAGATATCATGTTTTATCGCGGTTATTCTGTGCTGGCATCGCTGTCGCGCCCGGAGGCGCTGCCCTCACCGAAACAGCCCGGCGCGGCGCGGCCCGAGCTCACGGAAGCGGCCATGCGCGCCATGCAGCGGAAACTGACGGACATGCCGATCTCGGCGCGCCTCAGGGACCCCGCGGCCTACCTGACCCTCCAGCGCGCGCGCCGGCAATGCCTGGAGGCGCTGATCGTACTGGAGCCGGACGACGCGGCGCTTCGGCGGATGATCGACCTGATGGGCATGATCGCGGAGGAATCCCGCTGGTCGGAGAACCCCGCGCTGGCCCCCTTCGACGACGACGCCCACCCGGACATCGACTTCCAGTGCGCCGAGACGCTGATGCTGCTTTCGTGGACGCACCGCGCCCTCGGCGACCGGCTGACCTCCCGGGTGTCGGGCAAGCTGCTGTACGAGGCGCGGCGGCGGGTGTTCTCCCCGTTCCTGGCCCACGAGGACTACCGCTTCATGCGGGGCCGGGGGCGCAGGCCGCTGTCGATCCTGGCGGA
The DNA here is from genome assembly GCA_902790525.1 of uncultured Eubacteriales bacterium. Taxonomy (GTDB): domain Bacteria; phylum Bacillota; class Clostridia; order Christensenellales; family Aristaeellaceae; genus UBA2862. Next base: position 7,814 of record CADASI010000052.1, read on the forward strand.
CATACTGCTGTCGGCCATGCTGCTGGAGACCAGCGAGCAGCGGCGCAACGCCATCCTCAAGCAGGCGCTTCGGATGATCGACCAGGCCGTGACCGCGCGACAGGACCGCGTCGAGGCGCTGGAGGACGCCGCTGCCGACACCGGCGCGATCACCGACCTGGCGGCGCTGCTGCGCAAGGCGACCCGCGGCCAGCTCGACCTGACCCCCGCCTACCCCACCCCCGACTGGCTGGACCAGCTGCTCTACCCGTGGCTCGAGGGCGAGGCCTTCTGCGACCCCGCTGGGACGGGCATGCGGCCCGCGGTGTCCGGGGCGGAGCTGTTTCGCATCGGTCTGTCCGCCAACGACGACGCCCTCACCGCGCTGGGCGCGCACCTGCACCGCATGCGTCGCGTCCCCTCCGCCACGCTGACCGGGCGGCTTGCGGACCTGTCCTGTCTGGCCATGCTGGAGGCGGAGACCCGCAAGCCCCCGCGCATCAAGTGCGCCGCCACCCCCCGCAACCGGGTGATGGTCTCCCGGTTCAGCGGCATGACCTGCTGCATGCACACCGGCGGCGGCAGGGCCAACGCCGGGGGGCTGACGCTGTTCTGCGACGGCGCGCCGGTGCTCGTCGAGGACGTGGACGCGCTGAACCTGCCCACCGTCGGCGGCCGGGCGCAGCTCGACCTCCCCGAGCCCGACTGCGTCGCCGACTACGACCTCAGGCCGGACCGGGACACCATGACCATCGACCTCACCCACGCCTGGACCCCGGGCCTGCTGCGCTCCTACCAGCGCACCGCCATGGTGCAGCGCCCGGACGCCGTGCTCCGGCTGGTGGACGCCTTCGACCTCGCCGAGCCCGCGGAGATCTGCTTCAGGTTCCACACCCCCATTAAGCCCGAAATGATCTCCGGCGGCCTGCGCCTGGGCCCCGTGGACTTCGGCTGGGAGGGCCAGCTCAACATGACCCTCTCCCCCCTGGACAGCGGCCTGACCCGCATAGAGCTCACCACCCCCGCCCCCGTCCAGCGCGCGTTCTATACGTTCAATTTCTCGAGAAGTTGACATATATATACAAAAGCCGTCCCGGCGTTGGTCGCCGGGACGGCTTTTGTATGCGCTACTCCTCCTCGATCCCCTCATCCTCAAACGGATTCCCGGGATCGGTCTCCTCCTCATACGACTCGGGGATCGGTTCGTCGTCCTCGTCCATGAGGTCGCTGAACTGGAAGTCATCCGAATCCCCGCTGTCGTCAGCGGTATCCTCCTTCGAGGATTTCTTCGACGACTTGCCGGAGGATTTCGGCTCGGGGGTCTCCAGCGGCCGGGGGTTGGCCGGCGCGTTGCTGGCGAACAGGGCCTTCTGGGTCGGCACGTCGGCGACGCCGGAGGCCGCGCGCCCGATCTCCACCTGGAACAGCCGCACGCCCTGGGCGGTGCCCTCGCCGTAGATGCCGTCGGCGCTGTTCTCGGGCAGGTAGCCCAGCTCGGTCAGCCGGGCCTGCACCAGCGCCACGGCCCAGGCGGAATCGCCGGTGTAGAGGTCGTAGTACTGCGTGGGATCGTAGTGGAAGGTCGGCATCTTCTCCGCCAGCAGCGAGCCCTGCACCTGGTGGTACTCGTTGGCGGGCAGGCCGAACAGCTCGTTCATGGTGACCATGCGGTAGCCCTCGTCCTTGGCGGCCTTCATCAGCCGGTACATGCGCTGGCCGTCCTCGGCGGTGCTCTTGAAGGCGTACACCCCGCCGGGGGTCAGCTTGCTGGCGATACGGCGCGGCTCGATGCCGCTGCACGCCACGGTCCAGTGGGCGACGCCCAGGTAGCCCTGCGATTTCAGGTAGGCGTGGGTGCGGGGGTCGTACTCGCCCAGCCCGCCGTACATGCGGAAGAAGTGGGGCTGGTACTTCACGCCCAGCGTGTAGTTCAGCGCGATGCTCTGCTTCCAGATCTCCTGCACCATCATGGTGTCCATGTACTGGTAGACCTTGGCAAAGTCGCTGTAACCGCGGTTTTCGATCTCAAAGCCCAGCTCGAACAGGCACTTGCGCAGCACCGCGTTCATGCCCTCCTTCATCACGTTCTCCCCGGTGGGGAACAGCGTGAGCTTCGCACCGTACTGGGTGGCCAGCTTGGCGAAGGCGGTCGTGATCTTCGCGCCGGAGCACTCGTCCAGCGTGATGGCGATCACCTTGTCCTCCGTGAACGCCTTCTTGTACACGGGCAGCATGTTCGGCCCCATGGCCACCGGCCTCAGGCTCGCGGAGGGGTCGCTGTTGTCCGGGGTGGGCTGGGGCGTGGGCTCCGGCGTGGGTGTGGCGTCGGGGTCCGGCGTGGGCGTGGGCAGATACTCGTCCGAGAACGTGTCGGCGCGCAGCACGATCTGCGTCTCGGGCATGTTCTTCGCGTCCACGAAGAAGCCGTCCGTGGGCGCCGGGGCTTCGATCTCCTGATCGACGCTCTTCAGCCGGTCCCTGATCACGATGGCGCAGACCAGCCCCACCGCCGCGACGACGGTCAGTCCGATCAGGAAGGAAAACACACCCATGGTGCGCTTGCGCGTGCGTACAGATCTTCTGGGCATGACGGCACCTCACTGTTGATGTCGGTAGAATCGTTCAACTCTCTTTCGTCTCTTCCCGGTGCAGGGTGAAGGAGAACTGCGTCCCCTTGCCCTTTTCGCTGGTGACGCGGATGTCCTCGCCCATGCGCTTCAAAAGCTCCTTGGCGATGGAGAGGCCGAGCCCGCTGCCCTTGCCGCTGTGGGCCTTGTCGACCTTGTAGAACCGGTCGAACACATAGGGCAGGTCCGCCTCGTCGATGCCGATGCCGGTATCGTTGACGGAGATGACCACCTTCTCGTCGTCCCAGCGGGCGGACACGCTCACCGAGCCCTTCTCGGTGTACTTGATGGCGTTGTCCAGCAGTATGATGAGCATCTGCTCCAGCCGGTCGGCGTTGGCGTACACCATCGGGCACTGGGTGAAGTCGGTGTTGACCCGCAGCTTGAGGCCGTGCTCCTCGGCGATGGCGGCGTAGCGGTCGCAGACGTCGTACACCAGGTCGTCGATCTTCATGTGCGTCTTCTGGATGGACAGCGTGCCGGACTGGAGGCGGGACAGCTCGAGCTGGTCGTTGATGAGCCGCGACAGCCTCAGGATCTCCCGCAGTATGATGTCGTAGTAGCGCTGCCGGTCCGCCTCGCTGGTCACCATGCCGTCCTTCAAGGGCTCCACCAGCGCGCGCATGGCCGTCAGCGGCGTGCGCAGCTCGTGGGACACGTTGGACACGTAGTCGCGCCGGGTCTTCTCCAGGCGCTCCATCTGCGTGATGTCGGAAAACAGGCCCACCGCGCCGGCGATGGCCTTCAGCTCGTCGCGTATGGGCGTCACCTTCATGCGCAGTATCATGTCCTTGGACTCCAGGTTGCGCGTGACGGTTTCGCCGGTGGCGATCACGCGGTCGAAGTCGGCCCAGATGGTCCTGTCCGGGATGGTCTTCATGCGGGGGTCCGCGAAGTGCTGGCCGGACTTCGCCCGGGGGATCAGCCGTCCCAGCGCCGGGTTGGTGTGGGTCAGCCGGCCGTCGGCGTCGATGGCCACGATGCCCTCGGAGAGGCCGTTCAGCATGTTGCGCAGGCGGTTGCGCTCCACGATCAGGTTGTACATGTTGCGCGAGAGCTGGTCGGACAGGTGGTTCAAAGCCTTGCCCAGCTGGCCCAGCTCGCCCTCCACCCGGTCGTCCGCGCGGGTGTCCAGGTGCCCGTCGGCCATGGCCACGGCGGCGTCGCGCAGTCGGGCCACCGGCTCAAGCGCCGGACGGAGCATGCGCCCGATGAGCAGCTTGCCCGCCAGTATGCCGCAGCACAGGCTCATGAGTATGGCGATGAGCGCCAGCGAAAGCCCCAGCCCCACGCCCCGGATGGGCAGCGCCAATCCTATGTGGGGCGCGCCCTCGCCCTCCCGGGTCGCCGACTCGCAGTAGGCGTACAGACGCCCGTTGATCCTGACGGTCACCGGCCTGAGCGGGTTCTTGCGCTCGCGGAGGCTCTCCTCGGGCCAGGGGGCGTTGCCCACCACGGGGCTGACCTCGTCCGCGTCGCGGCGCACCAGCCACGCATAGCCGCCGCCCGCGTAGAGCATCCCCGCCGCGTCCTGCAGCTTCGAGGCGTCCGCGTCCTCCGCCCCGGCCAGGCCCGCGAGGTATTCCGCCTGGGGCCTCAACTGGCCCCGGGCGATCACGTTCAACTGGATCCATGTGCCCGCGATATAGGCGCACATACTGACGGCAACCGTGACAGCCATCACGGTTGCCGTGAACAGTGCAGCGCGCCTGATCAGCACACTGCTCTTCTTCATGCGTTGACCTCGAATCGATAGCCTACACCGTAGACCGTTTTTAGCGCCCAGGGCACGTTTTCCTGCGGCAGCTTCTGGCGGATGCGCTTGATGTGCGCGTCCACGGTGCGGGTGTCGCCGAAGTAATCGTAGCCCCACACCCGGGACAGTATCTGCTCGCGGGAGAACACCTGGCCCACGTTGGAGGTCAGCATGTGCAGTATCTCGACCTCCTTGGGCGTGCAGGGGATCACCTTGCCCGCCACCTTCACCTGGTAGTTCTCCAGGCTGATCTCGAGCTGCGGCAGCCTTATGATGGAGCTGTCCTCCTCGCCCGCCTTCTCGGAGAAGCGGCGCAGCACCGCCTTGATGCGCGCCAGCACTTCGCGGGGGGAGAAGGGCTTGACGATGTAATCGTCGGCGCCCAGCTCGAGGCCCAGTATGCGGTCGATCTCCTCGCCCTTGGCGGTGAGCATTATGATCGGAAGGGAGCTCGTCTGGCGGATCTGACGGCACACGTCGATGCCCGAGACCTTCGGCATCATCAAATCCAGCACCATCATATCGGGATGCAGGCTCTCGCACATATCCAGCGCCTGCTGTCCGTCATAGGCGCTCTGATGCTCGTAGCCCTCTGAACCCAGGTAAAGACCCAGGGATTCGTGCACCACCGGATCGTCGTCCGCGATCAGAATGAGCGGATACATTGACATATTTATCACCCCGATTATCACATTTATACCATCATTATACCCATTCCCGCAACAATCTGCAACCATTCCGCGAAGAAACCCAGATTTATTCACATTCCGCCACAATGTGTCAAAATCATGTCCATTGTGACGGCCTGAGACAAACTTTCTTTTGCGAAACGTGCCCTTTTTTTGATTTTTCTATTGCTTATTTTATCATTATATTATATTATAGTATACAGATATAATCGTCAGAATTTCGTGTCAAAAGCGGGAGTAGAAAATGAAAACCTATAACATTGCCTATTTCACTGCGGACTGGAATTATGAACTGGTGGAAACCACGCTGCACGGCCTGAAACAATATACCAACGATCACGGCAACGTCTACATGCGGGTCTTCGACTGCTTCGGCAAGGATCAGGGCACCCCGAAGGATCTGTGCGAGTACGCCATATTCAACCTGCCCGACCTGTCGCACTTCGACGGCCTTTTGATCCAGGGCAACCAGATCGTGCTCGGCAGCGTCCGGGAGGCCATCTCCCGGCGCGTCATCGAAACGGGCATCCCCGCCGTCACCATCGACTGTCCCATGGAGGGCTGCACGCTGATCACGCTGGACAACCGCCTGGCCGTGCACGACATCACCGACCACGTCATCCGCCGCCACGGCGCGCGCAGGCTGGTCCACCTGACCGGCATTTTGGAAAACGGCTGTCCCGAGGGCATGCAGCGCCGCGACGGCTTCCTGGACGCCTGCCGGGAAAACGGCATCCCGGAGGAGGACATACAGGTCATCCCCTGCACCTGGCGCACCAGCGACGGCGTGCAGGTGGCCCAGCGCTGGATCAGGGAAAACCTGCCCCTGCCGGACGCCTTCATCTGCGGCAACGACGACATGGCGCTGGGGCTGATCGAGGTGCTGACGGAGGCCGGATACCACCTGCCGGACGACGTCATCGTCACGGGATTCGACAACCTCGCCAGCTCGAAGCTCTCGAGCCCGCGGCTGGCCACCATCGACCGCGACTACACCCGGCTGAACTACACGGCCCTGGACGTGCTGATCGACAAGATCAACGGCGACGAGAACCGCGATTTCATTCCCTTCCCCTACACCGTCATCAAGTCGGAATCCTGCGGCTGTCCGGAGACGATGCATTCCTCGTACCTCAGGAAAAAGCACTTCCAGCAGAACCGCTTTTTGAAGAACTTCTACGTGCTCCAGGACCAGATGGCCGAGGAGCTGTTCGACGTGTCGAGCCTTCTGGACCTGCGCGCCATCATCGAGCAGAACCACGAGATCTTCGGCTGCGACAACGTGTACCTGTGCGTCAACGACTACTACTTCGACAACTACGACAAGAGCCAGTGGCAACACGACTCCGAGACCTTCGGCGATCGGATGGTGCTCACGGTCGGCGGTCAGGACGGCGTCGTCGTCGATCCCGACGACCCCTATCCCCGCTTCCCCACGCGGGACCTGCTGCCCGACCCCATCCGGCGCGAGAAGCATTTCCTGATATTCTACCCGCTGCACTACAACACCTATTCCATAGGCTACCTGGTAATGGATGGCATCAGCCAGGCGGCGAAGATGAACCTGCACAAGAGCATATTCAGCTTCCTCGAGATCGCCATCGAAAACGTGCGCAAGAAGGGGCTTCTGCACCACTTGAACGGCGTGCTGGACAACCTCTACGTCCACGACGCGCTGACCGGGCTGTACAACCGCTTCGGCTACGCCCGCTACGGCCAGCAGACCTACAGGGACCTCATCCGGGAGAAGGGCGCGGCCCGCATACTGTTCATCGACATGGACGACATGAAGGGCATCAATGACAGATTCGGCCATGAGTACGGGGACGCCGCCATCTGCGCCGCCGCCGACATCTTAAAGGCCATCGCCGCGCCCGGGGACTTCCTGATGCGCTACGGCGGCGACGAGTTCTTGATGATCGCCGCCTCCCGAAACGACGATTTGGCCGGGCAGATCCATGACGCCGTGGAAAACTACAACCGGAAATCGGGCAATCCCTTTGTGCTCAGCCTCTCGATCGGCGTCATACAGTCCATGGATCAGGACGAGCACATGCTGGACCGGCTGGTCCAGGCCGCCGACTCCGAGATGTACAAGAACAAGAGCGCGCACAAGGGCTTCGCCCCGAACGCGAGCTGACCGCCCTCGCCGTAGGGACGCCTTCATGGCGTCCGCCCATCCTCCCCGAAAGGACTGTCCCGCATGCCAGAAGAAAAGCGCCTCAAACGCCGCCGCAAGCTCTCCGGCCGCCACATGCTCACGCTGGGGGCCCTGTCGCTGTTCGGCGTATCGGGCTACGAGCTGTGGATACGCCTGGAGGACTTCTGGGCCTGGACCAAGGGCATCCGCCACCTGAGCGCCGTGCAGGGCACCTCCTTCGTGCGCAACATGGGCATCATCTTCGAGACCCCGGAGATGCGCGAATTGGGCTACAAGCTGCTGTTTCTGTGCTTCACGATACTCTTCGGGCTCATCTGCCTGATCCGCCGCAACCGCGCCCGGGGCACGTGGGTGCTGATCCTGCTGGATGTGGCCGTTGCCGCCGGCGGCTGGCTGCTGGGCGTGTACGGCTTTCACCCCGCCCAGTGGGCCCAGACCCTGAAGCTGCTCCCGCTGGCGCTGATACTGGCCGGGTGCGTCACGAACCTCGCCCACCGCTCCATATTGAAAAGAAGACACCGCAAGCGCAAAGGCGCACAGGACGCGGGGATGCCAGCCTGACATCCCCGCGCCTCTTTTTATTTATAGTATCATTTCACCCTGATCACGCACACGTCGTACACGCCCTCGGAGGCCACCACGGCGATCTTCGCCTTGCCGGGCTTGACGGCGGTGATGTTGCCGCTCTGGTCCACCCAGAGTATGGACTCGTCGCTGGAGTACCACTCCAGGTCGTCGGCGTTGAAGTCGGCGGGCTCCACGGTGGCGGCGAGGGTCAGGTTGTCCCCCACCTTCATCTCGGCCTTCTGCTTATCCAGCTTCACGGACGCGGCCATCCGCCCCCGCACGGTGACGGTGCAGGCGGCCTCGGCTCCGTTGGACAGCCGGGCGATGACGCGCGTTGTGCCCTCCCCCACGCCGGTGACCTTGCCGCCCTCGACGGTGGCCACGCCCTCGTCCTCGGAGAGCCACGTGCCGGACACACCCTTCGCGTTTGCGGGCGTGATCTGCCCGCCGAGCTTCTTGGTCTGCCCCACGGCCAGGCTCATCTCGGACTGATCCAGCGTGACATAGGCCAGCCAGCACTCCACCTCCACCGCGCCGGACACGCCGTTGACGGCAGCGGCGGTGATGGTGGCGCGGCCCTCGCCCATGGCCCGCACCCGCCCGTTGTACACCTGTATGACCGAGGGGTCCGAGCTGTTCCAGCCGAGCTGCGTCTGCGGGATCAGCGCGTCGGCGGGGTCCACGGTGACCTTGATGTCGTAATCCTGCCCCACGTGCAGCCTGGGCACGCTCTCCAGCGCGACGTCCTTCACGGAGTAGCCGCAGCGCGTCTCCAGGCTCTGCCCGTCGGAGACGATGGCCACGTTGCCCTGGTTTTCGGGCCCGGTGATGTACACGCGGCTGCCCTTGGCGGCCAGCAGGCTCTGGTAGGCCTTGGTGGGCTGGTGGCCGTCGTCGGTGCAGAACACGGTGACGGCGGGCCGGATCATGTCGATCACGTCCTCGTCGTGCGCCCCGTTGTGGTGGGGGTTCTTGAACACGTCCACGTTCAGCTTCCCCGGGAACTGCGCGTTCACGGCGCGCAGTATCTTGTCGGTGGTGTCCGCGGTGAACAGGAAGCTCCGGTGGCCGTAATCCAGCCGGAGGATCAGCGAGTTGTCGTTCTCGCCGGTGTTGCCGGTGTTGACGTTCTTGACCTTGAGCGGACCCAGCGCGGTCAGCACGGCCTCCCCGACCGTGAACGTGTCCCCCGGCTGGAGGATCACCTTCTCGGTATCGGCGATGACCTCCTGCTGGGCGGCGTCGGCGCAGTCGATGATGGCGTTGATGGCCCCCAGGTGGGAGAAGTACATCCTGTCCGGGCGGAAGGCGTCGATGATCTGCGGCGCGCCCTCGATGTGGTCGAAGTGGCCGTGGGTGCCGACGTAGCTGTGCAGGTGGGAGATGCCCATGGCCCTGAGGAACTTCACCGCGGCCCTGGCGTTCTCCTTGAAGCCCACGTCGATGAAGCAGTTCTCGCCCCCGCAGCGGATCAGTATGCCGTCCACGCGACCCAGGTCCAGGAAGTAGACCTCCAGCCCCTCATACGGGGCCTCCGCCGCCGGCTCCGGCGCGTCCTCCGGCGCGTCCACGTCCTCCGCAGCCGCCGTTTCCGACGGCTCCGCCGTCGGGAGCAGCTCGTCTTTGGCCACCGGCTGGGGGTTCGAGGTCAGCGCCTCGTCCTTGATCACCGGCTGCGGACTGAACCCAGTCTCCGCCCACGCGCATCCCCACAGCGTCAGGCATAAAACCAGCAGCGTGGAAAACAAGCGCCGCCACAAATCAGTATCTTTCTTATTCATGGGTTCATCATATCATAATATCATAACATTTTCAAGGCAGGAAGGCTATTTTTCCGAGAGTTGAGAGTGCAGAGTACAGAGTACAGTTTTGGTAGAAATCCTCCGGATTTCTTTTGATTATAAGGCTACGAATCTTCGTGGAAACAAAACGCTTGACCATAAATCAAACAAATCCCGAAGGGATTTGATCCAAAACTGCACTCTGTACTCTGTACTCTGCACTCTGTACTCTGCACTCTGCACTCTGTACTCTGTACTCTGCACTCTGCACTCTGCACTCTGTACTCTGTACTCTGCACTCTGTACTCTGTACTCTGCACTCTGCACTCTGTACTCTGTACTCTGCACTCTGTACTCTGCACTCTGTACTCTGCACTCTGCACTCTTCACTCTGATTCAAACTCCGCCTTGAGCTTCGCATACATCACATCCCGCGGCGCGGGCAGGCCCGTCCAGAGGGTATAATTGATGCAGCCCTGGTTGACCAGCATGCCCAGGCCGTCCACGCACCGGGCCCCGCGCTCGGCGGCGCGCTTCAAAAACACGGTCTCGGCGGGGTTGAACACCACGTCGCAGACCACCATGCCGCTCTTCACGCCGTCGAAGTCGACGTCCGGGCAGGCGTCCCCGTCGGGATGCAGCCCCACGCTGGTGGCGTTGATGAGGATATCGGTGTCCTCGGGCACGGCTGCGGCGCCGTTCCAGGGGAGGTACTCGGCCCGCGCCGCGGTGTGGGCATTGATGACCCCGGCCAGGTCGCGGCCCCGCGCGGCGTTGCGGTTGATCACGTAAACGGCCCTCGCCCCCGCCAGCGCGCACTCCACGCCGATGGACCGCGCCGCGCCGCCCGCCCCCAGCAGGGTAATGCACTTGCCCGCCAGCGCGATGCCGGCGTCGGCCAGCGACTGCACGAAGCCCTTGCCGTCGGTGTTCTCGCCGAACAGCGTGCCGTCGTCCCGGCACACCACGGTGTTCACCGCGCCGATCACCCGGGCGGCCTCGGACAGCTCGTCTATGTACTTCAACACGTTGATCTTGTGGGGCATGGTCAGGTTGACGCCCCGCATGTTGAACGCCTTCACCCCCGCCATGGCCCCGTCCAGGTCCTCCGGCAGCACCTTCACAGTGATGTAGCGCCAGTTCAGCCCCGCGTGGGCAAAGCCCGCCTCCTCCATCACGCCGGTGGGGTTGCCGTCCACGGGGTCCCCCAGCACGCCCACCAACTCCGCGCGATAGTTCTTCTCCATGCCGCTCACGTCCTTTCCTCGCTGTCGATACTGCGGATCAGCCCGTCGATCCGACCCGCGTCCTACGCCCCGATGCCCATGGCCTCCGTAAACATGCATGAAACCGAGCGCGTGTCCAGAGGGGATTAGGCAACAGGCAATAGGCAAAAAGCAATAGGAATAGCCACTGCCGCCTTTTTATGCCAGGATATATGGAAAAGCCTCGTCCCGCATGCAAGGACGAGGCTTTGTTCCGGGATTACCGCCGCCCTCATCCCTTCCCGGAGAGGAGGGGCGGCTGGAAAAATGACAGAAGTTCTAAATTAGTCGCCATCAGAGGATGTGCCGTCGATTGTAATAGTTGGGGCTGTACCATCACTCTTGATAGTAATTGTAGCAGTCTTTCCAACCCCCCATCCGGTGACATCAACACCGCCGATATTGATACTTGTTGCGCCGCCTTCAAGACCATCCTTCTGTTGAGAGAGTTTCAGTGTAGCAGTACCGGTGCAAATGCCGGTAGTGGCATCTTTTTCTACTTTCAGACTAGCATCTTTAAGGGTAGTCGTAGCGCTTGTGTCTTCGGCGAGAACAGCGGCAACCGTCTCAGCATAAAGAGAACGGGTATTGGCTTCGTCAGTTGCCTCACGGCTCTTCTCCAGCTGGGTTGTGAACACCGGGATTGCAACTGCGACGAGCACGGCGATGATCGCCACGACGATGAGCAGCTCGGCCAGGGTAAAGCCTTTGCGATTGTTCTTCCTCAATGGTATTCCTCCTTCTCATAAGCGGACGGCGGAACCCGCCCGCGTTGTTGTTTGTGCGGGGCGTTTTCCGGGAAAAACGCCCCATGTCCTCTATTTCAAGGCTGCCGGGAACAGCCATGAAACACATTGTCATTGAAGCGCCGCCGCATCTTGCACGGGCTTCGGGGCCACGATGCCTATGGCGGCCAGCCGCTCGACGCGCTCCCGCGGCAAATCCCCCTTGGCCAGCGCCGTGCGCTGCGTCCTGATCCAGCCGGGAAACGACCGTCCGTCGGGCGCTTTCAAGTCCCGCGGCCAAACGGGCAGCTTGCCGTGGGCCTTCCGATACTCCGCGATGCAGGCGTACATGCTCTCCCACGTTTCCCGCTTCAACCGCTGGGGCTCCCACACCATATGGATGCTCTCCAGACGCTTCACCTGCTCCGGGGTCAGGCGCAGGTTTGCCTTCCGGCCCATATGGATGTCGCGCTGGCGGTAAATCCATGTGCCCAGCCGTCGCCCCTCGGGGGTGATGTAATCCGGGGGCACCATCAGGTCGCCATGGCGTTCAAAATAGGATTTCGCGTCCTGATACCAGTCGTCCCAGTGCCTGCGGCGCGCGCCCGCGCGCCACACCATCCCCCGGGCTTCCAGGTCGGCGATCTGCGCCGCGCTGAGCCTGCCTTCCGCGTGCGCCGTGCGCTGTTTGACGATCCAATCGCCCAGGCCGAAACCGTCCTGGCTGAAATCCTTGGGGACGTTGATGTCGCCATGGGCACTCCTGTACCGGTCGAGCACCTTCAACCAGTCCGCCCAGTTCAGGCGGTTTTCCAGCTTCCACACCATTCCGATCTGCTCAAGCAGGGCGATCTCCTCATCGTACAAGCGGCGGTCCGCCGAGGATACGTCGTTGTATCTGGCGCGCTGCTTTTCGATCCATCGCCCCAACCGCTCGCCACCCGGGCAGATGTAATCTCTGGGAACCAATAAACTGCCGAAGCGATCCTTGTAGCGCTTTGCCAGTTTGTACCATTCATCCCAGCTCAGGCGCTTTCTGACGTTTCGTTTCTTTTCAGGCATGCTTTCATCCCCTGCGCCCGTCCCGAGTACAGCGCAACAAAAAGGTGTACTTTTTCAAAACGGATTGTCTATTGTCCGTCTCCATTTTTCTATTAACAATTATAACCTAAAAAGGTTTGTTATGCAACCGTTTTTGTAACACCTTTTGAAAATCTCATAAAAAAACGCTTTCCCGCGAAGGAAAGCGTTTTTTTGACGAATCTTATTTATGAATGGCGTTGGCCATGCGGTATTCTCTTCTTCGGCGATAGAACGTGGATTGCCCCATATCACAGCGCCGCAGGGCTTCTTTTACGGTGATCCTGCCGTTTTCCAAATCCGCTATGATATCATGAAAATCCGACGGCGCCGCTTTTATCGGGCGACCCAGATGCACGCCCCGCGCCCTGGCCGCGGCGATGCCTTCGGCCTGGCGCTTCCGGATATTCTCGCGCTCGTTCTGCGCCACGAAGCTGAGTATCTGCAATACGATGTCCGCGATGAAGGTGCCCATCAGGTCCTTTCCGTTTCGGGTGTCCAGAAGCGGCATGTCGATGACGCAGATATCGATCTTCTTTTCTCCGGTCAACATTCGCCACTGGCGCTGGATTTCCTCGTAGTTTCTGCCCAATCGGTCAATGCTGAGGATATAGAGGGTGTCGCCGGGGCGCATGCGGCGCATCATCGCCATATACTGGGGGCGTTCAAAGTCCTTGCCGGATTGCTTGTCAATGTAGATGTTTTTTGTCTCGATCTGCTTTTCCCTGAGTGCGACGAGCTGGCGCTGTTCGTTCTGATCACGACTGGAAACACGTGCGTACCCATATACAACAGACATTGAAATTCCCTCCCAATAGCATTAATTCATTCAGTATAGCATGCGGAGGGACCGCCTATCAATGTCGTTTTCAAATCAATTCTATTGCCTATAATAATTTCATTTTCACCTTGTCACAATCCCCCGTCTGTGCTATACTTGAATTGTAAAATTCAGCATCACGATCGACGCATATCTTAATAAAGCAATAGGAGGAATGACTATGCCTGACAAGAACCCTGCCGCAAACGTGGCCGCGCGGCCGCGGCGCATCGCCTTCATCGGTGCCCCGCGCCCTGATCACCCATAACTGCGAGGTGCGGGTGTTCCTGCCGCTGTACCGCTGCATTCCCGAGAAATACAAGACGAACATGACCTACCGCGGCTCCTTCATGATGGACCTGTGCTCCGACGGGCGTCAGTTCTACGTGGGCATCATGGAGACGGTGATGGACGGCGTGGTCTACGACTTCATCGACAACCGCGAGTTCTTCGACTGGGGCAATCCCTACACGGGGCTGTGGGAGGACATCCCGAAGTACTGCTACTTCGACAAGGCGGTGCTGGCGGCGCTGAACTTCCTGGAGTGGACGCCCGACGTGGTGCACTGCCACGACTGGCAGGCCGCCCTGGTGCCGCTCTACCTGCGCACCCGCTTCGACACCACCCCGGTGGGCGCGGCGCGCTGCATACTGACCATCCACAACCTGCGCTTCCAGGGCATCTGCGGCATCGAGCACCTGAAATACTGGACGGGCCTGCCGGACTTCCTGTTCGACTACCCGGTGCTCAAGCAGAACGACGACGAGGCCAACATGTTCAAGGGCGGCCTGGCCTACGCCGACCGGGTGACCACCGTCAGCGCCACCTACGCCGAGGAGATCCAGACCAGCTTCTACGGCGAGGGCTTAAACGGCCACCTGTGGTATCACCGCGCGAAGCTCAGCGGCATTGTCAACGGCATCGACGTGGACCTGTGGAACCCCAAAACCGACAAGCTGCTGACCGCGCCCTACGACGCCGGGGACGTGCTGACCCAGAAAAAGCTCAACAAGACCGCGCTGCAGACCCGCGTGGGCCTGGACATCGACGAGAACAAGTACGTCATCGGCCTGGTATCCCGCCTGACCGACCAGAAGGGCCTGGACCTGATCAACGCCATATTCTCCGAGATCCTCGACCCCAACACCCAGGTGGTCATCCTCGGCACCGGCGACCCCCGCTACGAGGGCGCGTTCCGCTACTACGAGAGCGTCAACAAGGGCACGGTGTGCGCCTACATCAAGTACGACGAGGCGCTGGCCCACCAGATCTACGCCGGCGCGGACGCCCTGCTGGTGCCCAGCCTGTTCGAGCCCTGCGGCCTGACCCAGCTGATCGCCATGCGCTACGGCACGGTGCCCATCGTGCGCGAGACCGGCGGCCTCAAGGACACGGTGCTGCCCTACAACGTGCTGGACAACACCGGCAACGGCTTCACCTTCGACCGCTATGAAGCCGACCTGCTGCTGGACGCCATCAACCGCAGCAAGGACGTCTTCGAGAACGACCGCAGCCACTGGGACGAGATGGTGCTGCGTGATATGGCCAAGGACGTCTCCTGGGAGCAGTCCGCCAGGCAGTACCTCGCGCTGTATGAGGAACTGTCTGATTTGGCGTAGGGACGCCATACATGGCGTCCGCCGGACACGCATCCCCTCGCAGGGACGTCCCACGGGACGTCCGCGGGCGATGAGGGCATCGCCCCTACCATCGTTCTCCGTAGGGACGCCATACATGGCGTCCGCCGGACACGCATCCCCTCGTAGGGACGTCCCACGGGACGTCCGCCTGACACGCGCGGGGGCGGCCATCGGCCGCCCCTGCTTTTTTAATTGTCCTTTCAGATCGTCATCAATCCTTCCCCACCGGCCTGGCGATGGGCGCGTTGTCCGGGGTCAGCGGCACGGGCACGATGCGCTCGCCGCAGTGGGGGCAGTCGTACTCGTCCTCGTCGCCGTCCTCCAGGGCGGTGAAGAACATCTTATGGCATTTGGGGCACAGCTTGCCCGCCAGCGCGTCGGGGCCTTCCTCCCCCTCCGGCGCAGGCGGCAGGTCCTTGTCGGGCTGCAGCAGGTGCAGCTTGTCCTCGCCGTCGCCGAAGGCGTCGTCGAAATCCTCGTCCTCGTCGTCCAGTATGCTGAAATCATCGTCGTCGTCCCGGTGCTCGCCCTCCAGCTCCGCCAGGTCGTCGTCGATGGACTCCACGTAATCGTTCAGGTCGTCCAGCAGCTCGTCCATGACCTCCACGCGGTCCGAAAGCTCGCTCAGCAGGTCCACGATGCCCGCCATCAGCTTGCCGTTGGCCGAGCCCGCGTCGATATCCATGCCCTCCAGCAGGCCCTTGAGGTAGCCGACCTTCTTGCTCAGATTCTCCATCACTGCACCTCCAATCAAATCATGTTATGTGACGGGAGAAAGTTTAATACCATAAGGCCGATGGCAATCATCCATCGACCTCATGAGGGATTGTATGGTGTTGCCGCTTACGCGCGACCCAGGTACATGCCGCCGTCGCGGGTGTCGATCTTCAGGACCTCGCCGGTCTCGATGAACAGCGGCACCTGAAGGGTCAGGCCGGTCTCGAAGGTGGCGGGCTTGGTGGTGTTGGCGGCGGTGTCGCCCTTGAAGCCGGGCTCGGTGTTGGTCACCTGCAGCTCCACGAAGTTCGGGGCCTGCACGCTGAAGGGCTGGCCCTTGAAGAAGCGCACGGTCACGTTGGTGTTCTCCTTCACGAAGGGCATGGCGTCCTCCACCTGCTCGTGGGTCAGGGGCAGGTCGTCGTAGGTCTCCAGGTCCATGAAGTGATAGAAATCACCGTCGTTGTAGGTGTACTGCATTTCCTTGGTTTCGATATAGGCCTTCGGGAATTTCTCCGTCGGGTTGAAGGTGCGCTCGATCACGGAGCCGGTGACGACGTTCTTGATCTTTGTGCGCACGAAAGCGGCGCCCTTGCCGGGCTTGACATGCAGGAAGGAAACGATGGTCCAAACACCGTTGTCCATCTCAAAGGTGACGCCGTTTCTGAAATCGCTTGCGTTAATCATGGGGATATGCCTCCTCAATTAGTAGTCGTGGTGTATGGTTACAGCTCGATCAGATGCTTCGGCGCGTGCATCGCGTTGACGAAACCGTCCGAAGTCATAATCACCGTGTCCTCGATGCGGCACCCGCCCACACCGGGTATATATACGCCGGGCTCCACCGTGACCACGTGACCGGGCATGAGCACGGTCGCGTCGTTGGCGCTGACCCGGGGCTGTTCATGGATGAAGAGCCCGACGCCGTGGCCCAGGCTGTGACCGAACGCGCCGGGATAGCGCGCGTCGATGTAATCCCGGGCGACCCTGTCCACGTCGCAGCAGCGCTTTCCGGGGCCGATGGCCTCCAGCGCCAGCTGCTGGGCGTCGTGCACGGTGTCGTAAATGGCCCGAAGCTCGGGCGATACGCCGCCGAATGCCACCGTGCGGGTGATGTCCGACAGATAGCCCCTGTACGTCGCGCCGAAGTCCAGCGTCAGAAGCTCGCCCTCGGCGATGACGTGCTTGGACGGCACCGCGTGGGGCAGCGAGCCGTTCACCCCCGCCGCCGCGATGGTGTCGAAGGCCGGGCCCTCGCTGCCGAGCCGGAGCATCTCAAACTCCAGCTCGATCTTCGCATCGATCTCCGTCATGCCCGCATGAAGCCGCGGCAGTATGTTGATGAACGCCTGGCTGGCGATGCGCGACGCCTCCCGGATGCAGGAAATCTCCTCCGCGTCCTTGATCTGCCGAAGCGCCTCCGGGATGCCCGCCATCGGGCGCAGCTCAACGCCCGTAAGCGCCTCGGACAGCGCCAGGAAGTCGTCGTGGGTCAGGTAGTCCGTCTCCACCCGCATCGACCGCGCGCCGGCCTCCGCCGCCAGCTCCCGCGCGATCTCCGGGCCCTTGCGCTCGGAGGTGGTCCGCGCCACCCGCCAGTCCGGGGCCTGCCGCCCCGCCTGCTCGACGTATCGGAAGTCCGTCAGGATCACGCGCATGTCCCGCGAAACGAACAGACACCCCTCCCCCGCATACCCTGACAGATAGCGGATGTTCTCCGGGCGGTGGATCAGCGCGGCGTCGGCGTCCAGTCGCTTTAAAAAGGCGTCCAGTCGGTCCAATCTGCTCATCTCCTGACATTGCTCGCATGGTCACACAGAAGTATTATAGCACATTGTGCCGCGAATTACCATAGGATAATGATAATTTCTCGCGTCAATTCAATCCGGTTTCGCCCTGTTTTGATTTAACACAGAATGTGCTTGACATTCCCCCCGCTTTGGTGTATTATAATTAAGCACTTTGCGAGGGCTTCCCTTGCAGGGCTGTGGTCCCTTAGCTCAGCTGGATAGAGCGTCTGGCTACGGACCAGAAGGTCAGGGGTTCGAATCCCTTAGGGTCCGCCACCCAACAACGCTGATTTTGATACGAAATCAGCGTTGTTACTTTTTGACTGAAAGCGCCCAGCCTGTGGGCGTTCTACGATTTGTTCCATTTGGATATTGCCTGTGTACCCAGGTCAAAAACAGCATCATGTAGCTAAAATGAGGTCAATGGTCAAACGCAGGGGTCAATGAGCAAACGCAAGAAGGCTCTTGCGTTTGACTATATACCCCTGCGTTTGGATATAGCCACCTTGCGTTTGGACATTGAATCCAGCACTTATTCAATAAATAATTGTAATAAAAAAAGCGGCGACATGCCGCTGATGATTATGATCGTCTTGATTCGTAGAAACATGCTCTGGAACCGTATTTTGCCTGTTTGTACGATCTGAACCTCTTCCCGCAAACCGCACAGACAAAGGTGGTGAGCCGTTCGCCCTGAAGTTCGCCCTTATGGCTGTACCACCAGTCATTGCGGCATTTGTCAGAACAGAACCGCTGGGTCTTCCGCGCATCCTTCGGCAGCACCTTCCTGCACTGTTCGCACCGCCTGACATCTTTATGCTTTTGCCGATGCACAAACACCTTCAGCGCAGAGATCTCGATGCCCAGCTCCGCTGATATTTCCTTGTACTGCCTGCCCGCCGCCCGCATGTCCAGAATCGTTCTTTTCTCTTTCTCCGTCATAGAAAAATGCCTCCTCTCGCCTGGTAGCCGCGAGAGGAAGCAAAAAGGGACGTAATTATCCTTCATTTTATGAATTCGTCGACCACTTTTCTATCTGAATCGTAGATACTTACAATGATACCCCTCGCATTGATATACCACTCTTCCTGCTGCAACTGGGTTGCGCTGTAATCCACCTTGTCGATATTCTTGCACCAAACTTTTTGATTCGGTGCCCAATGGAATCCGGCTTTCTTCAACAAATCGCGAATATCCTGTGTGGGTGATATACCTCTACCGGATTGATTCCCGACTTCGATAGAAAAGGAATCCATGTCTAAATCCGATGGATATTCCCACCAGTCTATCTCCTTCACCTCTGCAAATGTACGAATCGGGTTTAGGAATAATGATTCATATCCGCTTTCTGTCAACAAGTACAGATCACATTTGGGACGGGTCACTGCCACATAGAACAATCGTTTTTCCTCGTCTATGATCTTTTCAATACTCTCGCCAAGAATCCGTGAAAACCTCCACCTGGGATGGATCAGAGGAAAGCACTTATCGGTAACATCGATCAGAATCACCGCATCCTTTTCCAGCCCCTTAAAGCTGTGAACAGTGGATGAGGCCAATTCTGCCCCGGGGAATAATAATTTCATGTTTTTCTCCAAGGCTGACAGTTTCCTGGTCCGCTCCTCGAAATCTTCTTCCCCTGTAGAAATATCCCTTGAAACCATTGACTTGCGATCCAGCAACGCCACGCTGTGCCTGCGCTTCTGCTGTTTAAAGATAATTCTGCGAACCATGGGAGAGATGTAGTCAGAACCATATTTCTCTTTTTCGCAGTCTGTCGGAGAGAAATCTTCCGCACAGCAAAGATACACCTTGCCACTCTCATGAGTTGAAGACAGAGCAACTCTTCCCGGAGTACCAAGATCTCGCATCAATGCATTTCCTGCCTCCACAATCGCTTTTTGAGAACGATAGTTGTTTAGCAACTCAATATGAACCGCCTGTCCCAAATAGCGATCAAAATCCCGGAAAAACCGCAGATCAGAACCGGCGAAGCCGTTGATGGCCTGCCAATCATCTCCAACACAGTAGAGGTTTACATGAGGGTTGATCTGACGAATTGCCGTGATCAATCGATAGAACAATTCAGAGAAGTCCTGATATTCATCAATGGCAATGTATTGAATTTTGGCCAGATCGCCGTAAGAATTCTTCCCTTGAAATACCGTATGGAATCCTGATCGTCAATGAATTATCTGAACCGTAGCTTGATTGAAGGAAGCACAGATATTCAGTCCACGTAGCTATCGCTGCCGGCGCTGACGTTGTACGCGCCGTTGCCTGCATCGGTAACGGTGAAGTACAGCGTTTCATCCTCATGGGTGAGGCTAAGCCTGCAAACGCCGTCTTCAAACTGGTCGGTGATGTCCACCGACTGGTCGTACCAGTAGAGCATCACACGGTCATCCACCTCCACGACGGTCTCTGCGGAGGACTCCAGGTGCTCCAGGTACTCGTCCATCGTCAGGGGGCGCTCGGTGCCGTCGGCTTCCATTGCAACACCGCCGCCTTGCATCTGGTGCTTCTCGCCATTCCCGTCCGTCCATGTTACCACATAGCTGGGCTCGGCCATGGTGGCCTCACCGTCGCATTCGACGTCGACGTCCTCACCGCCTCCCGTATAGGGCTCGACGATCGCATCCTTCGCTTCGCCATACATCCAAATCTGTATGGTTCTACGAAACCCGCCCAGGTCGGTGGCATACGCCGCGGAAAGGCTGCCCACCAGCAGTACGGTTATGATCATCGCCACGGCCAGACCGCGGGAAAAGTTGAAACGCATCTTCTTCGTATTCATATCCATTGCCTCCATCGAAAAATCTCTTGAGGCATGGAGCGCCTGAAACGCCCGCTTGTACTGCTCACGATTACTCATTTTCCCATCCCTCCGTCAGTTGCATGCGCAGTTGCTTCCGCGCCCGGTTGAGCCGGCTCTTCACCGCGCCTTCGCTCAGATCCAACAGCTTAGCGATCTCCGTGATCGAGTAATCCTCGTAGTAGAACAGGTGAATGACGATACGATAACGTTCCGGCAGGCGCAGCACCGTGTCCAGCAGCTCCCGGTCGGAATCGACCTCGAAAGTCAGCGATTCCACATAGTCCTCCAGGTTGCGGCGATTGCGCCGCCAAAAGCAGATTGTAGCGTTCTTGGCCTTGTTCACCGCCACGCGAATCAGCCACGCGCGGATGTGTTCGTCAGAATCGAATTCCTTATCGCTGCGATAGTACGCCAACAGCGTTTCCTGTACCACATCCTCCGCGTCCTGGGGGTTCCGGCAGACCGCAAACGCAGCCCGATACAGGCTGTCTCCCCAGCGCTCCACCAAAACCGGAACGGTTCGTCTCATTTGCTCACATGCCTTTCGTTGAAGGTCCCTTCACTTATAATACAATTCAGATGTTCAAAAGGTTGCACGGGGATCCATATTTTTTTCGTGGAATCTCCAATGCTCAAAACTCCCTGATCGATTCAAACAGGATACTGAGCCTGTCAATATCTTTCTCGATGTGATAATGGCCGCAATACCAGTGCTGATACTTCAGCTTCGCCTCAATGGTGCCGAGCCACTCCTCCGTGCTCTTGTCCACTTTGCTCTGATCGATGTCGGGGATAAAGCATTCCACCGGCTCATATCTGAGCGGGGTGGTGTGGGAAAGGACTACATCAATTTCCCAATCCCTGGCCGCCAGTACCCTCTCTACCTTTTCTTTGATCGCCGGGGACGGTTGCTCGTCCGGCCACCAGGCCCAGCCATGAGCGAGGCGGTAGTACTTATCGATGCTATAGGCGCCGCCCACAACCAGTGTATCAAGACCACCAAGGTCATACACCTCTCCATCCGCAGCGAACAGCAAATTTGGAAAGGCGTCCTCTACATATACCTGTCCGCCGCACCACTCTGTGGTGTGGTAGGACGTGATGGTGCCGGGCCGCATTTCATGGTTCCCGTGGATGCTGAACACTGTGATGGGGAGTTGTGCCAACTGTTCTTTTCTGATCACGTCACGGAGTCCGCCATGAAAATTGATGCCGGCGTCACCCAGGATAATGAGGGTGTCGTCAGGCGTAGGATTCATAGCGTTACAGAATCGCTCGATTCTGCTGAATTCGCCGTGGGTGTCCCCGGTGATGTAGAACATGACTGTTCCTCCAAACTCTCACATTTCGTATTCCAGGCCTCTGCGGCATCCGGGCATTCTATGCACCAATACAGATAAAGAATACTGGCTTCCTCCAGCGTCCAGCCGATCTCAGCCATCTTTTCTCCAGCGCGCCTCATAAGCTTCTCATCGGCCTCAATGTTCATGACTTCTGTCGCCGCCTTGATGCCACGCTGAATCTCAATTTGAATATCGCTTAACGCGTCGTCAGGTCTGTCGAAAAAGTCCGGCTCGGTATGGCCCGATACATATTCACAGATTCTGCTGTTCATTTCTTCGCCCCCGTTCTTCCCAATGTTCAATCTCCACCATCGCGGCACCATAGTTGTCTGTCATGCAGGCAACATCCTCGTCCTCACATTTCGCCCGGGGCACGATGGATACATTGTTGCACAAAGCAAAAAACCCCGCAACTACAGGGTGTCGTAAGTAAGTGATTTAACAGGACGATAACACTGTCACTATTCCCTGCCAACTTGTGCACCCGTGTCATAACCTTTGAAGGTCTGTTACTCTGAACCCCACTGAAAAACTCTAACTTCATAGGGGCGAAGGATACCTGTGGTTCCCGTCTCTGGGTAA
Source organism: uncultured Eubacteriales bacterium (assembly GCA_902790525.1). Taxonomy (GTDB): domain Bacteria; phylum Bacillota; class Clostridia; order Christensenellales; family Aristaeellaceae; genus UBA2862. Next base: position 30,154 of record CADASI010000052.1, read on the forward strand.
TTGCACAGCAGCAACGCTGCTTCCTCTTCGGTATAGCCTTTGGGAAGCAGGTACTTCTGGTCTCGCTCTGAAAAGGAACAGATGACCAGAACACGCTCTCCCGCATAGCTGCGCACATAAAGGTAGATCTTTCGACTGTGCCGAATATATTCCCTGTAGTGGCCCCAAAGCAGGGTTTGACTGCTCTTTCGCAGCGCCAGGCAGCGGCGATAGAAATTCAAGATGCTGTCTGGATCCCGTTCCTCCTGTTCCACATTGATCTGCGTATAGTTCGGATTGACGGATCTGCGTATAGTTCGGATTGACGGCAAACCACGGCTGTGCGGATGAAAAACCTGCGTTTGAAGCTACGCTCCACTGCATGGGTGTCCGGGCGGAATCTCTGGATGCCAAGTGTATCCGATGCATGCGCTTTTCCTCGGATCCGTGTTTGTAGAAGGCGTGATAAGCGTGAATGGACGCCACGTCCTTATACTGGTCAATGGAGCTGAGCCGGATATTTGTCATGCCAATCTCCTGCCCCTGATAGATGAAAGGCGTCCCCTGCTGATGAAAGGCGTCCCCTGCTGGAACAGGTAACAGGCTGCCAGCATCGTACCAGATTCGCGCCAGTATTTCTCGCTCCCGTACCGGCTGATCACTCTCGGATGGTCGTGGTTTTCCAGATACAGGGCATTCCACGCCTTCCCCGCCAGCGCATACTGCCACCGGGAGAAGGCGCGCTTCAACTTGGCCAGCCAAAAGCCGTGATGGACGAACTCCGTCAAAAAGCAGTCGGCCATCATCGTGTCAAACTGGATCATCATATCCAGCACCCGATCTTCGCCCGTCAGATATCGCAGGGCGGTCTTCACAGGGGTCATTGGCGCTTCCCCGATCTGGATCGCGCCGTATTCCCGGGCGACCTCCCGGAACTCTTTCAGGTAGGTTAACAGGTTCGGTCCGTCCTTGTAGAAGGGAAGACCGTTGATGGCGGGCAGGAACGGTATGCCGTCCGGCAGCTGTGGGTGCTTTGAGATGTAGGTGATGACGTCCTCGCGAAAGCCGTCCACGCCCATGTCCAGCCAGAAGCGCATGATGCCCTTGACTTCCTCGCGCACCTTTGGGTTGTCCATGTTCAGGTCCGGCTGTTTCTTTGCGAACACGTGCAGGTAATACTGTTCCCGCAAATCGTCGTATTCCCAGGCCAGGCCCTCAAACTGGCTGAACCAGTTGTTGGGCGGGCGTTTGGCGCGCCGCTTCCACTTTGGATCGCGCCAGATATAGTAGTCGCTGTACGGGTTGTCCTTTCCCTTCCGGCTCTCCAAAAACCACGGGTGCTCGTCGGAAGTATGGTTGATGACCAGGTCCAGGATCACCTTCAGCCCGAGGCCGTGGGCCTTTTGAAGTACCTTTTTGAACTGTGCCAGGTCGCCGTAATCCGGGTGGATGTTTCTGTAATCAGAGATATCGTAGCCATAGTCTGCGTTGGGGGACGGGTAGATGGGGCTGAACCAGATGCCGTCCACCCCAAGCGTCTTTATGTATTCCAGCTTGTCATAGACGCCGTACAGATCCCCGATCCCGTCTCCATTCCCGTCGCAGAAGCTGCGGATCCAGATCTGATAGAAGGACATGCTGCGAAAATCATACTGCTTCACGCCGGTCATCCCTTTCGACTGGATCCATGTTCCCGATGAATGTCATCTGAAACCCTGCCCAAGAATTGCCCCAGGTTCTCCTCGGCCTCCTGGATGTTCTCCATCATGCCAACGGCAGTTTCCTTGAAATCGTTGAAAAGTTCCTTTCGGATGCGTCTGCGTTGCTCCTGTTTTTCCATGCTCCAGGCTGTCAGGGACACCAGATAGTCCGCCAGGAGCTTCTTTTTCTTTGGCAGCATTCCCTGGCGCTTCTCTTCCAGAATACACTGGTAGCGGTCATATGCGCTCGACACACAGTCCCGCCACGAGAGATAGATTTCATCCATGGCATGTGCCCCCACCGCGTGCAGATGATCCAAGTCGCCACACGCTCCTTTGAGCAGTGCCGCCATCGCCTCCGGCGTCTGTTGAATGACAAAGCCGTTGCACCCGTCCGTGATGCCCTCGGCGGCGCACGAGCCTTCGATCAACACGCTGGCCAGCCCGCAGGCCGCGGCCTCCCGCACCACCAGTCCATTGGTGTCAAAGGTGGACGGAAACAGGAACAGATCCGCGCGGGTATTCCAGGCCCGCAGTGCGTCCCGGTCATAGATGGGCCCGGTGAAGATGCATTTCCCTGCGATCCCGAGCTCTGACGCCTTTTGTTCCAGCAGAGCCTGGTCGGGCCCCTTTCCCACGAACACCATGCGGAAGTCCTGCCCGGCGTCGGACAGCAGCTTCAGCGCGTCCAGAATCAGCGGTAGGCCCTTATAGGTCATCATGCGCCCCACGAACAGGAACATCGGCACGCCTTTGGGCAAGTCGTAGCCCTTGGTGACCTCGGCGACCGACGCTGCGTCGACCCGGCCCCTTTCAAAGTCCACGCCGTTGTTCATGACGCGGTATTCACCTTGGTAGCCCAACGCCTTCAGGCTTTCTCCCGCACCGCGGCTGACCACCCAGACGTCGTCGCAGGCCTCTATATTGCTCACCATGGCTCGGATGCTCTCCTGCGCCGCCAGTTTGGATTTTACTGCCCTCTCGATGTCGATATCGTATTTCGTGTGATAGGTGAAGACGACCGGTGCGTCGACCTGCTCCCGGAGAATCCTGGCCATAATGGTCGCAGACGCGGGGCAATGGGTGTGAATGATATCCGGCGCAAAACCAGCCAACTCCGACATGGGCTTTTCTGTGAAGGGGTTGCCGGTGCGGTATCCATTAGTCACGGCAGCCGTGTTGAAGCTCTGATACGGCACGATGCGATAGGGATAGACGCTGTAATCGGCATCCGGATATCTCGGTGTTCCCACGATGACCTCCGCGCCATGATCTGTGGTCAGGTAGTTGGCGTAATTCATCACTACGTTGACAACACCGTCGATGACCGGAGCAAACGAATCGTTCAGCAGGCAAATCTTCATCGCATTCTCTCCCACTTCTGTTTGTGGCGAAACCAACAAAATCCCGCCAGCAGCATAACCACTGGCGGGAAATCGGCCTGTTTACCCTTCGATCATGATAACCTTTTTCTCAGGGAGCTTCTTTTCTTCCTTCTTGGGGATATTCAGGCTAAGTACGCCATGCTCCAGCTTTGCGCCGATGTCAGCTTCTGTGAGTGCGTCGCCCACATAGAAGCTCCTCTGCATCGTACCAGCCCAGCGCTCCTGCCGGATGACTTTGCCCTTCTTTGAGGTCTCGTCTTTATCGAGGCCCTTCGAGGCGGTCACGGTCAGGTAGCCGTTCTGCAGCTCCAGCGTGATATCTTCCTTCTTGAAGCCCGGCAGATCAATGTCTACTTCGTAGTGATCCTCGTGCTCATGCACATCGGTCTTCATTTCGCGGGCGGCGTTCCTGCCATAAAGTTTGCGATCCATCCGCCGCATCTCACGATCCCAGTCACCAAAGAACTCGTCAAACAGATTCTCACCAAAGATACTCGGCATCAACATAACTCTTACCTCCTTTGACCCTCTTGCGCTGGTC
>CADASI010000053.1 GCA_902790525.1 uncultured Eubacteriales bacterium
CCTTGACTTAGCCCCACTAAGCCTGCGGAAAATCGCCTTGAAATGCAGCCAAATCCGCTCGAAACTGCATCTCCCGGCATTTAGAAACACACTCTAGGAGTTAGAAATTAGGAATTGAAAATGCCCGCGATATACACGTCAGCGGCTATTATCATTCCTAATTCCTCATTCCTAATTCCTCATTCACTGAATGTTCTCTCTGACGGTCCTTGCGATGCCCTCCGCATCCAGCCCGTAGTGCTTGAACACCTCTTTGGAATTGCCGGTGATCACGGGGGCGTCGGGCAGGGCGAGGTTTAAGACCTTCTTCGGGTCGTTGGCGCCGATGACCTGCGAGACCATGCTGCCCAGCCCGCCGAAGGGGCTGTGCTCCTCCACGGTGACGACCAGCTTTTTACCCTTTGCGGCTTTGAGCAGGCCGTTCACGTCCAGGGGCTTCACGCAGTACATGTCCAGCACCGCCGCGGAGATGCCCGCGGCCTTCAACAGTGCCGCCGCGTCCTTGGCGGGCCTGACCATCTCGCCGCAGGCCACGATCAGCGCGTCCGCGCCCTCGGCGACGACCGTCGCCCTGTCTATCTCGAAGGGGCAATCGTCCTCCGCATAGACGTCCTCCACGGCGTTGCGGCCGAGGCGGATGTAGGCGGGGGATTCATCCTTCAACAGCGCCTCGAACAGGCAACGGGTCTGGAAGCGGTCGGAGGGCAGGTACACGCGCATGTTTGGGATGGCCGCCATGGCCGCGATGTCCTGCGCGGAGTGGTGGCTCATGCCCAGCGCGCCGTAGCTGACGCCGCCGGAGATGCCGATGAGCTTCACGTTGGTGTTGGAGTAGGCGCAGTCCACCTTGGCCTGCTCGTAGCTGCGGGTGGAGACGAAGGACGCCGGGGAGGCCGCGTAGGGCTTCTTGCCGCACTTCGCCAGGCCCGCGGCGATGCCGACCAGGTCCTGCTCGGCGATGCCGACCTCCACGAACTGCGCCGGGAACTCCCTGGCGAACGGGGCCAGCGACGCCGAGCCGCGGGAATCGCTGCACAGCACCACGATGTCCTTATCCGTCTTTGCGTGCTCGGAGAGAACCTCGCAGACGATCTGCCGGTTGGTGATCTTGTTCATCTCAGAGCACCTCCTTCTCGTGCGCTTCCAGGTCGGTCATGATCTGCGCATACTCCTCGGCGGTGGGCACGTGGTGATGCCAGCCCGCCTTGTTCTCCATGACGGGGGAGCCCTTGCCCTTTACGGTGTTCGCCACGACCAGTGTGGGCTTGCCCTTCACGGCCTTCGCCGCGTCGAAGGCGGCGTTCATGGCGTCGATGTCGTTGCCGTCCACGCTGATGACGTTCCAGCCGAAGGCGGCAAAGCGCGCCTCCACGGAATCCTGGTGCATGACCTCCTCGGTGGTGCCGGAGATCTGGAGGCGGTTGCGGTCCACCACGGCGCACAGGTTGTCAAGCTTATACTGGGTCGCGCTCATTGCGCCCTCCCAGACGCTGCCCTCGGCCAGCTCGCCGTCGCCCATCACCACGTAGGTGCGGGAGGGACGGCCGTCCATCCTCTGCGCCAGCGCCATGCCCACCGCCACCGGCAGGCCGTGGCCCAGGGAGCCGGAGTTCATCTCGATGCCCGGCAGCTTGTTGTTGGGGTGTCCGATGAACTTCGAGCCGAACTGGCTGTACTCTTTAATCACCGTATCAATGGGGAAGAAGCCCTTCTCCGCCAGCACCGCGTAGAGCGCCTCCACGCAGTGGCCTTTGGAGAGCACGAACATGTCGCGGTTCGGGTCGTTCCGGTTCTCCGGGGAGATGTTCATGGCGTGGAAGTACAGGCTCACCATGGTCTCCATCACGCTCATGTCGCCGCCGATGTGCCCCGCCTTGCCCGCCATGATCATCTCGACCACGTCCCGGCGGAGCTTGTAACTCAATGCCTTTAGGTTCTGCATAATGACTCCTTTGATAATTGGGAATTAGGAATTGGGAATGGGAAATTGGGAATTGGAATTGCCGGCTGCTGCGCGGATATTCACAGCACCAGGGGAATGGAACATCAGGAATGTTACCATTCACCCTTCACTGTGCGACACTCGGGCGATGCCCTCATCGCCCAATCCGACAGGGTGAATGGTAACTCAGGAATCGCAGCTTCGCGGGAACGGAACCTCGGGAATCACCGTTCGCATCGGTGCGCGGCTTTCTTCAATTCCCAATTCCAAATTCCCAATTCCCCATTTGCTCACACCTCGTCAAACACCACGTCTTCGCCGTGCAGGTACGCCTTGACCTTGTCCTCGATGGGATCGTAGAGGTCGGGCTTCACGCCGATGTACTTGCAGGCCTCGTACACCACGGGGACCACGTCGCCGTGGATGGCGGCCACATGGTGGATATAGGGCCCCTCGACGACCTTGGCCTCGAGGCGCTTTAAGTTGTTGACCTCGACCCACACGTAGGTGCCGCGGGTCCAGGGGCCGTCGATGCCGCGGGCGTGGCCGAGCAGTATCGAATACTCGCCGTCGTCGCCGTCGAAGCGCACCAGGCTCATGGGGCCGTGCTTGGCCTCGGCGGACACCGCGCCGTTCTGGGGGAAGGCCACCGGCACGCAGATGGAGGGCTTCTCCTTCGCCACGCTGATGGGCCACGGGCCGCAGTGCTGCAGCAGCTCGCCGTTGTCGTTGTCGGGGTGGCGCACGGTCCAGTCGGAGAACATCACGCGGCGCTCGTTCATCGAGGCGGCTTCGGCGATCAGCTGGGAGATGGCCCCGTGGATGTCCGTCTCGCACACCACCGGAATGCCCTCCTCGTTGAGCAGCGCGTTGGCGGCGCAGGGCATGATGTGAATCTCGTCCTGTAGCGCGTTCCAGCACTGTATGGCGATGGCGTTGCAGCCGTACTTCGCCGCCAGTGCCTTCATGGCCACCTTGAGCTCGGCCACGTTGCGCAGGTAGTTGTCCTCGATCTTGCAGGTCATGTTCTCCTTGCAATAGGCGACAACCTTGTCGACCTCGGTCTTCTCCTCGCGCCATTTGCGCATCTCGGCGTAGAGCTCCGGCAGCGGGATGGGGCTCAGCTGTATGTTGAACTTCTCCAGGAGCTCGCCCTCGTTGCACATGGTGGACCAGAAGTCGAACGGCCGGGGGCCGATCTGGAGGATGCGGGTGTGGCGGAACACCTTCACCACGTTGCACACCGCCAGGAAGTCCTTGACGCCGCGCTCGAACTCCTTATCCTCGAGGTTGCAGTTGTTCATGTAGGTGAAGGGCACCTTGAAGCGCCGCAGCACCTTGCCGGTGGCGAACAGGCCGCACTGGCTGTCCCGGAGGCGCATGCCGTTTTTGTCCGGGCGCTCGTCGCGGGGACCCCACAGCAGCACCGGCACGTTCAGCGCCTTCGCCAGCCGCGCGCACTCGTACTCGGTGCCGAAGTTGGCGTGGGGGATGAACAGGCCGTCCACCTTCTCGCGCCTGAACTTTTCGATGATCTTCTCGAGGCCCGCGTCGTCAAACAGCAGGCCCTCGTCGTTGACGTCGTCGATGTCCACGAAGTCCACGTTCAGCTCGCGCAGACGCTCGGCGATCAGCCCGCGGAACTCCAGCGCCGCCGGGGCGCTGAATATCGAGCGCCGCGTGGGGGCGTAACCGATTTTGATATGTGCTGACATGATATATACCTCGTTTATTTGGATTCGTTGCGCGCCTGCAGCGCCATCTTGGCCTGCAAATTGCGCTGGGTCTGGTCGATGACGACGGCGAGTATGATCACGACGCCGCGGATGATCTTCTGCCAGAACTCGCTGACGCCGCACATGGTCATGCCGTCGTTGATCACGCCGATGACGAATGCGCCCACGATGGTGCCGATGATGGTGCCCGAGCCGCCGGCCATGGACGTGCCGCCCAGGACGGTGGCCGCGATGGCGTTCATCTCCCAGCCGTCGCCGGAGGCCGGATGCGCGGCGGAGAGCTGCGCGGTGTTGATCAGGCCGATCCACGCGGCGCAGAAGCCGGAGATGATGTAGACCAGTATCTTCACCCGGTCGGCCTTGATGCCGGACAGCCGGGCGGACTTCTCATTGCCGCCGACGGCCAGTATGTGCCAGCCGATGTAGGTGCGGTTCAGAAGCACGGCGGAGAGTATCGCCAGCAGGGCGAACACGTACACGCCCGCGGGGATGCCCAGCCAGTTGGTGCCCAGCGCCTTGAGGCCCACGTTGCCCAGGCCCTCAAAGCCCGCGATCTTGGAGAAGGTGGCGCCGTTGGAGCGCAGGTTCGCCATGCCGCGGCAGATGTACATGGTGCCCAGCGTGGCGATGAAGGCGGGCACGTTGAGCTTGGTGACGACCAGGCCGTTGATCAGGCCGATCAGGCAGCCCGTCAAAAGCATCAGCACGATGATGGCGGGCACGGAGAAGTAGACGGTCTTGCTGCCGACGGTCAGGCCCTCCTGGATCAGCCCGCCGGCCAGCATGCCGGTCAGGCCCAGCACGGAGCCCACCGACAGGTCGATGCCGCCGGTGATGATGACGAAGGTCATGCCCAGCGCCAGTATGCCGTACAGGGACACGTGCTTGGCCACCATGGTCAGCGTGTTCACCGACAAGAAGGACGAGGAGGCGAAGCTGAAGAAGATGACCAGCAGGATCAGAACGATGAATGTCCTGCCCTTGAGCAGGGTCATCATCAACTGGTTGTTGTTTTTTTTCATGATAACATCACTCCTGTATTACTACGACGCGCTCTTGCCGGTGCCGAGCCCGGCGTAGGATGCCCGGACGAGGTTGTCCTCGGTGATCTCGTCGCCGCTCAGTTCCGCGGTGCACTTGCCGTTGGACAGCACGTAGATGCGGTCCGCGATGGCCATGATCTCCTTGAGCTCCGAGGAGATGACGATGATCGACAGCCCGCGCTCGGAGAACTCGTGGATGATCTCGAACACCTCGGTCTTGGCGCCGATGTCGATGCCGCGGGAGGGCTCGTCCATCAGCAGCACCGTGGGCTTGGTCATCAGGCCCTTGGCGATGACCACCTTCTGCTGGTTGCCGCCGGAGAGGGACAGTATCGGCAGGTGCTTGTCCGCCACCTTGATGTGCAGATCCCGGATCTGCTCGTCCACGGCCTTCTCCTCGGCGGGATAGTTCATCAAAAAGCCGGTCAAAAAGTCGGTCAGCGAGGCCAGGGAGGCGTTCTTGCAGATGTCCAGGCTCTGCACCAGGCCCTGCCGCTGCCGGTCCTCCGGCACCAGCGCGAAGCCGGCGTTGAGCTGGTCGGCGATGTCCCCGATCTTCATGGGCCTGCCCTGGTAGATCACCTCGCCGGTGTGCTCCGGCCGCATGCCCATCAGGCACTCGAACAGCTCGCTGCGGCCCGCGCCCAGCAGGCCGTAGATGCCCAGCACCTCGCCCTTTTTGAGGTACATGTTCACATCCTCCAGCAGCCATCCGCCGCCGGGCTTGGGCAGGTAGATGTGGTTGCACTCCAGCACTCTTTCGGCCCTGTCCAGGTCGATGGACCGGGTGAAGCGGTGGTACTGGGTGTTCTTGCCCACCATGTTCTCCACGATCCAGGGCAGGTCGATGTCCTTGACGTCGGCGTCGGCCACGTACTTGCCGTCGCGCAGTATGGTCACATGGTCGCCGATCTCCATGATCTCCTCCAGGCGGTGGGAGATGTAGACGATGGAGAGGCCCTGCTGCAGAAGCTCGCGCATGATCTTGAACAGCACCTTCACCTCCGCCGCGGAGAGGGAGGAGGTGGGCTCGTCCATGATCAGCACCCGCAGGTCGTCCTCCACCAGGTTGCGGGCGATCTCCACCATCTGCTGCTGGCCCACGCGCAGATCCCCGACCAGGGTGTCCGGGGGAATCTCGTGCTCCAGCCGCTTCAAAATGGCCTTCGCGCCCTCGACGTGCTTCTTGTCGTCCAGGAAAAGGCCCTTGCGCTTCTCGTGGCACATGTAGATGTTCTGGTAGACCGTCAGGTTCGGGAACAGCGAAAGCTCCTGGTGGATGATGCCGATGCCCTTGGCCCGGGCGGCGCTGGTGTCCTTGAACACGACCTCCTCGCCGTCCATGTACATCTTCCCGGCGGAGGGCTGCTCAATGCCGGCGATCATCTTCATCAGCGTGGACTTGCCCGCGCCGTTTTCGCCGATGAGCACGTTGACCTTGCCCTTCAGAAGGTCGAAGGACACCTGGTCCAGCGCCTTGGTGCCGGGGTAGATCTTGTCGATTTTTTCACAATGGAGCACTACGTTCGGATCGTCGTACATATCAGACCCTCCCGTCTCATTCGATGGTGATGGCCACCGGCGTGATGTTGATGTCCTTGCCGGAGCCCGTGGCTGCGCCGACGATCGTCACGGTCTTGCCCTGGATGCCCTCGTCGATGTTCAGCGGCACGACCACCTTGTCGTGCATCTCGCTGTTGAGGGCCTTGGCGTAGGCGCTCCACTCGGTCTGGTTGGTGAAGTCCCCGAAGGCCTTCACGGTCTGGGTGTCGCGGATGGCCGTGCCGGAGTAGATGCTGCCCAGCTGCACCGTGAACACGGCGTCGCCGGCGTAGCCCTCGGGCGCGACGGTGATGGTATTCTTCTTGCCGCTGGCCTTGGATTCATAGCCGGTGACCGTGCCCTTGAGCGTCACGGCCTTGCCGTCGCCCAGCGCGGCCAGGTCCACGGAGGCGATGTCCTCCGCCTTGCCGGTGATCTCCCCGAGCACCGCGCTCCAGTCGTCGCCGGAGGAGGCGCTGGCGTCGAAGGCCACCTCGCCGGTGTACTGGCCCTCGGTGCCCTTGTCGATCACCTTCGCCGAGAGCGCCAGGAACACCACCAGCACCACGGCGAGGACGATCCATATAATCTTCTTTTTCATGAACGGGTATCTCCTTCACGGGTTGATCGGGTAGAATTATGGCGGGGATGTCTGAGGCATCCCCGCCAAAGGGTATCAGGGGAGATTATTCGGTGTACACGAAGCCGGACAGGTTGTCCACGTTCTCGGCGGTGATGGCCATGCAGGGAACGAGCTGCTTCTCGCTCTCGGGCAGGGTGCCGTCCTTCAGGAAGGCGTCAGCCTGCTCGACGGCCATCTCGGTGATGCGGGCGATCTGCTGAAGCGCGGTGCCGACCATCTTGCCGTCCTTGATGTAGGCGGCCGCCTCGTCGGAGCCGTCCAGGCCGATGATCTTGATGTCGTCGCGGCCGGCGTCGATGCAAGCCTGGGCAGCGCCGCAGGCCATGGTGTCGTTGCCGCAAATGATGCCCTTGAGCTCGTCGCCGAACTCCTGCAGGATGGCTTCGGTCTTCTCATAGCCCTGGGTCTGATCCCAGTTGGCGGACTGCTGGGACACCATCACCAGGTCGGGATACTCGTCGATCACGGCGTGATAGTTGTCGGAACGCACGTGGCAGTTGGTGTCGGACTCCAGGCCCAGCAGCTCGGCGTACTTGCCCTCGTAATCCATGGCCTCGACCCACTTCTCGGCGATGGCAGCCGCGCCCTGCGCGTTGTCGGCGACGATCTGGGCCTTGGCCAGGCCGGACTCGTTGATCTCGCGGTCGATCAGGAACACCGGGATGCCGGCCTCGTCGGCCTTCTTGACGGCCTCGATGGAGGCGTCCGCGCCGGCGTTGTCGCAGATGATGGCGGAAGCGCCGTCGTTGATGGCGGCCTCGAACATCTCCAGCTGCTTGGCGGCGTCGTCGTCATGGGACATGCACTTCACGTCGTAGCCCAGCTCCTTGGCCTTGGCTTCGCCGACGACCTGCTCGGTCTTGAAGAACGGGTTGGAGGCGGAGGGCGTGATGATGTAGATCAGCCCCTCGGCGGAGGCGGCGACGCTCAGAAGCATCATCAGTGCCAGGACAACAGACAGTATCTTCTTCATGGGGTAATCCTCCTTTTTATGTTCAGCCCTTTCGCGGGCTGAGGTCCGATTGTAGCGGCTTCCATCGCCGCTTGCAGACACTATTATAGCCCGCTGATAACTAAATTTCAATAAATTATTGAGGCAATATTGACTAAATTCACTAAATTGAATATAATGCCATTGAGGTGAGGCGCATGTCCATCACGGGAAAGGAACTGGCGGCGATGCTGGGGCTGTCCGAGTCGGCGGTCTCGCTGGCTTTGAACGACAAGCCCGGGGTCAGCCGCGCCACGCGGCAGCGGGTGATCGAGGCGGCCAAGCAGTACGGCTTCGACTTCTCCAGCAAGACCGTGACCGCTGTCGGCAAGAAGGGCACGATATGCTTTCTGATCTATAAAAAGAGCGGCGCAGTGGTCAGCGACACGCCCTTCTTTTCGACGCTGACCGACGGCATCAGCATGGGCTGCCGCCGCCGGCGCTACGACTGCGTGGTGCGGTATCTCTACGAGGACGACGACATCGCCGACCAGATCTACACGCTGGGCAATTCCCGGTTCTCCGGCATCATACTGCTGGCCACGGAGATCGACGAGAACACGCTCAAGAGCTTCGCGCAGGTCGACATCCCCATGGTGGTGCTGGACGCCTACTTTGAAAAGCTGGACTTCAACTTCATACTCATCAACAACATACAGGGCGCGTACATGGCCACGGAATACCTGATCAAGAAGCGCCGCACCCAGCCGGGGTATCTGCGCTCGGACTACTGGATCAGCAACTTCGACCAGCGGGCCGACGGCTTCTACAAGGCCATACGCGCCGGGGGCATGTCCACCGCCAAATCCCAGGTGCTGCGGCTGACGCCCTCGCAGGAGGGGGCCTACGAGGACATGAAGCGCCTGCTGGCCACCGGCGTAAAGCCCGCCGACTGCTACTTTGCCGACAACGACCTGATCGCCTTCGGCGCGATGATGGCCCTCAAGGAGTCGGGCTACCGCATCCCCGAGGACGTGGCCGTGGTGGGCTTCGACGACATCCCCGCCTGCGAGTACATGAACCCGCCGCTGAGCACCGTCGTCGTGCCCAAGCTGTTCATGGGCGAGACCGCCGCCATGCGCGTCGCCCAGCTCATCGACGGCGTGAACGCCCAGCCCCTCAAGATCGAGGTGTCCACCAAGCTGGTCAAGCGCAGGAGCGTGTGACCCGCATCCATATTGCGCCGCCCTGTGTCGGCAGTTGAATCGCCACCGTTAATATTTTGTTGATTGTCAGGGGCTGATGTTGACAAAGAAGGGTTCGGATGCTATAATCTCACCAATTTAATACATTAAACCGTTGAAGCGGAGATAACGGCGGTTAAGCCCTTACAGAGAGTCCGCGATGCTGAGAATCGGGCAGGAAACAGACCGTCAAATGGACCGCCGAGGGCGCAGGGAAATGTGCGCGCACAGAGTATCATGCGACGTGAGGGCATACGTCAGTTGCCGGGGATATGCTGGTATCCCGTCAAGCGCACGGGTTTGTTCCCGTGAATCAGGGTGGCACCGCGGAACACGTTTTCCGTCCCTGACGGCACACAGGCCGTCAGGGACGTTTTTTGTGACAGTACAGGAGGTGTAAATATGATTAAAGAAGCTATCGTGAAGATTGTCAACAAGGGGGATCTGACCTACGACGAGGCCTACGCCGTGATGAACGAGATCATGTCCGGTGAGACGAGCCCGACCCAGAACGCGGCGTTCCTGGCGGCGCTTTCGACCAAGAGCGCCCGCGCCGAGACCACCGACGAGATCGCCGGCTGCGCCGCCGCGATGCGCGACCACGCCAGGAAGGTCGAGACCGGCATGGACGTGTTCGAGATCGTGGGCACCGGCGGCGACAACGCCCACAGCTTCAACATCTCCACCACCGCCGCGCTCATATGCACCGCGGGCGGCGTGAAGGTGGCCAAGCACGGCAACCGGGCGGCGTCCTCGCTGTGCGGCACGGCGGACTGCCTGGAGGCGCTGGGCGTGAACATCCAGCAGAGCCCCGAGAAGTGCGTGGAGCTCTTGAACGAGGCGGGCATGTGCTTCTTCTTTGCGCAGAAATACCACACGTCGATGAAGTACGTGGGCCCCATCCGAAAGGAGCTGGGCTTCCGCACCGTGTTCAACATACTGGGCCCGCTGACCAACCCCGGCAGCCCGACCACCCAGCTTCTGGGCGTGTACGACGACTACCTCGTGGAGCCGCTGGCGCAGGTGCTGATCAACCTGGGCGTGAAGCGGGGCATGGTGGTCTACGGCATGGACAGGCTGGACGAGATCAGTCTGTCCGCGCCGACCCACATCTGCGAGTTCAAGGACGGCTGGTTCAAGTCCTACACCATCACCCCCGAGGATTTCGGCTTCGAGCGCTGCGCAAAGTCCGACCTCACCGGCGGCACCCCCGCCGAGAACGCCGCCATCACCCGGGCGATCCTCTCGGGCGAGAAGGGCCACAAGCGCAACGCGGTGCTGCTGAACGCCGGGGCCGGTCTGTATCTGAATGGGAAGGCCGACAGCTTCCAAGCGGGCGTTTCACTGGCGGCGGAATTGATCGACAGCGGCAAGGCGCTGGCGACGCTTGAAAAGGTGATAGAAGTGTCCAACCGGCCGGAGGCGTGACATGAACATACTGGATCAACTGGCCGGGCACGCCCGGGAACGGGTCGCATGCGCGAAGCGTCAGAGGCCGGATATCCGCCGGGAGGCGCTCGCCCTTCCGAAGGGGGATTTCCCGTTTGAGAAGGCGCTGTCCGGGCCGGAACTGGCGTTCATCTGCGAGTGCAAGAAGGCGTCGCCGTCGAAGGGCCTGATCGCGCCGGAATTCCCGTATCTGGAGATCGCGAAGGACTACGAGGCCGCGGGGGCCGACGCCATATCGGTGCTGACCGAGCCTAAGTGGTTCCTGGGCAGCGACGACTACCTTCGTGAAATTGCAGCAAATGTGTCCATCCCCTGCCTGCGCAAGGACTTCACCGTGGACGATTACATGCTCTGCGAGGCGAAGCTCCTTGGCGCGTCGGCGGCGCTGTTGATCTGTGCGATACTGGACGAGCTGCAGTTGAAGGACTACATTCAGATCTGCGACGCGCTGGGCCTTTCCGCGCTGGTGGAAGCCCACGGCGAGGCCGAAGTGGAGATGGCGCTAAACGCTGGGGCGCGGATCATCGGCGTGAACAACCGCAACCTGAAGGACTTCACCGTGGACAACGGCAACAGCCGACGGCTGCGGGCCATGATCCCGCGGGATGTGCTGTTCGTATCTGAGAGCGGAGTCAGAAACACCTCAGACGTACAGGCCGCCCGGGAGATGGGCGCGAATGCGGTGCTGGTGGGCGAGGCGCTGATGCGCGCGACAGACAAGCGGGCGAAGCTGGCGGAATTGCGGGGTGGATTATGATGAAGATCAAGCTGTGCGGGCTGAGCCGTCCCTGCGACATCGAGTGGGCCAATGCCCTGATGCCGGATTACATCGGCTTCGTGTTCGCCCGAAAGAGCAGACGGTATGTTTCGCCAACGATCGCCAGGGAGCTTCGGGGGAAACTCAATCCGACCATATGCGCCGTAGGTGTGTTCGTGAACGAGATCCCGGAGGCTGTGGCGATGCTTTTGAACGACGGAATCATCGACATCGCTCAGCTCCACGGCGGCGAGGATGAGGATTATATCAAAACCCTGCGGAAGCTGACGGATAAGCCCCTGATAAAGGCTTTCCGCGTGGACGGCCCGCCCGACCTGGAACGGGCATATCGAAGCTCCGCCGACCACATCTTGCTGGACAGCGGCGCGGGCGGTACGGGCACGGCCTTTGACTGGGCGCTTTTGAAGGAATTTGACCGGCCCTATTTCCTGGCGGGAGGGCTTTCCCCGGAGAACGTAGTGCGGGCTGTGAAAGCCGTCCATCCCTTCGCTGTGGATGTTTCCAGCGGCATCGAGACGGACGGCGTGAAGGACTACAATAAGATGACCGCGTTTGTGAGCGCGGTGAGAAAAGCACATCAGGAGTGATAGACAATGACAAATCCAAACGGGCGCTTCGGCATCCACGGCGGGCAGTACATCCCCGAGACGCTGATGAACGCCGTGATCGAGCTGGAGGCGGCCTACAACGAGGCCAAGGCCGACCCGGCGTTCCAAGCTGAATTAAAGGCGCTGTTTGACGACTACGCGGGCCGTCCCAGCCGGCTGTACTTCGCCAAACGCATGACGGAGGACCTCGGCGGCGCGAAAATCTACTTAAAGCGCGAGGATTTGAACCACACCGGCGCGCACAAGATCAACAACGTGCTGGGGCAGGCGCTGCTGGCGAAGCGCATGGGCAAGACCCGGCTGATCGCCGAGACCGGCGCGGGCCAGCACGGCGTGGCCACCGCCACCGCCGCGGCGCTGCTGGGCATGCAGTGCGTGGTGTACATGGGCAAAGAGGACACCATAAGGCAGGCGCTGAACGTGTACCGGATGCGGCTCTTGGGCGCGGAGGTCATTCCCGTGGAGACCGGCACCGGCACGCTCAAGGACGCCGTGTCCGCCGCCATGCGCGAGTGGACCAACCGCATCTCCGACACCCACTACTGCCTGGGCAGCGTGATGGGCCCGCACCCGTTCCCGACGATCGTGCGGGACTTCCAGGCGGTCATCTCGCAGGAGATCAAGGCGCAGGTGCTGGAAAAAGAAGGCCGCCTGCCCGACGCCGTGCTGGCCTGCGTGGGCGGCGGTTCAAACGCCATCGGCGCGTTCTATCATTTCATTGAAGATAAATCAGTCCGGCTGATCGGCTGCGAGGCGGCGGGGCGGGGCGTGGACACCTTCGAGACCGCCGCCACCATCGCCACGGGCAGGCTCGGCATCTTCCACGGCATGAAATCCTACTTCTGCCAGGACGAATACGGCCAGATCGCGCCGGTGTATTCGATCTCCGCGGGGCTGGACTACCCCGGCATCGGCCCGGAGCACGCCTGGCTGCACGACACCGGGCGGGCCGAGTACGTGGCCGTCACCGACGACGAGGCCGTGAACGCCTTCGAGTACCTGTCCCGGACGGAAGGCATCATCCCCGCCATCGAGTCGGCCCACGCCGTGGCCCACGCCATGAAGCTGGCTCCGACGATGGGGAAGGACAACATCATGGTCATCAACATCTCGGGCCGCGGCGACAAGGACTGCGCCGCCATTGCCCGCTACAGGGGGGAAGACCTGCATGAGTAATATCGCAAAAGCGTTTGATCACGGCAAAGCCTTCGTCGCCTTCATCACCTGCGGCGACCCCGATCTGCAGACCACCGCGGCCTGTGTGCGCGCGGCGGTGCGGGGCGGCGCGGACCTGATCGAGCTGGGCATCCCCTTCTCCGACCCCACCGCCGAGGGGCCGGTGATCCAGGCCGCCAACGAGCGCGCCCTGAAGGGCGGCGTGACGACCGACAGGATCTTCGACCTGGTCGTGGAGCTGCGCAGGGACGTGACCGTCCCGATGGTGTTCATGACCTACGCCAACGTGGTCTATTCCTACGGCGTCGAGCGCTTCTGCGACCGGTGCGTCGAGACCGGCATCGACGGCATGATCCTGCCGGACGTGCCGTTCGAGGAAAAGGAGGAGTTCGCCCCGGCCTGCCGCGCGCGGGGGCTGGATTTCGTGAGCCTCATCGCGCCCACCAGCGAAAACCGCGTGGCGATGATCGCCCGGGAGGCCGAGGGCTTTTTGTACATCGTGTCGTCGATGGGCGTCACCGGCGTGCGCAGCGAGATCACCACCGACATCGGCGCGATGGTGAAGCTGGTGCGGGCCAACACGTCCATCCCCTGCGCCGTGGGCTTCGGCATCTCCACGCCCGCGCAGGCGAAGAAGATGGCCGACCTCTCCGACGGGGCCATCGTCGGCAGCGCCATCGTGCGGCTGATCGCCGAGCACGGTGCGGACGCGCCGGGATATGTGTATGAATATGTGAAGTCGATGAAGGATGGCATGGGCGCGTGATGCGGAAGCCATCCGCATCTGCATGCCCGCCATCCCAATTCCTTTGATTAGGTGAGCAGTATCCGGTCGTTGGCGAAGGCCTCGCCGCTGGCCTTGGCGAAGGCGTCCATCAGCATCTCCACGGTGAGGTTTTTCTTTTCCTCGCCCGAGATATCGAGGATCACCCGGCCCTCGTTCATCATGATCAGCCGGTTGCCGTACTGTATGGCGTCGCGCATGTTGTGCGTCACCATCAGGGTCATGAGCCGGTTCTCCGTCACGATCTTCTCCGAAAGCGCCAGCACCTTCGCGGCGGTGCGGGGGTCGAGGGCCGCGGTGTGCTCGTCCAGAAGGAGCAGCTTCGGCTTTTTGAGCGTCGCCATCAGTAGCGTCAGCGCCTGCCGCTGGCCGCCGGAGAGCAGGCCGACCTTCGCCGTCATGCGGTCCTCGAGGCCCAGGCCCAGCGTCGCCAGCTTGTCGCGGTAGGTCGCGCGCTCCTCGCGGGTGATGCCGATTTTCAGCGTGCGCTTTTGTCCCCGCCGCGCTGCCAGCGCCAGGTTCTCCTCGATCTGCATCGTGGCGGCGGTGCCGGTCATGGGGTCCTGGAACACGCGCCCCAGCAGCGCGGCGCGTTTGTATTCCGGCAGGTGCGTGATCTCGCAGCCGTCGATGGCGATGCGCCCGCTGTCGATGGGCCAGACGCCGGCGATGGCGTTGAGCATCGTGCTCTTGCCCGCGCCGTTGCCGCCGATGACGGTCACGAAGTCGCCGTCCTCCAGCCGCAGGTTGACGCCGTCGAGGGCGATCTTCTCATTGACCGTTCGGGGATTGAAGGTCTTTCGGACGTTGACGAGTTCAAGCATGTGCCCTGCCTCCCTTCTCTCCCGCCTTCGCCTTCCAGTAGGGCACGGCGAGGAATACCGCCACGATCAGCGCTGACAGCAGCTTCAACAGGTTCGTGTTCAGGCCCAGCCAGAGCACGATCTGCAGCACGATGTAGTAGATCACCGCGCCGATGGCCACGCCCATGAGCTTCAGCGCGAAATTGTGGAAGATTTTGCCGAACATCACCTGGCTGATGATGACGGCGGCGAGGCCAATCACGATGGCCCCGCGGCCCATGTTCACATCCACGAAGCCCTGGTAGTGGGCCAGCAGCGCCGAGGACAGCGCCACGATGCCGTTGGAGATCATGAGCCCCAGTATCTTCGACACGTTGGTGTTGATGCCCTGGGCGCGGCTCATGGCCTCGTTCGCGCCGGTGGCCCGCAGGCTGCTGCCCAGCTCCGTGCCGAAGAACCAGTACAGTATGGCGATCAGCGCCGCCAGGAAGATCAGCGAGATGACGATGGGGTTATCAAACCCCAGCGCCCGCACGTTCCGCTGGCTGACGATCAGCGGATACTTGGTCACGTTGATGCCCTGATTCGCCTTGAAGCCCATGACGGCCAGGTTGATCGAGTAGAGCGACAGCTGCGTGAGTATGCCCGACAGTATCGGCGGGATGCCCATGGCGGTGTGGAAGATGCCGGTCACGAGGCCCGCCAGCATGCCCGCCACGATGGCGCACAACAGCGCCAGCCACACGTTCACGCCGTTCAGCATCAGCATCACGCACACCGCGCCGCCGGTGGCCATGCTGCCGTCCACGGTCAGGTCCGCCAGGTCGAGCACCTTGTAGGTGATGTACACCCCGATGGCCATGATGCCCCAGATCAGCCCCTGGGCCACCGCGCCGGGAAGGGCGTTTAGAAGAGAGGTTATGTTCAAGATCGGTCCCTCCATGGTCGATAATGAGGAATGAGGAATTAGAGTGTGTTTCTAAAATGCCTGAAGCGCATTTTCGGCGTCTTTGACTGCATTTCTGCGTTGATTTCCCTTGACTTTTACGCACTGCCGCTACTGCCCGAAGGGCAAGCGGCAGCAGCGCCGCGCGAATCCTGAACGCTTCGCTA
>CADASI010000054.1 GCA_902790525.1 uncultured Eubacteriales bacterium
CCCGCGCCGGGCCGTCCCGCGCCCACCGGCCCGGTGACGACGCCCCGCCCCGCGCCCGGACGCAACGGTCCCAACGGCACGGGCCGCGGCGGTCGCGGCGGCCCGATGGGTCCCGGCGGCGGACGGAGGGGTTGAGAGACATGAAAACAGGGACTGCTCAGGCGGGATAAATTGAAATTTGTCAGCAAGAGGGAACAGGGAATAGGGAACAGGGAACAGGAAGTGCCGCTACCGCCGTTCCTGATGAAAACATTAAAAAAACCGGGCGGCAGCAGCTATTCCTGTTCCCTGCTCCCTGTTCCCTCCCCATTACCCCATGACAAATACCAGTTTACCGAGGATACTGTGCAGTTAATGAAAAACAGACCGGAGTCGAATTTCGACTCCGGTCTGTTTATGTACGTCAATTCAGTCCAGGTTCGCGTCCTTGAGGATGTCGCAGAAGTCGAAGGTGGCGAAGTAGTCCCGGATGGTCTCGGCGCGGCGGATCATGTCGAAGCTGCCGTCGGGGTGGAGCAGTATCTCGGCGGATTTCAATTTGCCGTTGTAGTTGTAGCCCATGGAGTAGCCGTGCGCGCCGGTGTCGTGGATGACGATTAGGTCGCCGTCGTGGATCTCGGGCAGCGCCCGGTCCACCGCGAACTTGTCGTTGTTCTCGCACAGGGAGCCCACCACGTCGTACACATGGTCGCACAGCGCGTCCTCCTTGCCGGAGACGGTGATGTGGTGGTAGGCGTCGTAGATGGCGGGGCGCATCAGGTTCACCGCGCAGGCGTCCAGGCCGATGTACTCCTTGTAGATGTGCTTCTTGTGGATGGCCGTGGCCACCAGGCAGCCGTGGGGTCCGGTCATGAACCGACCGAGTTCGGTGGTCAGCGCCACGTTGCCCAGCCGGGCGGAGGTCATCACGTCGAAGGATTCCTCGATGGCGCGGCCGATCTTCTTGATGTCCGGCATCTGCTGCTCGGGCTGGTAGGCGATGCCCACGCCGCCGGAGAGGTTGATCATGAAGATCTTCGCGCCCAGCTTCTGGTTGAGCTCGATGGCCAGCTCGAAGAGTATCATGGCGTTGGCGGGGTAGTAGTTGTTGTCGGCGGCGTTGGAGGCCAGCAGCGCGTGCAGGCCGAATTCCTTCACGCCCAGGCTCTGCAAATGCTGCACCGCGTGGAAGATCTGCTGCTTGGTCATGCCGAACTTGGAGCCGCTGGGCTGGCCCATGTACACCGAACCCACCAGCAATTCGCCGCCGGGATTGTACCTCAGGCAGATGCGCTCCGGGATGCCGCCGTGCTTTTTCAGAAAGTCGATGTGGGTGATGTCGTCCAGGTTGATGATGGCGTCGAGCTTCCGGGCGTATTCAAACTCCTCGCCGGGGGTCTCGTTGGAGGAAAACATGATCTCGTCGCCGGAAAAGCCCAGGGCCTCGGCCAGCCGAAGCTCCGCCATGGAGGCGCAGTCCACGCCGCAGCCCTCTTCCTTCAGGATTTTGAGGATGAAGGGGTTCGGGCACGCCTTCACCGCGAAGTACTCCCGGAAGCCGTGGTTCCACGCGAACGCCTCTTTAAGGTCGCGGGCGGTGCGGCGGATGCCGGCCTCGTCGTACAGGTGGAACGGGGTGGGGTACCTCTCGGTGATCTCCAACAGCTTTTCATGCGAAACGAAGGGCAGCTTTTGCATAAATATTCACTCCATTCTGCTAAATTAAAATCATATACGGTTTCACGGGTACAGTCAAGCGCAATTGCGTTGCATTTCCTCAAATGTCAAATTGTTTAACAATTTGAAGTTGAAGATTTGCCTGTTTAGTGATAAAGTAATATTGAAATAATATGGGCAATTGTGCATTGGAGGCATTGCTTTGACCCTTTCCGACCGCATAGAAAAGCTGTTCATGTCGGTGCAGAAGCCCGTAAGGTACATGGGCGGCGAGTTCAACGCTGTGATGAAGGACCCGGAGGACGTGGCGGTGCGCTACGCCTTCCTGTTCCCGGACACCTACGAGGTGGGCATGAGCCACCTTGGCATGAAGATACTCTACCACGCCATCAACGCCCGCGACGACGCCTGGTGCGAGCGGGTGTTTTCGCCGTGGGTGGATATGGCCGACCTGATGCGGCAAAACGGCATCCCGCTGTTCACGCTGGAATCCCGCACGCCGGTGAGGGAGTTTGACCTGCTGGGCGTGACGCTCCAGTACGAGATGAGCTTCACCAACATCCTCGAGGCGCTGGACCTGGCGGGCATACCGCTAAGGCGCGAGGACCGGGTCGACGGTCCCTTCGTGATCTGCGGCGGGCCCTGCGCCTTCAATCCCGAGCCGCTTGCGCCGTTTGTGGACCTGATCGCCCTGGGCGACGGCGAGGTGGAGACGGGCCAGACCATCGACATGTACAGGAAGTGGAAGGCGTCGGGGCTGCCCCGGGAGGCATACCTGCGCATGTGCGCTGGGATCCCGGGCATCTACGTGCCTTCGCTGTACGACGTATCCTACAACGACGACGGCACGGTGCGCGCCGTGACGCCCAAGCCCGGCAGCGGCGCGCCGGAGGTGGTCATGAAGGCCATGGTGCCGAAGCTGGACGAGGCCGTCTACCCCGATAAGCTGATCGTGCCCTACGGCGAGATCGTGCACAACCGCATCATGCTGGAGATCTTCCGCGGCTGCACGCGGGGCTGCCGGTTCTGCCAGGCGGGCATGATCTACCGGCCCGTGCGGGAGCGGAGCATGGACCACCTGATGGCAATGGCGGAGAAGCTGGTGGCCGCCACCGGCTACGATGAGATCTCGCTGATGAGCCTGTCCTCCGGCGACTACTCCTGCCTGCCGGAGCTGGCCCGGGCGATGGTCGAAAAGTTCGCCGCCCGGCGGGTGCGCATCGCGCTGCCCTCCCAGCGCATCGACAACGTGCTGACCGACACGCTCAAGGAGACCCAGAAGGTCAAGAAGACCGCGCTGACCCTCGCCCCCGAGGCGGGCACCCAGCGGCTGCGGGACGTGATCAACAAGGGCGTCACCGAGGCGGACCTGATACGCTCGGTGACCGACGCCTTCGACCAGGGCTGGTCGGCGGTGAAGCTGTACTTCATGCTGGGCCTGCCCACCGAGACCGACGAGGACGTGCTGGGCATCGCCGACCTGGCGGCGAAGGTGCGGCGCTGCTACTTCTCAATCCCCAAGGAGCGCCGCGCGCCGGGGCTTCGGATCACCGTGTCGGCCTCCGTGTTCGTGCCGAAGAACGATACGCCCTTTCAGTGGGCGCCCCAGCTTGACTATGACAGCGTGGTGCGCCGGCAGCGGCTGCTCAAGCAGGCGCTCAATCAGATCAAGGGCGTGGATTTCAAGTACCACGCGCCGGACGTGAGCTACATCGAGGCCGTGTTCGCCCGGGGCGACCGGCGGCTGGGCGCGGCGCTGGAGCGGGCCTGGCGGCTGGGCTGCCGGTTCGACGGCTGGTCGGACCAGTTCCGCTACGACCTGTGGCTCAAGGCCTTTGAGGAATGCGGCCTCGACCCGGATTTCTACGCAAACCGACCGAGGTCGGAGGACGAGGTGTTCCCCTGGGACCACCTGGACTGCGGCGTGACCAAGCAATACCTGCTTTCGGAGTGGCACAAGGCGCAGCGGGCCGAGTGCACCCGCGACTGCCGCAAGGGCTGCACCGGCTGCGGCATGAAGCGCTATGAGGGGGCGTGCGTATGAGGGCGCTGATACGTTTCGGCAAGCGGGACCGGCTGCGGTTCATCTCCCACCTGGATCTGCAGCGCTTCTTCCAGCGGGCCGTGAACCGCACGGGCCTGCCCGTGGCCTGGTCGCAGGGCTTCAACCCCCACCCGGTGATGTCCTTCGGCTCGGCGCTGGCGCTGGGCTGGACCAGCGAGTACGAGGTCATCGACATCAAACTCTCCGCGCCTATGGGCCGCAGGCGCACCGAGGACGCCGTGCGCGCCGCGCTGCCGGAGGACCTGCCGGTGCTGGAGGCGCGGATGGTCGACGACAAACACCCCGCGCCCATGGCGCTGGTGCGGATGTCGGACTATAGGATCACCCTCGGGGGCGCGGACGCCCAGCGGGTGTACGACCAGGTGCCCGCGTTCCTTGAACGGGAGCGCGTCATGGCGGTAAAAAAGACCAAGTCCGGTGAGAAGGAGATCGACATCCGCCCGCTGGCGCTCGCGCTGGAGAAAACCGACGGCGGTCTGTATGCCCGGCTGATGCTGACGGAGCAGAACACATTAAAGCCCGACCTGCTGGTGAAGGCGCTTGCGGACATGGCGGGGGTCGGGGTCCCGGAGACGCGCATCCACCGGCTCATGCTGCTGGGCGCGGACGCGGCGGGGGACATCCGTCCGCTGATGGAACTATGAAACAGACCATTCTGATGGAATCCGTCCGCGGCGAGACCCGCATGGCGGTGATCGAGGACGACCGGCTGTGCGAGCTGTACGTGGACCGGCCCAATTCAGATGATGTGATCGGCGCCATCCACCTGGGCCGGGTGGAGAACGTGCTGCCCGGCATGAACGCCGCGTTCGTGGACATCGGCATGGAGAAGAACGGCTTTCTGTACGCCGGGGACATCGACGCCGGCGACCCGGCGCTCAGGAAGCGGCTGGACGGGCTGCGCGTCGAAAAGCTGGTGCGGCCGGGACAGGAGATACTGGTGCAGGTGGTCAAGGCCCAGAGCGGCCAGAAGGGCCACCGGGTGTCCAGCCACCTGACGCTGCCGGGGCGCACGCTGGTGCTGCTGCCGAACGTCTGCTATGTCGGCGTCTCTCGCAAGATCGGCGACGACGGGGAGCGCCGGAGGCTGCGCGCCGCCGCCGACGCGCTGGTCAGGGACACCGGCATGGGGCTGATCGTCCGCACGGCGGCGACGGGCCTGCCGGAGGAAGCGCTGAGGCGCGAGTATGACGCGCTGCGCACCCAGTGGCGGGACATCGAAGCCCGCGCCGCCGTCGCCACCGCCCCGAAAAGGGTCTATTCCAACACCAGCCTGACGCTCAGGTGCGTGCGCGACCGCCTGAACGGCGACGTGGACGCGGTGTGGGCGGACGGGGCCGCGCTGTACGACGATATCAGGGCCCGCGCGGAAGCCCTGGCCCCCGAGTGGGCGGACAGGATTCGCCTGTACGACGGGGAGACGCCGCTTTTCGACCTGTACCGGGTGGACGCCCAGCTCGACAAGGCGATGCGGAAGTACGTCTGGCTCAAGAGCGGCGGCTCGCTGGTGATCGAGGAGACCGAGGCCATGACGGTCATCGACGTCAATACCGGCAAGTTCACCGGCAAGCGCGACCTGGAGGAGACGCTGCTCAGGCTCAACTGCGAGGCGGCGGAGGAGATCGTGCGGCAGCTCAGGCTCCGGGACGTCGGCGGCATCGTGATCGTGGACTTCATCGACATGAAGGCCCCGGAAAACAACGAGCGGCTGCTGGCGCTGCTGCGGGAGCTGGCCAAAACAGACCAAAGTCGGCTGAGCGTGGTGGGCATGACGGGCCTGGGGCTCGTGGAGCTTACGCGCAAGAAGGAGCGCCGGCCGCTGTCGAGGCAGCTTCTGCACGCCTGCCCGGCGTGCGGCGGCGACGGCGCGACGCCGTCCTACGAGACCACCGCCCGGCGCATCGTGCGGGAGGTCTGGCGGCGACGGCGCAGGGGGGAGACGAACCCGGTGCTGGTCACCGCCGCCGAGCCGGTGGTGAAGCGGCTCAGGGCCATCGGCGTGCCGGAGGGCGGCGGCGTGTACGCGGCAAAGGGCGACGTGGCGCCCGGGGAGTACGACATCGCCCCGGCGGACGTGGCGCACCTCCCGGAGCAATGCAAGCAACTGAAGTGAGGATAAAACCATGAAGGAAAGGCCGATTGTGCCCGAGAGCGAGATACTCAGGCAGCGGGAGTTCATGAAGCTGGTCAGGGCGATGCCGAAGCGCCCGCAGCGCTACCACATCGTGTCGATGGGCTGCCAGATGAACGAGCGGGACTCCGAGACCGTCGCCGGCATGCTGGAGGAGATGGGCATGGTCCGCGCGGGGGCGCGGGAGGACGCCGATCTCATACTCTACAACACCTGCTGCGTGCGGGAAAACGCCGAGAACAAGGCGCTGGGCAACGTCATATGGCTCAAGGAGCTCAAGAAGGACAAGCCCGACCTGATGATCTGCGTGGGCGGCTGCATGACCCAGGAAAAGGGCATGGCGGCGATGATGAAGAAGAACTACCCCTTCATCGACCTGGTGTACGGCACCCACAACCTGTACAGGCTGCCGGAGTACGTCTGGCGGGTGCTGGCGGAGCGGCGGCCGGTGGTGGAGGTCATGGACATCGACGGCGAGGTGGTCGAGGGCCTGCCCGAGGCGCGCACATCGAAGTTCATGGCGTTTGTGAACATCATGTACGGCTGCGACAACTTCTGCACCTACTGCATCGTGCCCCACGTGCGGGGCCGGGAGCGCTCCAGGACGCCGGAGGCGATACTGGAGGAGTGCGCGCGGCTCCAGGACCGGGGGGTCAGGGAGATCATGCTGCTTGGGCAAAACGTCAACTCCTACCGCGGCGGCGGGGCGGAATTTGCCGACCTGCTCTACCGCGTGGACCGGCTGGGCATCCCCCGCATACGCTTCATGACCAGCCACCCGAAGGACCTGTCGGACGAGCTGATCCACGCCTTCGGGGAGCTTAAGCACCTGATGCCGCAGCTTCATTTGCCGGTGCAGTCGGGAAACGACGAGGTGCTTAAACGCATGAACCGGCGCTACACCCGGGAACACTACCTCGACCTCGTAAAGCGACTTCGGTCGGTTTGCCCGGATATCGGCCTGACCAGCGACATCATCGTAGGCTTTCCCGGCGAGACGCTCGAGCAGTTCGAGGACACCATGGATCTGGTGCGCGAGGTGCGCTTCGACGCGGCCTACACCTTCATCTACTCGCCGAGAAAGGGCACCCGCGCGGCGGAATACCCGGACGACACGCCCTACGCGGTCAAGAGCGCGCACATACAGCGGCTGATCGAGCTTCAGCAGGCCATCGCCCTCGAGGCGCTCGAGGCGCAGGTGGGGAAGACGGAGCAGGTGCTGGTGGAGGCCGTCTCCACCCGGGACGCCGCGTCCGTCGGCGGCAAGACCCCCCGGGGGCACATGGTCAACTTCCCCGGCGACTCAAGCCTGATCGGACAGTTTGTGGACGTGAAAATCACCTCCGCGGGGCGCAACACCCTGCGGGGCAGGAGGATAGAGCAATGAGCGGCAATATGGACAATGTTTTCAAGAAGACCCGGGAGCTGGGCGAGGCCCTGCTCGAGAGCGACGTGTATCTCAAAATGAAGGACGCCGAGGACAAGGCCATGGCCAACCCCGAGGCGGCCGGCACCATGGCGGCGTTTCTGGAAAAGCGCGGCGCGCTGCAGGCCATGATGCAGTCCGACAACCCCGACCCCGGGGCCATGAAGCGGCTGTCGGAGGAGATGGACGGTCTGCAGGACCGCCTCCAGATGATCGACGACATCGTGGCTTTAAACGACGCCCGCAACGAGTTCAACAGCCTGATCGGCCAGATCAACCAGGTGCTCCAGTTCATCGTCACCGGGCGCATGGAGGAATCCGGGTGCGGCGGGAACTGCGGGTCGTGCTCGGGATGCCACTGAGTGAGGAATGAGGAATTAGGAATTAGGAATTAAAGAATGCCGCAGGTCTGGTGTAGGGACGCCCCTTGGGGCGTCCGATCGGAGCGATATGGGCGCTGCGGACGCCTTTAAGGGCGTCCCTACGGGTTTATCGCGCGGCAGCAGGCAGCCCAATTCCTAATTCCTAACTCCTAACTCCTAACTCCTGATTTCCAATTCTTGACTTCTTACTACAAGCGAGGTGCATTGAAATGCCCGTAACGCCGATGATGCAGCAATATCTGAACATCAAGGAGCAGTACCCCGGCGTCATACTGTTTTTCCGGCTGGGGGACTTCTACGAGATGTTCTTCGACGACGCGAAGCTGGTTTCGCGGGAGCTGGAGCTGACGCTGACGGGCAAGGACTGCGGGCTTTCCGAGCGCGCGCCCATGTGCGGCGTGCCGTACCACGCGGTGGACACCTACCTTCAGAAGCTGATCGAGAAGGGCTACAAGGTGGCCATCTGCGAGCAGATGGAGGATCCCGCCACCGCCAAGGGGCTGGTGGCGCGGGAGGTCACCCGGGTGGTGACGCCAGGCACGGTGATCGAGTCCAACATGCTGGAGGACAAGAAGGCCAACTACATCGCCGCGCTGTGCCTTCGGAAGAACCAGGCGGGGTGCGCGTTCTGCGACGTGTCCACCGGCGAGTTCTGCTTATACCAGATCATGGACGCGCGCGCGAACCTGTCCGACGAGCTGGCGCGGCTCAACCCCAGCGAGCTGATCGTCAACGACGCAGAAGCGCTTGCGCAGCTCGAGCCCGAGCGCGCCGGGACCGCGGAGGGGCTGGAGGCGGAGCGCTTTGCCTACGCATACGCCGCCAAGGCGATGACCGCCCACTTTGAAAAGTCCATCGCCGATATGGGCTTTGACGGGGACCGTCTGGCGGTGTGCGCGGCGGGGGCGCTGCTCTCCTACCTCACGCAGACCCAGAAGAACGCGCTTTCACACATCATCACCGCCAGGCGCTACGAGTCCCAGCGCTACATGACGCTGGACCGGGTGGCGCTTCGCAACCTGGAGCTCACCCAGACCGCCCGGGGCAAGAGCCGGCGGGGGTCGCTTCTGTGGATACTGGACAGGACCGGCACCGCCATGGGCAGCCGCCTGCTGCGCTCGTGGATCGAGCGCCCCCTCCGGGAGAAGGACGCCATCGAGGCCCGCCTGGACGCCGTGGAGGCGCTGATGCAAAACCCCATGGCCGCCGACGAGCTGCGGGGCATATTCGACGAGGTCTACGACGTGGAGCGCCTGTTGAGCCGCATCGCCTACGACGCGGTGAACGCCCGGGAGTGCCTGAGCCTGTCGCACACGCTGTCGGTGATCCCCCGCATCCGCGAGATCGGCGGGGGCTTCGACGCCGCGCTGGTCGCCCGGCTGATGGCGCAGCTGGACCCCATGCCGGAATTGCAGGCCCGGCTGGAGGCGGCCATCGACCCGGAGGCCCCGCTGTCCGTGAAGGACGGGGGCATCATCAAAGAGGGCTACAACGCCGAGCTGGACGAGCTTCGGGCCATCTCCGACAACGGCCGGGGCTACATCGCCGCCATGGAGGCCCGGGAGCGGGAGCGCACCGGCATCAAGAACCTCAAGATCGGCTACAACCGGGTGTTCGGCTACTACATCGAGGTCACCAAGTCCTTCTACGACCACGTGCCCTACGACTACACGCGCAAGCAGACGCTGGCCAATGCCGAGCGCTTCATCACCGAGGAGCTCAAGAACCTGGAGGGCCGCATACTGGGCGCGCAGGAGAATGCCACCCGGCTGGAATACGAGCTGTTCACGCAGATCCGCGATGCCCTCAAGGAGGCCCTGCCCGCATTGCAGGCCACGGTGGGGGCGCTGAAGGCGCTGGACGCGCTTTTGTCGCTTGCGCGGGTGGCGTCGGAGTACAACTACGCCCGCCCGAGGATCAACGACGAGGGCCGCTACGAGATCGCCAACGGCCGCCACCCGGTGGTGGAGGACTCCATCGGCCGGGAGCGCTTCGTGCCCAACGACACCGCGCTCTCCCGGGAGGATCGGGTGATGATCATCACCGGCCCCAACATGGCGGGCAAGTCCACCTACATGCGTCAGGTGGCGCTGATCGTGCTGATGGCCCACATGGGCTCCTTCGTGCCGGCGGACGCGGCGGACATCGCGCTTACGGACCGCATATTCACCCGCATCGGGGCCTCCGACGACCTGTACGGCGGGCAGTCCACCTTCATGGTGGAGATGAGCGAGATGGCCACCATCCTCAAGTTCGCCACGCCCAACAGCCTGCTGATACTGGACGAGGTGGGGCGCGGGACCTCCACCTTCGACGGGCTGTCCATCGCCTGGGCGGCGGTGGAGTACATCGCCTCGGAAAAGTGCGGCGCGCGCACGCTGTTCGCCACCCACTACCACGAGCTGTCGGAGCTGGAGGGCCAGCTCGGCGGCGTGGTCAACTTCCGCATCACCGCCCGGGAGCAGGGCGAGGACGTGATCTTCCTGCGCAAGATCGTGCGCGGCGGCGCGGACAAGAGCTTCGGCGTGTCCGTGGCGCGGCTGGCGGGGCTGCCGAAGTCGCTGATCGCCCGGGCCCGGCAGATCATGGCCCGGCTGGAGGTGGACGACCAGCAGCGCGGCAACCTGGGGCAGAACATCCTTAAAGAGCATAAGGCGAAGGACCGCCAGCTCGGGCTGATGGACTTCAAGCCCATGGAGTTTGCCCAGGAGGTCGCTGCCCTCGACGTGGTCAGCATGACCCCGCTGGACGCGCTCAACAAGCTGTATGAACTCAACGAAAAGGCCAAGAGGATATAATGGGAGGTACATAATGCCCATTCGCATACTGGACGCCGCCACCGTCGGGCGCATCGCGGCGGGAGAGGTCGTCGAGCGCCCCAGCTCCGTGGTAAAGGAGCTGATGGAGAACGCCATCGACGCCGGGGCCACCGCCATCACCGTGGAGATCAAGGGCGGCGGCATCGACTACATGAGGGTGACGGACAACGGCTGCGGCATCGAGCCGGGTCAGGTGCGGCTGGCCTTTGAAAACCATGCCACTTCAAAGCTGCAGAGCGCCGAGCAGCTCGACGACATCCGCACGCTGGGCTTTCGCGGCGAGGCGCTGCCGTCCATCGCGTCGGTGTCCCATGTGGAGATGACCACCCGCGCGAAGGGGCAGGAGACCGGCGTTCGGCTGAACATCGACGGCGGGCAGAACCTGCGCGTGCAGGAGGTCGGCTGCCCCGAGGGCACCACCTTCGTGATGAAGGAGCTGTTCTACAACCTGCCCGTGCGGCGGGCGTTTTTGAAGAAGCCCGGCTACGAGGGCGGGCTGGTGGCGGACACCGTGGCGCGCATGCTGATGGGCAACCCGGACGTGTCCGTGCGCTACATCAGCAACGGCCAGACGGTGTACCACAGCTTCGGCGACGGCAAGCTCAGGCACGCGGTGTTTGCCGTGTACGGCAAGCAGACCGCCGAGCAGATGGTCGAGGTCGACGCCGCCGAGGGCGGCATGCGCGTCTGCGGGCTGATCGGCGTGGGGGAGCTGGCAAAGGCCACCCGGGCGCACCAGGCGTTCTTCATCAACGGCCGCGCCGTGCGCTGCGCCGCGCTGACCCGGGCGCTGGAGGAGGTCTGCCGCACCCGCGTGACCATCGGGCTGTACCCCATGTGCGCGCTGAACGTGGTGCTGCCGCCGTCCGCCGTCAACGTGAACGTGCACCCCAACAAGCTGGAGGTGCGCTTCAAGGATGAAATCGCCATGCGCCAGACGGCTGAGCGGCTGATGGCCACGGCCTTCGAGGGGGAACACGTGTTGCAGCTGGGCGCGGAGCGCCCGCAGGCGCCCCGGGTGGAGCGGGTCGCCGCCGTGCGGGAGATCGCCCCGCCGCCCGCGGAGCCGGAAAAGCCGGCGGCGAAGCAGGACAGGCCCCCGGACGCGCTGGCGGCGCAGGCGGAATACCTGCGGGCTATACGCGCCGAGCAGGAGAAACTGAAGGGCGTGCCCGACGACGCCGTGCGGGAGGTTCCCGCCATGGCGATGCCCGCCCCGACGGTGCCGAGGGCCGTCCCCGTGCCGCCGGTGCGTGAGATGCCCCGCCCGACGCCGAAGGAGAAGCCCGTGCAGGTGGCGCTTCGGGAGGTCGCGCCGAAGGCCGCGAGCGATGAGAAGCGGGTGGATTACCGGGTGATCGGCGTGCTGATGAACACCTACATACTGGTGGAGGCGGACGATTCGCTGGTGATGATCGACCAGCACGCCGCTCATGAGCGCCTGAACTACGAGCGCCTGATGCAAAAGCTGGAGGCGGGCCGGGGTTCCCAGCAGCTTTTGACGCCGCTGGTGGTGCACCTGTCGGCCCGGGAGATGGCGCTGGTGCGGGACAACCTCGAGGTGCTCTCCGACGCGGGCTACGCCGTGGAGCCCTTTGGCGAGCAGGACATCCGGGTGAGCGCCGTGCCCTTCATACTGGGCAGGGCTGACCTGAGGCCCGCGTTCATGGACGCCATCGGCGCGCTGAACCGGGTCAGGACCGCCACGGCGGAGCTTCGCCGCGCGGAGATCATGCAGATGTCGTGCAAGAGCGCCGTCAAGGGCGGCGACCGGCTGTCGGATTCCGAGGTGGCCTCGCTGATTCGGCAGATGCTGGACACCGGCGCGCCGCCGACATGCCCCCACGGACGGCCGGTGATGAAGGCCCTGCCGCGCAGGGAGCTTGAGAAGATGTTCAAGAGGATTCAATGATTCAACTGGAAAATAAGCCCTTCCTGCCCGTGGTGGCGGGGCCGACGGCCTCGGGCAAGACCGCCGTCGCGGTGGCGCTGTGCCGTCTGATCGGCGGCGAGGTGGTGTCGGCGGACTCGATGCAGGTCTACCGGGGGATGCCGGTTTTATCCGCGGCGCCCACGGAGGCGGAGATGCTGGGCGTGCCCCACCATATGCTGGGGTTCGTGGACCCCGCGCGGCGCTACACCGCCGACGCCTACCGCGAGGACGCGCGGCGCTGCATCGCCGACATCCTCAGCCGCGGCAAACAGCCGGTGCTGTGCGGGGGCACGGGGCTGTACGTCAACGCGGTCACCCGGCCCATGAGCTTTTCCGCGCAGAGCGACGAGGCCATGCACGCCGAGCTGATGGCCATGGGGGAGACGCCCGAGGGGCGTCGACGGTTGCATGCCATGCTCGCGGAGGTCGACCCGGCCTCCGCCGCGCGGCTTCATGAAAACGACGTGCGGCGAGTGTCGCGGGCTGTCGAGATCTACCGGCTCACCGGCGTCACCCAGACCGAGCACACCCGCCGGGACCGCGAGCGGGCGGGGGATTACCGGGAGGTCATATTTGCGCTGGACTGGCCCAGGGACGCGCTCTACGCCCGCATCGACCGGCGGGTGGACCGCATGATCGAACAGGGGCTCGTCGACGAGGTGCGCCGCCTGATGGCCGACCCCCAGGCCCACCCCACCGCCATGCAGGCCATCGGCTATAAGGAGATCGCCGCCGCGTTGCGCGGGGATGTCCCCATGGACGAGGCCGTGCGCATGATGAAACAGGCCACCCGCCGCTTCGCAAAGCGGCAGATGACCTGGTTCAGGCACGATGAGAGGGTCGAATGGATCAGCGCCGAGGGAAGGTCGATCGAGGCAATAGCCGAGGAAATTCAGTCCGCCTCGGCGATTTCGAGGTACTTCTCGAACACCTCGTCCAGCTCGGCGTCGTCGTCGATGGAGGTGTAGTAGTCGTTGCCGTCCTCGTCGGTCTCGATGCGCAGTATCACCAGCTCGTCCTCGGCCACGTCCTCCATGGGCTCCACGGGCACGAGGCAGATGTAGGTCTGGCCCTTGTGCTCGAGGGTCATCAGGTGCTCGAAGTCCACCTCGGTGCCGTCCTCGTCCACCAGCTGCACGATGTCCTCGCGCTCCATATCCAGTTCATGATTGTTCTCGCTCATGTGATATACACTCCTCAGATAGTTTTTATGTGCTTCATCCCGCCATCCGCCCCGATCCAGGAAGGATTGCAGGATGTAGGTCGCTGCCAGCTTGTCCACCACGTCCTTGCGCTGCCTCCGGCGGACGTCGCCCTCGATCAGCAGGCTGGTGGCCAGCTTTGTGGTGAGCCGCTCGTCCTCGAAGCGGACGTTCAGCCCCTGTTCCGTGAGCCTCTGCGCGAACTGCCGGACCCGCTCGGCCTGAAAGCCCTCGGTGCCGTCCATGTTCTTCGGCAGGCCGCACAGCACGCGGTCGGTCTCGTACTGTTGACACAGCGCCACGACCCGCTCGACATCGCGCTCGAGGCCCCTGGTCCATATCGTCTCCACGCCCTGGGCGGTGAGGTCCAGCAGGTCGGACACCGCCACGCCGATGCGCCTTTCGCCCACGTCCAGGCAGATCACTCGCATCTCTCACACCACCTTTATGCAGAACTGGGGGCACGCCCGGGCACAATAACCGCAGAACACGCACTTTTCCGGGTCCACCCGCGCCCGGCCGTCGACGATTGATATCGCCTTTTGCCGGCAGCGCTCGGCGCACTTGCCGCAGCCCTCGCACCAGTCGTGGACCATGATTTGCCGGGGACGGTCTTTCAGCGCGTCCAGCAGGCGTAAATCGCCCTCGAACGCGGCGACGTCGGCGTCGATCTCCTGAACGCTCTGCATGCCCATGGCCACGCTGTCCAGCAGGGGACTGTCGATGGCGTACTGAAGCGCGGCGCGGTTGTCGGCGATCAGGTGCCCGCCGCCCAGGGGCTTCATGGCGAATATGCCGATGTTGTGCGCCCGCGCGGCCCGGATGGCGTCCTCCATGTCCTCGCGGGTGCCGTCCTGTATGCCGATGCCCGCCCGGTTGATGAGGGGATGGATCACGTCGATCATCGGAAAGCGGGGCGCAGCCCGCACGCAGGCGACGTAGTGGGTGCTGACCCCGACGGCGCCGATGTGCCCGCGCTCCTTCTGCTTCTGGAGGTAGACGAGGGCTTCCTCGTGGCCCCGCAGGGTGTAGAGGGATTCCTGCTCGTGCAGCATGAACAGGTCCACATAGTCCCGCCCGATGCCCCGGAAGGCCCGCTCCAGCGCGGCGGCGGCGGTGGGTTCGTCCCAGCAGTAGGCCTTGGTGCTGACCACGTAGTCCGGCGCCTCCCTGAGCGCCAGCCGGATGTGGGGGTAGGTGCCGTAGAGATCGGCGGTGTCCAGGAACCGCACCCCGCGCTCGTAGGCGTGGATCAGCAGCCGCGCGCCCGCCTCCGGGGACAGGTCCTTTTGAAGCGGCGACATGGTCAGCGTGCCGTAGCACAGGCGGGACACCATGAGGCCGCTCTTTCCCAACCGGTTTGTTTGCATGCGCTTTATCCTCATTAACACGATAACAGGGCTGGAAACGCCCGGTTTCCAGCCCTGATGCAGCCCGAACATGCCGCTGACGGCGCGGAGGTTACTTATCGTGCTCCTCCACGTAGAAGCGCACGAACTCCTCCAACAGCTCGTCGCGCTCCAGCCGACGAATCAGCGAACGGGCGTTGTTATAGCTGGTTATGTAGGTGGGATCGCCGGAAATGATGTAGCCCACCATCTGCATTATGGGATCATGCCCCTTGGCCTTCAGCGCCTGATAGACCAACTCAATGATCTCAGCCGCCGACTCCGGGGCATCCGCCGGAATGCGGAAATGCCTTGTTTCATCCATTTTGCCGTTCATAGCGCACCGCCTTTCGAGCAAAGCATTCACATTCAAAATCATTATAGCACATTTCTCGGAAAAGTTCAATTGTTTTCGTGCTGTTGAACGAAAACTCTAAATACCGTTCGGACGGACATCAGCACCGGCAGCGCCACCAGCATGCCGCCGATGCCGCCGAAGCTGGCCCCGGCGTAGATGGCCACCAGCACCGCCGCGGGGGAGAAGCCGGTGAGGCTGCCCATGATGCGAACGCACAGCGCCGCCTTCTGCCAGCCGTCACCCAGCGCGATGAGCACCGCCGGCACGCCGCCGATGAACGGGCCGAAATAGGGCACCATGTTCAGTACGCCCACGATGGCGCCCAGCACCGCGGCGCTGCGCACGCCGATGAGCATCAGCCCAAGCGCCGTCAGCACGCCCACCGCCAGCGCCACCAGCAGCTGCCCCTGGAGGTACAGCCGCACCTCCCGCGCCACCGCGCCGCCCATGCGCACGGCCGTGCAGCGGGCGGAACGGGGCGTCAGAAGCTCCAGCCGCAACAGCAGCCTGTCCCGGTCGCACAGGAAGAACACGCACAGCATGGCCATCATGGAAAGCCGGGACAGGGCGTCCGCCGCGCTGCCCGCAAGCGCCAGCGTGCCCGCGAG
>CADASI010000055.1 GCA_902790525.1 uncultured Eubacteriales bacterium
TAGCGAAGCGTTCAGGATTCGCGCGGCGCTGCTGCCGCTTGCCCTTCGGGCAGTAGCGGCAGTGCGTAAAAGTCAAGGGAAAGCAACGCAGAAATGCAGCTAAAGACGCCGAAAATGCGCTTCAGGCATTTTAGAAACACACTTTAATCCTCCTTTTTGCGCCAGATCATCAGCCAGTCCATCCGCGCGTCGTGCACCCTGAGCAGTGCGGCGAAGCGCGCGCCCTCCCACTTCAGGCCCTCCGGCGTCTGCTCAAGTACCAGCCTGGGCGGGCTTCGCCACAGCTGCCAGAGCGTGGCCCCCGCCGCCGATGAAAACAGTATGGCGGTCAGCGCGGTCATCGCCACCGCGAGCTTCCACAGTCGCCCCATGCGTTCCCTCCTCTCCGGACAGTGATTTCATATGAAACGCCGCCGGACGGCATGCGGCGGCACAATTATTTCACAATGACGCTTCGGGGGAGGATTCGGCGACAATTCGGGGCGAAAAATGTATCATTCGTGCGCGCACCCTTTTCTTTTGGGTGGAAAGATGGTATACTAAGGACATCATAAGACAAAGCGAGGTGAAGCTGGCATGGGCGGTTTATGGAGCCTGTTGGCATCGAACCTGCCGGAGCTGATACTGCTGCTGGTGGGCGTGGGCCTGTTGGTGTTCGAGATGTACATCCCGGGGTTCGGCGTGCCGGGGATGCTGGGCATCGGGTCGCTGGTGCTGGGGTTTGTGCTGCTCAGTCCACCGCTGGAGCAGGGGCTTCTGCTGTTCGTGATACTGGCCGCGATACTCTGCATCGCGCTGACGGTGTGCCTGATCACGGCGTCCAAGGGCAGGCTGGAGAAGTCGAAGCTGGCGCTCAACGACGTGGCCATCGCCCCCGACGCCGCCGAGAACAACGACCTGAACTACTTCATCGGCAAGAAGGGCGTCACCCACACGGCCCTGCGGCCCGCGGGCATCGGCGAGTTCGACGGCGTGAAGCTCAACGTGGTTTCCGACGGCGAGTTCATCGCCCAGGGCAAGCCGATCAGGGTGCAGAAGGTGGCGGGGAACCGCATTGTGGTCGTAGAAGAAAACGAATAATGAGGAATTAGGAATGAGGAATCAGGAATTTTAGAGTGTGCCGAGGAACCTTCACCGGACAATTCCTAACTCCTAACTCCTAACTCCTAACTCCTAACTCCTAATTCCTAACTCCTGACTCAACCACATCACAACTTCCAAAGGAGGCTTTCATCATGTATCATTACGGACCCAGCATCGCGGCCATTGCGCTGCCGATCATCATCGTCGTCGTCATCATCGCGCTGTTCTCGCTGTTCCCGCTGGGGCTGTGGTTCTCGGCGCTGATGAGCGGCGTGCACATCAACATCTTTAACCTCGTGGGCATGAAGTTCCGCCGGGTCAGCCCGCGGCGCATCGTGCCGCCGATGATCAAGGCCCGCAAGGCCGGCATCAACGTCACCATGAACGAGCTGGAGACCTTGTACATGGCGGGCGGCAACGTGGACCGCGTGGTGGACGCGCTGATCGCGGCGCAGTCGGCGCAGATCGAGCTGGGCTTTGACCAGTCCAAGGCCATCGACCTGGCCGGCCGCAACGTGCTGGAGGCCGTGAAGATGTCCGTCAACCCGAAGGTCATCGAGACCCCCGTCATCGCCGCCATCGCCAAGGACGGCATCGAGCTGAGGGCCAAGGCCCGCGTCACCGTGCGCGCCAACATCTCCCGCCTGGTCGGCGGCGCCGGCGAGGAGACCATCATCGCCCGCGTCGGCGAGGGCATCGTCACCACCGTCGGCTCCTCCGAGAGCCACAAGGACGTGCTGGAGAACCCCGATTTGATCAGCCGCACCGTGCTCAACAAGGGCCTGGACGCCGGCACCGCGTTTGAGATACTCTCCATCGACATCGCCGACGTGGACGTGGGCCGCAACGTGGGCGCGCAGCTCCAGATGGACCAGGCCGAGGCCGATCGCCGCATCGCCCAGGCCAAGGCCGAGGAGCGCCGCGCCATGGCCGTCGCCCACGAGCAGGAGATGAAGGCCAGCGTGCAGGAGATGCGCGCCAAGGTCGTCGAGGCCGAGGCCGAGGTGCCGAAGGCTATGGCGTCCGCGCTGCGCGAGGGCAAGCTGGGCGTGATGGACTACTACAACATGCAGAACATCAAGTCCGACACCCGCATGCGCGAGGCCATCGCCGGGGAAGGCGCGCCCGCCGCACAGGAGAAGGAAAAGAAGTAACGGTTGACGGGTGAGGGGCGTTTGACGCCCCTCACCCCGCCGGTGCGCAAGGAGGGTCGCCCTATGGGAGTCCTGATCTATATACTGATCATCGTCTTCATCGTGGTCAGCAGCAACAACAACAAGAAGAAAAAGGCCCAGAGCGCCGCAAAGCAGCCCCAGCCCGCGGTCCGAAGCCGGGAGGCGGCCTCCGAAAGGCTGGCGAATGCCAAGAGCGGCGAGGACTTCCTCAAGGCGCTGGGCGCGATGGCCACGGAGTCCGTGGCCGACGCGGTGAAGGAGGCGAAGCCCGCCGCCCCGAAGCCTGTCGCGCAGGCCGTGCCGCAGCCGGTCAGGCCCGTGAAGGTGGCCAGCCAGGCCGCGCCGGTGTTCATGGCCGCACAGGGGACCGACCACGCGGACGAGGAGGGCTGCGTGGGCGGCTCCATGGCCCACACCCACGAAGAGGGCGAGAGCCACGCGGAGCATGAGCGGCACATGAAGGCCGCCATGCGCCGGGAGACCGAAGAGAGCCTCGCCGCCCAGGCCGCTTTGGAGCTTTCCGAGATGAACATCCACCGCCTGCGCCGCGCCGTGGTGGTCGCGGAGATCCTGGACCGGCCCAAGGCGTTGAGGCGGAACGTATCATGAATGATCTCAATATTCTCATCGCCGACGACGATCCCGGCATGCGGCTGGTGATGCGCAAACTGGTGGAGCGCGCGGAGGGCTACCGGCTCGCGGGCGAGGCGGCGGACGGCGACCAGCTGATCGCGCTGTACGACGAGCACCACCCCCAGGTGGTGCTTATGGACGTGGAAATGCCCGGCAAGAGCGGCATCGAGTGCGCCCGCGCCATACAGGACCGCGACCCACGGACGGTGATCGTGTTCGCCACCGCCCACGAGGAGTACATGAAGAGCGCCTTCGAGGTCTACGCCTTCGACTACCTGGTCAAGCCCTTCCGCGTGGAGCGCGCGCTGGAGACCCTCGCGCGCATCCGCGACCGGCTGGGCGGGGGCTTCGGCGAGCCGGTGGCCGCGCCGACCGCCCCGACAGCGTCGGCAGCACCGGTCGGCGTCCCGGGGCGCATCATGCTCAAGCACCGGGAGGGCATGAGCTTTTTGGACCTGGCGGACATCGCCATGGTCATGCGGGAGAACCGCGCCACCATCGTGCTGATGAAGGACGGCGCGCGCTATACCGTGTCCGACGGCATGGCCGAGCTGGACGAGCGCCTGCCCGACGACCTGTTCTTCCGCACCCATAAGAGCTATATCGTCAACCTCAACCTCATCGAATCCATACAACCCTACGGCCGCTGGACCTACGTCGTCAAGCTCAAGGGTCTGAAGGATGACGCCCTGATCACCCACGAGCGGTTCGAGGCGCTGCAGAAGCGGTTTGCATAGAGGCGATAAATGGGATACGGCCGATTGCGGGGAGCACTCGGCTGTATTATAATACGATAAAACAAAGCGGGAGGGCATCTTATGAAGAAGCTGCTGGCAATCCTGACGGTACTTGCGCTGCTTGCGCCCGCCGCCCTGGCGGAGATCCGGCACGAGAGCGAGGGCTACGACAGCCCGGAGGCGGCGGTAGAGGCCTAT
This sequence comes from uncultured Eubacteriales bacterium, assembly GCA_902790525.1. GTDB lineage: Bacteria > Bacillota > Clostridia > Christensenellales > Aristaeellaceae > UBA2862. Next base: position 3,827 of record CADASI010000055.1, read on the forward strand.
GTGGAGGCGCTGAACCGCGGCGACGCGGACGACATGCTCTCGGCGTTTGCGCTCGAGACCTTTGTGGATCACTGCGACGCGGAGACGGCGATGCAGCGTTTGCAGAGCATCAGCTCCGGCGTCCTCATCACCGTGCCGGTGAACGGCGCGTATTCCCGAAGCCTGCTCATCAACGCCCGTCGGGCGCAGATCACCAACAGCCTGGTGCAGCAGTACATCCAGATCAGCGCGCAGTTGGCCAACACGACCGTTCCGCTGCAGGACGCCGCGGCGCGGCAGGAGATGCTGGACCGATTCGCAAATTCCCCCGCCAACGCCTGGGAGGGCAACGTGACGCTTGTGGGCTGGGTGAACCCGGCGCTTCTGTCGGAAACGATCGCCTATCCCATGAACATGGTCTCCGCGATGCTCCAGTCGGCGTACTATGACCCGGACGACCTGGCCTGGGAGGTGGCGCGTATCAACGTAGCGGGCGAGGACGCCGTTTTGCTGGTTCAGTGTGCGAAATACGGGGATCGCTGGTACATCGCGGAGCTGGGCGGCATACCCGGCATGGTGCTGGGGATTCCGACGACCGCCGCGGGCATGATCTTTGCGAGCGATCCGGATATGGGAGGTATGATCGGCGTGCTGAGCAGGCCGCTGGCGGTTCTGGACGCTTTGGACGCCGCGCGGCTTCTGGACGCCAACGCGGCCAGCGACCTGCCCGGGACGCGCTGGGTGCTGACGGGGATCGGCGGCGCGGACGGCGCGACGGTCTGCGGCGAGCCGGACGAGTCGACGCAGGCGAGCGGCCTGGCCGCGTGGGGCGAGCTGAAGTTCATGCGCGTCGGCGCGCTGGCGGCGCTTCGGGTGAGCCCCGCCGCGTCGCAGGCGCTGGGTGCGGACGAACAGCGCCTGTACCTGGGCCTGGCCTGGACGGACATGAACGGCAGCCTGGAGCTGCTGGAGATGAGGGGCATGGGTATCAGGCCGGACCCCGAGGGGAACGGCATCGCCCTGGACGGTGATACGCTGACGTTGAACCTCTCGAACGGCATGGCGCTGATCTTTGAAAAAGCAAATTGAGGAGAGAACGATATGATTCTGAAATCCGTTGCCGAACAGGCATTGAACGCGGCGCTCAAGACCGGCGGCGACTTTGCCGAGATCTACTGCGAGGACCGGCGCTCCGGCGCGATGGGCCTGGTGGACGGCCACGTTGAGGCGGCCTCCACGGTGCGCCGCCACGGGGCGGGCATCCGGGTGTTCAGGGGCCTGAACAGCGTCTACGTGCACACCAACGACACCAGCGCCTCCGGGCTCGTCGCCGCGGCGCGCAAGGCGGCGGACGCGGTGTCCGGCGACGCCCGCGTGGGCGACATCCGCCTGGTCCGCAGCCTCCCGCGCAACGTCCACCCGATCAAAGAGATGCCCATGGACGTGGCCGGGACCCGCAAGGCAAAGCTGCTTCGGGACTGCGACCTGGCGGCCAAGGCGGTGTCCGGCGAGATCACCCAGGTGCGGGCCAACCTGACCCACTGGGACAGCGACGTGCTGATCGCCAACTCCGAGGGCCTGTTCACCGGCGATACGCGGGTGTACACCCGGTTGTACGTGGCCGCGGTGGCGTCGAGGGACGGCGACAGCCAGTCCGGCCGGGAGGCGCCCGGCGCGATGATGGGCTACGAGCTGTTCACGGACAGGGTCGACGCGGCTCATACCGCCCGCATTGCCGCCGAGCGCGCGGTCACGATGCTGCACGCCGAGCCCTGCCCGGCGGGGGTGATGCCGGTGGTGATCGACTCAGGCTTCGGCGGCGTGATCTTCCACGAGGCGTGCGGCCATTCGCTGGAGGCCGCGGCGGTGGCCTTCGGCAACTCCGAGTTCGCCGGCAAGCTGGGGCAGCGCATCGCGTCGCCCATCGTCACCGCCGTGGACGACGGCACCCTGCCCGGCGAGTGGGGCTCCCTCAACATCGACGACGAGGGCCTGCCCACCACCCGGCTGGTGCTGATCGAGGACGGCATCCTCAAAAACTACATGATCGACAGGCTCAACGCCCGGCGCATGAACATGCCCCCCACCGGCAGCGGGCGGCGGCAGGACTACACCTTCGCGCCCACCAGCCGCATGCGCAACACCTATATCGCCGCGGGCCGCGACGACGAGGCGGAGATCATAGCCTCCTGCCCCGACGGGCTGTACGCCAAATCGATGGGCGGCGGCAGCGTGAACCCGGTGACCGGGGAGTTCAACTTCGCGGTGGACGAGGGCTACCTGATCCGGGGCGGCAAGGTCGACCGGCCCGTGCGCGGGGCCTCGCTGATCGGGCGGGGCGGCGAGATCCTCATGAAGATCGACCGCGTGGGCAAAGACCTGCGCCTGGCGCAGGGCATGTGCGGCGCGTCCAGTGGCAGCGTGCCCGTGAACGTGGGCCAGCCGATGATCCGCGTGACCGACATTACCGTGGGAGGTCGATGAGCATGGACAGGAACGCATTTATCCGCCGCCTGCTGGACGCCGCCGCCGAGCGGGGCGTGGCCGGGGAAATCTGCTGTGAGCGCGGCGAGAGCTTTGAGGTGTCCGTCAAGAACGGCGAGATCCACCAGTACAGCGTGGCGGACAGCGCCGGCCTGGGCTTTCGGGTGTTGAAGGACGGCCACACCGGCACGGCCTCCACCCAGATCCTGGACAAGGACGCGCTGGCCCAGCTTATGGACGGGGCCATCGAGAACGCCGACCTGGTGGAGTCGAAGGACGAGCAGTTCATGTATCCCGGGGATGAAAGCTACCCCGATCTCAACCTGTACAATCCCGAAATCGGGGCGATGGACGCCGCGGTGAAGATCGACATGGCCAAGCGGCTGGAGCGGCTGGCGCTTGATCAGGACCCGCGGATCACACAGGTGGAGGACTGCGCGGTGTTCTCCTCCACGGGGGAGCGCATGCTGACCAACACGCTGGGGCTTCATGTGTCCATGAAGTCCGCGCTGCTGGGCGGCTATGTGTGCGTGGTGGCCCGCGACGGCGAAAAGGTCAACACCGGCATGAAGGTGTTCTTCACCATGAAGCCCGACGAAGTGGACCTGGAGGCCGTGGCGAAGGCCGCCGCGAAGGAGGCCCTGGACGGCCTGGACGGCGCGCCGGTGCCCTCCGGCAAATATCGCGTGCTGCTCAAAAACGACGTGGCGGGCGCGCTGCTGGCCACGTTCTCCGGCGTGTTCTCCGCCGACAACGCCCAGCGCGGGCTGTCGCGGCTCAAAGGCCGGGAGGGGGAGATCGTCGCCGCCGGGTGCGTCACGCTGACGGACGATCCCCACCGGTTGGACAGTGCCGCCTCCGCCCCCTTCGACGGCGAGGGCGTGGCCACGCGGGTCAAGGCCGTGGTGGAGAACGGCCGGCTCAACACGCTGCTGCACAACTTAAAGACCGCCCGCAAGCAGGGCGTCGAAACCACCGCCAACGCCGCCCGGGCCTCCTACGCCGCCGGGGTGGGCGTCGCGCCGACGAACTTCTTCTTCGCCCCGTCGGACACCGGCTTCGACGCCATGGTCGAGAGGGTCGGCGACGGCCTGCTGATCACCGAGCTGCAGGGCATGCACGCCGGGGCGAACGCCGTCACCGGAGACTTCTCGCTGGCCGCCAAGGGGTTTAAAATCGAGGGCGGGCGCGTCGCGTCTCCCGTCAACCAGATCACCGTAGCCGGGAACTTCTACGAGCTGCTCAAAGACGTGGAGACCGTGGGTTCCGACCTCGAGTTCCGCGCCCCCGGCACCAGCTGCTTCGGCAGCCCGTGCCTGCTGATCTCTGGCCTGTCCGTGGCCGGAAAGGCCGAATGATACTATCCAAGGGCTACGTCCAACATCAGCATGACCGTAAACCCCGCGGCGAACCACACGGCCCCCGCGCCGGGGGATGGCTCCCGGGACAAACCGGGGATGAGCTCCTCCACCACGACGTACAGCATGGCCCCGGCGGCGAAGCTCAGGCACCAGGGCATCGCCGGGGCGAGGCGCTCCGCCAGCAGGAGCATCAGCGCCGCGCCCAGCGGCTCCACCGCGCCGGACAGCACCCCGCCCGCGAACGCCCGAAGGCGCGACAGGCCCGCCGCGCGCAGCGGCATGGAGATGATCGCGCCCTCCGGCAGGTTCTGGATCGCGATGCCCAGCGCCAGCGACAGCGCCCCCAGCGCCGTCACGCCGCCGCGGCCTGTCAAAAGCCCCGCGTACACCACGCCCACCGCCATGCCTTCCGGGATGTTGTGGATCGTCACCGCTACAAGCAGCATGGCCGTCGGGGACAGACGCCCCGCCCCGCCGCCCGAAACCGGGCACAGGCGGGGCGTTATTCTGTCCAGCAGCAGCAAGAACAGCACGCCCAGCCAGAAGCCGCCCGCCGCCGGGACGAAGGCCCACGCGCCCAGCCCCGAGGACTGTCCGATGGCCGGGAGCAGCAGGCTCCACACCGAAGCCGCCACCATCACCCCCGCCGCGAAGCCCGTCAGCGCCCGCCGCAAAAGTACCGGAATGGCGTCCCCCATGCAGAATACCAGCGCCGCCCCCAGCGACGTGCCTGTAAAGGGGATCATGATCCCCCGAATCGCCTCGTTCATATGGCACCTCCTGTTCGTAATATGACGGCGGGGGGCGGGGGGTGAGAAGAGGAATGGGGAATGGGGAATGATCTCTTGCGCAAATCTGTGTTCTGTGGTATGATTTGTATAACAAATCATACCACGGGAGGGATAGCTATGACCGAAAGATCACAGCGCTATGCCTGCACGGTGACGGTGGGGGCCAAGGGGCAGATCGTGATCCCGAAGGAAATGCGGGACTTATTCGACATACGTCCGGGGGACAAGCTGCTGTTGCTGGGGGACGCGGCGCAGGGCATCGCCATACCGCCGAAGGACCGCTTCGATGGGCTGTTCAAAACGGTATTCGGGGAGGGACGGAACAATGGCTGAGATCGCGTTTTTCTGCATACCTGCCCACGGCCACACCAATCCCACGCTGCCGGTGGTGAAGGCGCTGACGGACATGGGCCATCGGGTGACCTATTACAGCTTCGCGCCCTTCCGATCGGAGATCGAGGCCGCCGGGGCGCGGTTTGTGGACTGCGGCGCGGGCAACGCCGTGGCGGCGGCCAGCGGCAACGCGGTGGCCCGGGACATAACGGTGTCCACAAGGCTGATCGTGGATACCACGCTGGCGCTGCAGGACATGGCGCTAAAATCACTGGAGGCGCTGAAGCCGGACGTGATCGTGGCGGACTCGGTGGCCTTCTGGGGCAAACTGTTCGCCCTGCGGCTGGGCATCCCCTTTATAAGCTCCACCACGACGTTTGCCTTCAACCAACACTCGTCGAAGGTCATGAAGCAGGGGCTGGGGGACCTCATTCGGATGCTGGTCAAAATGCCCAAAGCGAACCGGCTGCTCAGGCCCCTGCGGGACGCGGGCTATCCGGTGAAGGGCGTGCTGGACATCGTGCAGAACGACGACAACACCCCCACGGTGGTGTACACCTCGCGGGCGTTCCAGCCCTGCGCGGACACGTTTTCAGACAAATACCGCTTCGTAGGGCCCTGCCTGCGCCCGGTGGCGGAACCGATGCAAAAGCCCGCGCGAGCGCTGGTGTACGTGTCCATGGGCACGGTGCTGGACGGGGAGGATGACTTCTACAAAAACTGCGTACAGGCCCTGGGGGACGGGCGGTATGAGGTGATCCTGTCGGTGGGGGAGAGCCGGCCGCCGTCGGACCTGCCGGAGAACGTGCACGCGCACCGGCGGGTGGACCAGCTGGCGGTGCTGCAGGCGGCGGACGTGTTCGTCACCCACTGCGGCATGAACAGCGTCAGCGAGGCGCTGTACTTCGGCGTGCCGCTGGTCACGCGCCCCCTGACCCCGGAGGAGGGCGGCGTGGCGAATCGCGCGGAGGAATTGGGCGCGGGCTTGAGGCTTGCCTCGGCGGACCCCGCCGCCATACGCGCCGCGGTGGACGCGGTGATGGCCGATCCCAAATACCGCGACGCCGCGGGACGCATCGGGCAGGGCTTCCACGCCTGCGGCGGGCCGCAGGCCGCGGCGGAGGCGATACTGGAGATTGCAACGGGCGCGTAGATGTGCTATGATGGTGCCGAAAGGGGGCGTGCGCGGTGAAATCGGTACTGCTGATCACCACCGGAGGCACCATCGCCTCGGTGCAGGGCGCGGAGGGGCTCAGGCCGGGCTATTCGTCCGCGGAGCTGTTGCGCTTCGTGGAAGGGCTGAACGCCTACTATCGCATCGACACGCAGGAGCTTCTGAACCTCGATTCCTCCAACATACAGGTGGACGAGTGGATCGCCATCGCCCGGGCGATCCATGCCGCGCTGCCGAAGTACGACGGCGTGGTGGTCACCCACGGCACGGACACCATGGCCTACACGGCCTCGATGGTGTCCTTTATGCTGCAGGGGCTTAAAAAGCCGGTGGTGTTCACGGGTTCGCAGATGCCCATCGACAACCTGCTCACCGACGCCCGCAACAACCTGTACACCGCCTTCGCCGCGGTGGGCTGCGGCATTCCCGGGGTGACCGTGGCCTTCAACCGCAGGATCATCCCCGGCTGTCGGGCGGTGAAGGTGCGCAGCATGGGCTTCGAGGCCTTCGAGAGCGTCAACGCGGGCGACCTGGGCCGGGTGTTCGCCGACGGCCTGCGCCCGCTGTGCGCCATCCCCGGGGACCCGGACAGCCCCGTCGCGCTCCGCGACCGCGTGTGCCGGGAGGTGTTTTTGCTCAAGCTCGTGCCGGGCATCAACCCGGACGTGCTGTGCATGCTGCGGCGGATGCGCTACCGGGGTATCGTGATCGAGGCCTTCGGCGCGGGGGGCATGCAGTTCGTGCGCACCAACCTGCTGGAGCATTTGAGGGTGCTCACCGAGGCCGGCATCGCCGTGGTGGTGTGCAGCCAGTGCCTGTACGAGGGCAGCAGCCTGGGGCTTTACGAGGTGGGGCAGAAGCTTTTGTCCTGCGGGGTCATCCCCGCCCGGGACATGACCACCGAGGCGGCGGTCACCAAGCTCATGTGGGCGCTGGGCCAGACCGACGACGCGCGCCGCGTGGCCGAGATCTTCAATACCAGCTACTGCGGGGAGATCACGCCGGAGGGGTGAGCGCCAGCCAGCCCAGCAGGGCGTCGTAGTCGGCGGTCTGGCGGCCGATGCCCAGAAGCCGGGACAACGGCGAGGGCTCGCGAACCTCCGAGATCATCAAAAGCGGGCGCAGGCGGCGGTTGGCGCGGCGGGCGACGCGCGCGCGGGCGGGCTCGTCCAGCCGTCCCAGCGCGCACCGGAGCGCCCACAGCCGCGCGGAGTCGGCGAACATGCCGCCCTGATCGACGCAGTACCGGTACGCGGCGATGTTGGCCTGCCCCTCGTCCGCGATGCCCTTTAAGTGCATCAGCTCGTGGACGCAGGTGAAGGGCAGGCTGCCCGGCGGGGCGTCGGCGTCCACGAGGGCCTCCCCCGTCCAGGGCGAGAACAGCCCCTCGATGTCCATGCGCCGCATCCACTCCGGGTATCGCGCGGGCTTTACCCGCGCCCAGGGCAGCCCGGCCACGGCCCCCGCCGCGTCGAAGGGCGGCTCGAACGCCAGCGCCGAGGCGTTCAGCGCGTCCGTGAGCCGGAGGCACAGCTGCTCCGCGTCGGCGGGGGCGTCGCAGTTTGGCGCGGGGGCGGCGAAGTAGGCGGGATACCACAAAAGCCCGTACATGCCGATCATAAACGCCAGTATGAGCGCCCGGGACCGGCGGCGCAACAGTCCCGGAAGCAGCAGAAGCGCCAGCGGCTCCAGAAGCGGAAAGGGCAGCGCGGCGCTCAGGCGGTGCAGCGCATTGAGCAGCGGCAGGGCAGCGCTTTCCATCCATAGCCCGGCCAGCCCGGGCCAGAACCTCAGTATCGCCATCGCCGGCGCGAGGATCGCAACGCATATCAATGACCGCTTCATGACACTGGCCTCTCATGTATCCGTGATACCGGAATTATCCCATATGAAAAGCAAATGTAATTCCTGCCATAGCCACTCTGTACTCTGCACCGACAAACCCGGATGGAAATGACATCCGACAGGAGAAGGATCCAAAATGTTTCGCTATCTGAAAAAATACCGCATGGAATGTATCTGCGCGCCGCTGTTCAAGATGTTTGAGGCGACGCTGGAGCTGTTTGTGCCGCTGGTGGTGGCGTCGATCATCGACAGGGGCATCGGTGCGGGCAACGGCGGCCACGTCTGGCGCATGTGCGGCGTGCTGGTGCTGCTGGGCGTGGCAGGGCTGGCGGCGGCGATCACGGCGCAGTACTTCGCGGCGCGTTCGGCCACGGGCTTCGCGGCGGACGTGCGCCACGCGCTGTTTGAGAGGCTGGCGGGGCTGTCCTTTTCGGACGTGGACCGCCTGGGCGCGTCGGCCATGATCACCCGCATGACCAGCGACGTCAACCAGGCTCAGACCGGCGTGAACATGGTGCTGCGGCTGGTGCTGCGCTCGCCCTTCGTGGTGTTCGGGGCTATGGTGATGGCCTTCACCATCGACGCGCGCATCGCCCGGATATTCGCCATCGTCATCGCCGCGCTGATGATCGTGACCTACGCCATCATGGCGCTGAACATCCCTATGATGCGCGGTGTGCAGCGGCAGCTCGAAAAGGTGCTGGAGGCCACCCGGGAAAACCTGACCGGCGCGCGGGTGATCCGAGCCTTCCGGCGGGAGGACGCCGAGTACGCAGAGTTCGTGGACCGCAACCGCACGCTCACCCGGCTCCAGCTTCGGGCCGGGCGGGTGTCGGCGCTTCTGAACCCGCTGACCTACGTGATCATCAACATCGCCGTGATCGCGCTGGTCCGGCAGGGCGCGATCCGCGTGGACGCAGGGCTGCTCACCCGCGGCCAGGTGGTGGCGCTGTACAACTACATGAGCCAGATACTGGTGGAGCTTATCAAGTTCGCGGGGCTGACCATCACCATCAACAAGGCGTGGGCCAGCTGGAAGCGCGTGGCCGACGTGCTGGCCATGGAGCCCGCGATGGCGGACGGCCCCGGCGCGGCGCCTGTGGAGGGCGCGCCCGCGGTGGCGTTCGACCACGTGAGCCTCACCTACCCCGGGGCGGGCAATCCGTCCCTCATGGATATCAGCTTCACCGCCATGCCGGGGCAGACCGTCGGCATCATCGGCGGCACCGGCGCGGGCAAGACCTCGCTGGCCTCGCTGATCCCCCGGTTCTACGACGTCACCGAGGGCAGCGTGAAGGTGTTCGGCGCGGACGTGCGCGCCTACGATCAGCAGGCCCTGCGGCAGCGGGTGGGCTTCGTGATGCAGCGCGCGGTGCTTTTCAAGGGTTCTATCCGCGACAACCTGCGCTGGGGCATGCCGGAGGCCGACGACGACGCCCTCATGGCCGCCGCCAAGACCGCCCAGGCCGCGGAGGTGGTGGCCTTCAAGGGCGGTCTGGACGGCATGATCGAGCAGAACGGCGCGAACCTGTCCGGCGGGCAGCGACAGCGGCTGACCGTCGCCCGGGCGCTGGTGCGCAGGCCGGAGATACTGGTGCTGGACGACAGCGCCTCCGCGCTTGACATGGTCACCGACGCCCGCCTGCGCGCCGCCATCGCGGGGCTTGACTACAACCCCACGGTGTTCATCATCTCCCAGCGCACCGCCTCCATCATGGGGGCCGACCAGATCCTGGTGCTGGACGACGGCAGGCTGGTGGGGAAGGGCACGCACCTGGAGCTCATGGAGCGCTGCCCCGTCTATAAGGAAATCTACGACTCCCAGTTCGGCGGAGGGGAGGTGCGGACGGCATGAAAAACGGGCTGAATGCGTCCTCCGCGGGCACGCTGAAAAAGGTGCTTCGCCGCATCGGCAGCTACAAGTGGCTGGTGCTGGTGTCGCTTGCCCTTGCGGCGGGCACGGTGCTTCTGACGCTGTACGTGCCCATACTGGTGGGCCGGGCCATCGACGGCATCGTGGACGCGGGCCGCGTGGATTTTGAGAGGATCTACCCCATACTGGCGCGCATCGGGCTGTGCGTGGCGCTCACCGGCCTGGGCCAGTGGGTGATGAACGCCGTCAACAACCGGGTGACCTACGACGTGGTGCGGGACCTCCGGGAGGAGGCGCTTCAACACATCGGGAGGCTGCCGCTTTCCTACATCGACAGCCATCCCCACGGCGAGACCGTCAGCCGGGTGATCGCGGACGCCGACCAGTTCGCCGACGGATTGCTGATGGGCTTTACCCAGCTCTTTACCGGCGTATTGACCATACTGGTCACGCTGGGCTTCATGTTCATGAAAAACGCGCTGATCGCGCTGGTGGTGGTGGGCGTGACGCCGCTTTCGCTGTTCGTGGCGCGGTTCATCGCCACCCGGACCTACGCCATGTTCCGGCAGCAGTCCGAGACCCGGGGCGAGCAGACCGCCTTCATCGACGAGATGATCGGCAACCTGAAGGTGGTCAAGGCCTACGGGCGGGAGGCGGCGGAGACCGAACGCTTCGATGAGATCAACGCGCGGCTCAAAACCTGCTCCATGCGGGCCACGTTCTTCTCCTCCATCACCAACCCCGCCACGCGGTTCGTCAACGCGGTGGTGTACGCGCTGGTGGCGCTGACCGGGGCGCTGTCCGCCCTGGCGGGGCACATCAGCGTGGGCGGACTGACGGCGTTTCTGGCCTACGCCAACCAGTACACCAAGCCCTTCAACGAGATCTCCGGCGTGGTGACCGAGCTTCAAAATGCCATCGCCTGCGCCGCCCGGCTGTTTGAGCTGATCGAGACCCCGGCCCAGACCCCGGACGCGCCCGGCGAGCTGACGGACGTCAAAGGCGGCGTGGACTGGGAGGACGTGTGCTTCTCCTACGTGAAGGACCGTCCGCTGATCGAGCACTTCAACCTGTCGGTGGACCCCGGCCAGCGGGTGGCCATCGTCGGGCCCACGGGCTGCGGCAAGACCACGCTGATCAACCTGCTGATGCGCTTTTACGACCCCGACCGGGGCGTCATCCGCGTGGACGGAAAGGACACCCTGACGCTCAAGCGGCACAGCCTCCGAAGCGCCTACGGCATGGTGCTCCAGGAGACCTGGCTCAAGCCCGGCACCATCCGCGAGAACATCGCCATGGGCCGCCCCGACGCCACGGAGGAAGAGATCGTCGCCGCGGCAAAGGCCGCCCACGCCCACTCCTTCATCATGCGCCTGCCGGAGGGCTACGATACCGTCATCGGCGAGGACGGCGGCATGCTGTCCCAGGGGCAAAAGCAGCTTCTGTGCATCACCCGCGTGATGCTGCTGCTGCCGCCCATGCTCATACTGGACGAGGCCACCTCCTCCATCGACACCCGCACGGAGCTTCGCATACAGTCCGCCTTCGCCCGGATGATGCAGGGCCGCACGTCCTTCATCGTCGCCCACAGGCTGTCCACCATCCGCGAGGCCGACGTGATACTCGTCATGCGCGACGGGCATATCGTCGAGCAGGGCAACCACGATTCCCTGCTCGCGCGGAAGGGGTTCTATTATGAGCTGTATACCAGTCAGTTTGAGGGAGTAGAGAGAGTGCAGAGTACAGAGTACAGAGTACAGAGTACAGAGTACAGAGTGCAGAGTGCAGAGTGCAGAGTGCAGAGTAGGGGCGCTGCCCCCATCGCCCGGATGAAACGGGTTACGACCTCTTCCGTCTTGCGCTTCGCGCAATCCACCGTTCCGGGGGCCTGCCGGCCCGTTCTCGCTGAAAACAGTCCACTGGACTGTTTTCCGGGCGCTAAAACAGTCCACTGGACTGTTTTCCGGGCGCTCGAACCCCCTGAAAGGGGAAGGCATCGTAGGGGCGGCGATGCGCCGCCCGCCCGAACGGAGCCATGGATTCTGAACGGGCGGGCGCCGCATCGGCGCCCCTACGCACGAAATCACCCGGATGCCTTCGCCGTCCCTACGCACGAAATCGCCCGGACGCCATCGGTGCCCCTACGCACGAAATCGCCCGGACGCCATGAATGTCGTCCCTACGGAGATATCCCGCGCGGCAGCGGCTATTCCTGTTCCCTGTTCCCTGTTCCCTGTTCCCTCCCCGGCAATTCCTATTGCCTATTGCCTATTCCCTATTGCCTGATCCCTAATCCCTAATCCCTAATCCCTAATCCCTCCCCCTCCTCCTGTACTCCCTCGGCGACAGGCCGGTGAAGCGGCGGAAGGCGGCAGAGAAGTGCTCGATGGAGGAAAAGCCCGTGCGCTCGCTGATCTCGGTGACGGACAGCGCGGTGCTGAGCAGGTACTGGGACGCCGCCGCCATCCGCGCCTCGGTGAGCTTCTGGGAGAAGGTCTTGCCGAAGTTCTGCTGCAACAGGCGCTGGGTCTGCCGGGCGCTCAGGTTCAGAAGCCGGGAGAGGTCCGTCAGCGTCAGCGTGCGGTAGCGGTAGAAGAAGGCGTCCTCGATGATCGGCAGAAAGCCCGCCCGGGTCAGCAGCGGGGCGGGGGAGGGCGCGGGCATCTGCGCGGCGTCCTGGCGGTACATGCGGGTCAGCAGTATGATGATCTGCTTGAGGATCGTCTCGGACATCTCCGCCGCCCCGGGCAGCATTTGCCGGTTCTCCCGGATGAGATGCTCCAACAGCGGCAGCAGGCGGCCGTCGTCGCGGCCCATCCAGAAGGCCGTCTCCGCGAACAGCGAAAACGGGTCGCTGCGGGCGGACGCCGAGCGCCGGCAGTTCAGGTACAGGCAGTACTCCACGATGGGCGCGGCGCTCTGCGAGGTCTGGGCGTGCACCACCCCGGGCCCGGTGATGTAGAGCGTGTCCGCCTCCACCGGGCGGCTCACGCCGTCGATGGTCACCGTGCCCCGCCCCTGCCGGGTGTAGTGGATCTCATAGCTCGTGTTGGAGTGCGTGTGCGCCGCGATGATCGGTCTCAGCTGCTCGATGCGCACATGCACCGGCGCGACCTGGAGCGTGCCGAGCTCGAAGACACTTGAGAACTCATATGTTTCCATGATATACCCCCTACTCCCTTATTCTACCACAACTTATCCCCATCGGACATAAATTTGCGTGAAAACGACATATTTAACACAAGATGGTCGGAATTATCTCTAATCAATGGGGGCAAAAACTGTTATACTGGTTACAGCAGGCGGTGACACCGCACAACAAAATCAGGAGGAAGATGAAACATGGATAAGAAGATTCTGGGCGCGATTCTGCCGGGCAACAGCACCGTGGAGCTGAAGGAATTTGACATGCCGAAGCCGGGCTACGGCCAGGTGGTCGTGAAGACCAAGGCCAGCACGATCTGCGGCTCCGACATCCGCTGCATCTACCGCGCGCATGTGGGCAAGGGCCCCGAGGGCTACCAGCCCGGGATGATCGCGGGCCACGAGCCCTGCGGCATCATCGAGATCGAGGGCGAGGGTCTGAAGCGCTTCAAGAAGGGCGACCGGGTCATCGTGTACCACATCTCCGGCTGCGGCGTGTGCTACGACTGCCGTCGCGGCTACTACATCTCCTGCAAGAGCAAGTTCCGCGCGGCCTACGGCTGGCAGCGCAACGGCGGCATGGCGCCCTACATCCTCTGCGACGAGAAGGACCTGATCGCCCTGCCCGACGAGCTGACCTACGAGGACGGCGCGCAGGTGGCGTGCGGCTTCGGCACCTGCTACGAGGCGCTGATGAAGATCGGCATCTCCGGCAACGACCGCGTGCTGGTCACCGGCCTGGGCCCGGTGGGCCTGGCCACCCTGATGCTGGCGAAGGCCATGGGCTGCGACATGACCATTGGCACCGACGTCAACGAGGAGCGCATGCAGCTGGCGAAGGATCTGGGCCTTGCCGACTACGTGTTCAATTCCGCCGATCCCGAGGCCTGCCAGGCCAAGATCATGGAGGTCACCCAGGGCTACGGCTGCGAGCGCGCCATCGACTGCTCCGCCAACAACGGCGCGCGCGCCATGGCGATCCGCTGCACCCGCGAGTGGGGCAAGATGGCCATGGTCGGCGAGGGCAACGACGTGACCTTCAACCCCTCCCCCGACATCATGCACGGCCAGAAGAGCATCTACGGCTCCTGGGTCACCTCGCTGTGGCGCATGGAGGAGCTGGTGGAGCACCTGGTGCGCTGGGGCATCCATCCCGACAAGCTCATTACCCACCGCTTCGAGCTCAAGGACGTGGACAAGGCCTACGCGCTCATGGCCTCCGGCCGCTGCGGCAAGGTCGCGGTGGTCTATCCCGACTGATCTTCATACATCCGCACAGGCCCGGTCAACTGCCGGGCCTGTGTTTATACGCAAATCTTATACAAAGGTTAAAATGCGTTGAATTTTAACTGATTATCGTATATAATGATAACAAATGACACAGAATGCACTATTCCGAAAGGAGCGTTTCATATGATCGATCCCAGGACCGTACCGTCCTTCAAGCTCAACGACGGCGCCACCATCCCCTGCGTGGGCATGGGCACCTTCGGCTCCGACCGCGTGACCCCCGACGAGGTGGCCGGCGCGGTGGCCGGCGGCATCCGCGCGGGCTACCGGCTGTTCGACTGCGCGGCCTGCTACGGCAACGAGGCCCAGATCGGCGAGGTGTTCAAGGCGGCCTTTGACGAGGGCGTCGTCGAGCGCAAGGACCTGTTCATCATGTCCAAGGTGTGGAACGACATGCACCGGCGGGTGGCGGAGTCCTGCAAGAAGACCATCGCCGACCTCCAGTGCGACTACCTCGACATGCTGTTCATCCACTGGCCCTTCCCGAACTACCACGCCCCCTTCTGCGACGTGGATTCCCGCAATCCCGACTCCAAGCCCTTCTCCGTGGCGGAGTTCGTGGACACCTACCGGCAGATCGAAGCCCTGGTGGACCAGGGGCTGGTGAAGCACATCGGCATCTCCAACCTGACCATCCCGAAGCTGGAGGCCGTGCTGCCCAAGCTGCGCATCAAGCCCGCGGCCTGCGAGTCCGAGCTGCACCCCTGCTTCCAGCAGCAGGAGCTGTTCGACTACCTGGTGGCGCACGACATCCTCCCCATCGGCTACATGCCCCTGGGCTCGCCCCGCCGCCCCGAGCGCGACATACTGCCCGAGGACATCGCGGACATGCAGATGCCCGAGCTTGTGGCCATCGCCAAGGCCCACAACTGCCACCCGGCCATCATCTGCCTCAAGTGGGCGCTGCAGCGCGGCCAGCTGCCGATCCCCTTCTCCGTGCACAATTACGAGGCCAACCTCGAGGCCGCCGTCACCGAGAAGCTCACCGATGAGGAGATGGCCACCATCGCCACCCTCGAGCGCAACAACCGCCTGGTCAAGGGCCAGGTGTTCCTGTGGCCCGGCGCCAACGACTGGCACGACCTGTGGGACGAGGACGGCGTGATCGTGGACTGCACAGATTGTTAAGGGATAATGAGGAATGAGGAATTAGGAATTTGAGTGATATCAAACCCCTCGTAGGGACGCCATTCATGGCGTCCGCGAACAGGACCGGACGCCATAAATGGCGTCCCTACATGGGTGTTCGGTGATATTCATGAAGCAGGGAGATACCGCCGCCTCCATTCCTAACTCCTAATTCCTAACTCCTAATTTCCCATTTCCCATTCTCCCCGTCGGAGGTGTCGCCATGACCATCGAGAGCATCTACACGCCGCAGGCGCTGACGGCGCTGGCGAAGGCCCGCTTCCGGGAGGAGCGCGCGCTGAATCACCTGGAGGGCTGGTTCCTGGCCCGGGAGATCGCCATGGCGTGCGACCAGACGTATAAAGACGACGCGCCCTGCATCCGCATCGCCAGGACGCTCAAAGACGTCGTCACCCGCATCCCGCTGACGCTGGGGGATTACCACGTTTTCGCGGGCACGCAGGACGACGCCTTCGCACGCTCCTACGCGCTGATCAACCCGGCGTTCACGGTGAAGTCCTTCGCGGGCTACTGCGATCCGGTGGCGGTGTTCGGCGACATCGAGCCCATCGGCGACATCACCGCCGAGCGCATCGCGCGGGTGAGGGACTACTATTCCAAAAACGACTTCGCCCGGGCGCTGACCGCGGCCTATGCGCCGGTGGAAAAGCTGACCGGCGAGGCGGTGTTCTTTTTGGAGCAGGTCACGGGCCACGTGGTGCCGGACGTGCGGGAGTACCTGCGCGTCGGCGCGGCGGGCATCCGGGCGCAACTGGCTGAAAAGCGCGACGCGGAGGCCGACCCGGACAGGAAGGATTACTACGAGGCTATGCTGCTGAGCGTGGAGGCGCTTCTGATCCTGGCCGGGCGCTACCGCGAGTTGGCGCTTGAGAAGGCGTCCAAGTCCGAGGGCGACGCGAAGGCGCGCTTCGAGCTGATGGCGCGGACGCTTCAGCGGGTGCCCGAGCACGGCGCTGAAAACCTCTACGAGGCCATACAGGCGTTCATACTGATCTGGCAGCTGATGACGCTTGAGCAGACCCCGAACCCCTTCGCCTTCTCGGTGGGCAACGCGGACCGCATCTTCGAGCCCTACCGGGCCATGGAGGACACCGGCCGCGACATGACCGCCGCGCTCTTGAAGCACCTGCTGGTGTTCTTCAACGTGGCGGACCGAAGCTGGGCCATCTCCCAGAACCTGATCATCGGCGGGCGCGACGTGGCCGGCAACGACCTCACCAATCCCACCAGCTACGCGCTGTTCGACGCCTACTTCGACATGAACCTGCCTCAGCCCATACTGTCCGTGAAGCTGCACGCGAACACCCCGGACGAACTGTACATGGAGATGGGCAAGTTCTTCTTCACCCCCGGGGTGCTGACGCCGTCGCTGTTCAACGACGACATGCTCTTTAACATGCTCAGCAAAAGCGGCATCCGGGAGGAGGACCTGCCGGACTACGCCGTGGCGGGCTGCCAGGAGCCGCTGATCATGGGCAAGGACAACGGCAACACCACCAACTCGTGGCTCAACATGCCCAAGGTGCTGGAACTGGTGCTGCAGGGCGGAAGATCCGAGATCACCGGCGCGCAGCTGGGCAAGACCTACGCGGAGCTGGGGGTCAAGGACGCCGTCGATCTTTTGAGGAACATCCGCCCGCTGTTCTACCGCGAGCTGGACGGCTACATCGCCAAAATGACCGACGCCGCCAACGCCGCCAGCCGGGCGCTGTCGCTTTACCAGGTGCCGTTTCTGTCCACCATGATGGGCGGCATCGAGACCGGCGTGGACATGCGCGACTGCCAGCGCCAGGGCACGCGCTACAACGGCTCGGGCTGCCTGATCCACGGCTCCTCCGTTGTGGCGGACAGCTTCGTCGCCATCGACACGCTGTTAAAGGAGCGCCCGCAGGACGCGGAGCGCCTGCTTGCCGCGCTGCGGGACGACTTCAAGCACGACGACGGGATGCGGCAGTTTTTGCTGTCCTGCGACAAGTTCGGCAACAACATAGAAGCCGTGGACCTGGAGGCCGCCGAGGTGGTCAGCCGCGCGTCGCAGATGGTGGCGGCGCGGAAGAACTACCTGGGCAACCCCTTCCGGCCGGACTTCGCCACCCCCTCCACCCACCTGATGTACGGCTACTGGGTGGGCGCGACCCCCGACGGCCGCCGGGCCCGGGAGATGCTCAACTACGGCGTGGACCCCCTCTACGGCGAGGCCTCCGGCGGGCTGGGCATGCGCATGCTCTCCAACCGCAGGCTGCCGTTTGACCGCATGTGCGGCGGCTGCGCGAGCCACTTCGGCATCAATCCCGGCTACTTCCGGGGCGAGACGCTGGAGGACAGGGGCCTGGAGTTCAAGCAGAAGATCTTCAACCCGCTGTTCTTCAACGCAAAGGGGGGCGACGTGAACCCCTTCTACCTCTACGTCAACGTCACCACCCCGGAGATGCTGCGCAAGGTGCTGGCCAATCCCGAGAAGTACGCCCCCAGCGGGGTGTACATCGTGCGCATCCACGGCACCTTCGTCAACTTCCTCGACCTCTCGCCGGAGATCCAGGAGGATATCATCGCCCGCCTCGACCCGGCGTCGACGACGCTTTAACGCTTCGCGCAGGGAACAGGGAACAGGGAACAGGAATAGCTGCTGCCGCGTTGATTTCAACATCACCGTAGGGACGCCATTAATGGCGTCCGAGGCATTTCATCATCAGGAGGGTATATGCATTCGCTTGGCATCGACATCGGCACCACGTCGATCAGCATGGTGCTGCTGGATGAGGACACGGGGGCGCTGGTCGCGCGGGAGACGGTGAACCACGCCTCCTTCATCGACGACGGCTGTCCCGTGGGCAAGGTCCAGGACGCGGGCAGGATCGTGGCCATCGCGCTGGAGAAGTATGCTTCCCTCGTCGCGGCCCACGGCAGGCCCTGTTGCATCGGCCTGACGGGGCAGATGCACGGCATGCTGTACGTGGATGAGGACGGCAAAGCGGTGAGCCCCCTCTACACCTGGCAGGACGGCCGGGGCAACCTGCCCATGGACGACGGCCAGACCTATGCCCAGGCGCTCAGGCGCTACGGCGCGGCGGCGGCGGGCTACGGGCTCACCACCCACTTCTACATGGTGAAAAACGGCCTCGTGCCGAAGGACGCCGCGTCCATGACCACCATCAGCGACTACCTGGCCATGAAGCTGACCGGCAACCGATCGCCCGTACTGGGCGCGGACATGGCCGCGAGCTGGGGCTGCTTCGACCTTGAGAGGAAGGTCTTTCGCGTGGCGGACCCCCTGCTGCCGAAGGTGGTCGGGGGCTATGAGATCGTCGGGGAGACCCCGGAGGGCGTGCCGGTGACGGTGTCCGCCGGGGACAATCAGGCAAGCGTCTTGGGCTCGGTGAAGGACCTCACCGACACGGTGCTCATCAACATCGGCACCGGCAGCCAGGTCTCGCTGGGCACGGACCGCTGGGTCGAGTGCGGCGGGGCCATTGAGCTGAGGCCCTGCGGCGGGGACGGCTACATCCTCGCGGGCTCCGGGCTGTGCGGCGGCCGGGCCTACGCCATGCTGGAGCAGTTCTACCGGGAGGCGGCGGGCACGGACGCGCCCTGCTACGACCGGATGCTCGAACAGGCCGAGGCGTTCGTCGCGCGCTACGGCATGGACGCCGCCTGGCGCGTGCGGACCACCTTCTCCGGCACGCGCTCGGACCCCAGCGCGCGGGGGAGCATCGAGGGCATCGGCGTCGAAAACTTCCGCCCCGGCGCGCTGACGGCGGGGCTGGTGGCGGGCATACTCTCGGAGCTTAACGGCTTCTACCGGGAGATGACGGCGCTGACCGGCGCGCGCCCCGCGGCGCTGGTGGGCTCGGGCAACGGCTTAAGGCGCAACCCGCTGATGCGGCGGCTGGCCGAGGAAATGTTCGGCATGCCGCTTCAAATCCCCGCCCACATGGAGGAGGCCGCCTACGGCGCGGCGCTGTGCGCGCTGTGGGCGTCGGGGCGGGTGAAGTCATTGCGGGACGCCCAGAGGATGATACGGTACATCGGAGGATAGCCCATGTTTGAACAATCCGCGCGCTGGAACGAATACTACCGGGAGCCGGAACCCCGGCGGCGCAGGGAGCTTCTGGACCAGCTTTGCATGACCGAGCCCGACGACGGGGCCAACGACTACCGCCGGATGCTTTTTCGCGCCCGGCATGTGGACGAAAAGCAGCCCGGGCGGGAGGTGGACCGCTTCCTGTTCAACTGCCTGAACTTCGCGCAGATCTGGTCCTCGGCCAGGTGGTTCAAGCGGTACGCCCGCCGGGAGACGCTCAAGGCGCTGGACGACATGCTCTGCGGTAAGGCCGGGGCGTACGGTACGGCGGGTGAGCGGGCCTTCTACTGGGAGATCCGCAACGCCGCCGCCCGCTACCTCAAGACCTGCGAGAGCGCGGGCTTCAACCGGTCGCTGTTCGGCATGATCGCCTCCGGCGACGAGAGCCGCGCCGAGCGGGTGTGCCGGGACGTGTGGCGCATGTCCGAGGGACTGGCCGGACGGCTCGAGCTGCGCGGGCAGCTTCGGCTGTGGAACCGCGCCGTGCAGGACGCCTATTTCATGTCCGATCCCGGCGCGCAGAGGCGCTTTGAGGAATATTGCGAAAAGAATCAATCATGAATTGTCAGAAGAATAAATCATGAATGGAGGAAGTGTCGTGGGAGAGGTTATCTTGACAATGAAGGGCATCGACAAATCGTTCCCCGGCGTGCACGCGCTGGATCACGTCGATTTGGAGGTGTGCAGGGGCGAGGTGCACGCGCTGATGGGCGAGAACGGCGCGGGCAAATCCACGCTGATGAAGGTGCTCACGGGCATCTACACCAAGGATTCCGGCACCATCACCTATGAGGGCCGCGAGGTGGAGTTCCACAATCCCCGCGAGGCCCAGGCGGCCGGCATCGTGATCGTGCACCAGGAGCTGAACATGATGAACCACCTGACGGTGGCGCAGAACATCTTCATCGGACGCGAGTTCATGAAGGGCAAGCTGATCGACGACGCCCGGATGAACGCCGAGGCCAAGAAGCTGTTCACGCAGCTCGGCATCGACATCAATCCCGCCGAGAAGATGGGCAACCTGACCGTCGGCAAGCAGCAGATGTGCGAAATCGCCAAGGCCATCAGCCACGAGGCCAAGGTCATCATATTCGACGAGCCCTCCGCCGCCCTGACCGAGGCGGAGATCGACGAGCTGTTCAAGATCATCCGCGACCTGCGCGAAAAGCAGCTCGGCATCGTGTACATCTCCCACCGCATGGACGAGATCAAGGTCATCACCGACCGGGTCACCGTCATGCGCGACGGCGGCTACGTGGGCACGCTGATCACCGAGCAGTGCACCAAGGACGACATCATCAACATGATGGTGGGCCGCGTGATCTACGAGGAGCCGAAGACCAAGTCCATGGTGCCGCCGGACGCGCCGGTGGTATTGAAGGTGGAGCACTTGAACGCCGGCAAGATGGTGCAGGACGTGTCCTTCGAGCTGCACAAGGGCGAGATCCTGGGCTTCTCCGGCCTGATGGGCGCCGGGCGCACCGAGACCGCCCGCGCGCTGTTCGGCGCGGACCCCAAGGAGTCCGGCGACATCTACGTCAACGGCAAGAAGGTGGACATCAAGAGCCCCGAGGACGCCGTGAAGCACGGCATCGGCTACCTGTCCGAGGACCGCAAGCGCTACGGCATCGTGGTGGGCAAGACCGTGGCGGAAAACTCCACCATGGCCAACCTCAGGGACTTCGTGAAGGGCCTGTTCATCGACAAGAAGAAGGAAAACAAGATCACCAACGACTACATCGACCGCCTCAAGACCAAGACCCCCAGCGTGGACCAGCTGGTCATCAACCTCTCCGGCGGCAACCAGCAGAAGGTGGTCCTGGCCAAGTGGCTGGTGAAGAACTGCGACATACTGATCTTCGACGAGCCGACCCGCGGCATCGACGTCGGCGCGAAGTCCGAAATCTACCACCTGATGAACGAGCTGGCCGCCGCGGGCAAGTCCATCATCATGATCTCCTCTGAAATGACGGAGATCCTGCGCATGTCCGACCGCATCGTGGTGATGTGCGAGGGCCGCAAGACCGCCGAGATCGACATCGCAGAGGCGACGCAGGAGAACATCATGCACGCCGCGACGCTGCGCTGACAGGAGGGAAGGACATGGAGAACTTCAAGAATCTGCCTATCGTCAAAAAACTGGGCTTCAACCGCATCATACTGGTGCTGGTGCTCATTGCGATGTATTTCATCTTCTCCCTGGGCAGCGGGCGCATGCTGGGCCAGAGCGACCTGATGAACGCCCTGAACATGGTGGACTACCTGGGCTTCCTGGCCCTGGGCGTCACCTTCGTCATCGCCACCGGCGGCATCGACTTTTCCATCGGCCCGGTGATGGTCTGCTCGGGCCTGATCGCCGGCCGCCTGCTGGTCACCTTCGGCTGGCCGCTGTGGCTGGCGCTGATCATGTGCGTGGTCGTGGGCATGATCTTCGGCGTGTTCAACGGCATACTGGTGGCCTTCATGGGGCTGCCCTCGTTCATCTCCTCCATGGCGTCGATGATGCTGGCCAAGGGCGTGGGGTCAGTGTTCACCCACGTGCAGAACTCCAACTGGCCGGCCTCGGGCGCGCCCAACAGCGGCTACAAGTACTTCGTCTCCTATAACGGCATCCCCACCGGCCTGATATTCCTGCTGGTGGTGACGATCATCTGCGCGATACTGCTCAACAAGACCATGATCGGCCGATACATCCTCTGCATCGGCTCCAACCGCGAGGCGGTCCGGCTGTCCGGCGTGGACACCCGCAAGTGGGAGGCGCTGGCCTACGTGATCTGCGGCACCCTGGCGGGCGTCGCGGCCATTACCTACGTGGGCGTCATCACCCAGGTGCAGCCCGGCCTCGGAGACGAGTTCAACAACAACGCCATCGCGTCCTGCGTCATGGGCGGCACCTCGATGGCCGGCGGCGTGGCCTCCATCGGCGGCACGTTCATCGGCGTGCTGATCATCTCCCTTTTGCGCGTCGGCATCCAGGCCATGGGCTTCCGTCCGGACTACCAGTACATCATCACCGGCATCATCGTGGCGCTGGCGGTGTTCGCCGACATCCGCTCCAGCGCCCGGAAAAAGTAAGGAGGACGTATCATGCAGACGAGTAAAAACGGAAACGCCTTTACCAACAATCCGATCGTCAAGGCCATCGGGCTTCAGCGCATCGTGGTCGTGCTGGCGGTCATCCTCGAGGCGATATTCTTCAGCGCTATGAGCGCCTCCTTCCGGCAGTACGCCACCGTGGTCAGCATACTGGACTACTCCTACTACATCACCTTCATGGCCATCGGCGTCACCTTCTGCCTGATCTCCGGCGGCAACGACCTGTCGGTGGGCGCGGGCATGATCTGCTACGCGCTGGCGGGCGGCTACCTGGTGCAGCAGGTGGGCTGGCCGGTGTGGGCCGGCATGCTGGTGACCATCGTCATGGGCCTGTGCTTCGGCGTTTTGAACGGTACCATGGTGGCCATCATGAACCTGCCCCCCTTCATCGCCACGCTGTGCACCATGCTCATCACCCGCGGCCTGGGCTCCATACTCACCGGCGGCATGGCCGTGTCCTGGCCCTCCCGCAAGGGCGTGGGCGGCTGGTTCCGCTCGATCTTCAAGATCATCGGCACCGGCAACGGCATCCCCAAGGGCACCATCATCCCCATAGGCTTCGCGCTGGTGCTTTTGTCCATCATCGTGATGACCGTCGTGCTCAACAAGACCAAGGTGGGCCGCTACATCATCGCCATCGGCTCCAACAAGGAGGCCGCGCGCCTGTCCGGCGTGAACGTGGTGAAGTACCAGATGATGGCCTACATCATCTCCGGCTTCTTCGCGGGCCTGGCGGGCATCGCCTACGCCGCCACCTTCTCCTCCTCCGTGGCCCCCGGCACCGGCCCTGGCCTGGAGCTGGACGCCATCGGCGCGGCCATCATCGGCGGCACCTCCATGACCGGCGGACAGGGCAGCGTCATCGGCACGCTGCTGGGCGTGTTCGTCATGTCGCTTCTGAAAACCGGCCTGCCCTACATCGGCCTCCAGGCCAACTGGCAGCAGATCATCACCGCCCTGGTGCTCATCGGCGCCATCTACATCGACGTGTTGAAGAACAAGAAGACGGCGTAAACGCCAAAACCACGAAAAGCGCCCCGCGACGGGGCGCTTTTCGTGGTTTGGGTTATACGAACTGGTTTCGCGCCGGGTCGTATTTAAACCCCACGGCGGCGAGGGCGTCCAGCAGGGCCTGCTTGTCCTCGCCCAGGTCGTCGCACAGCGCGTCCAGCGACGGGTAGAAGTCCCGCAGCTTCGTGTTCAGCACGCTGTAAAGAATGATCGGATCCCGCGGCAGTCCAGACATAATAAATCCCTCCCGAACTATCCCTGTTCCCTGTTCCCTCTCCCTATTGCCTATTCCCTATTGCCTGACCCCCGCCCCCTCAAAGCGGCACCTCCACTACCTCGGCCATGCGGGAGAGGCACTGCTCGATCTGCTGGGAGATCTCGGCGGCCATGCGCGCGGTGATCTCGGCGTTCTTCTCGCGCTCCAGCTTGCTCTGGAAGCTGGCCTTGACCTCCTCGGTGAGCCGCTCGACGCGCTGCTCGAAGTGGGCGCGGGGCACCAGCTTCCTGACGGGCCGCAGTATGTCGGCGTTCATGAACATCTGCTGCATCTTGTCCTTGCCGAGGAACAGTATCAGCAGCGAGCCGATGGCCCCCACCACGATGCCGGAGATGCCGCTGGACACGATGGCCAGCCCGGAGCCGCCGCAGATCAGTCCCACGATGACGGAGATGATGCCGTTGATGAGCCAGGTGAGCTCCTCCACGGCGAACACCTCGCGGGCGTCGATGTGGATGTCGATGTCCGACAGCGCGAAGTAGGAGTTGAGGCTCAGTGCTTTGTAGGGGATGTTGTGCTTGACGCAGATGGGCATGGTCTTCTCCTCCACGTCGTAGGCCACGGGCTTTAGCCAGTCCGCGATGGGCTTGACCAGCAGCGCCTGGGCGTCGTCGGAGTGCAGCCACGCCTCGATCTCCTTTTGCATCACGCCGTCGATGTCCGCGAGGGTGCGGATGTCGCCGTCGCGCCAGCGGTCAAACACCGGCACGGCCACGTTGCGCAGTATCGGCTCCACCAGCGCGTCCACCACCCGGCGGTACAGGTCGTCGATGCGGTTTTCCACGATGCGTTCCACGATGCTGGAGTCGATCAGGTCGTCCACCTCACGGCGGAACTCCCGCATCTGCGCGTCGATCCGGCCGGAGTACGCAAGCCCCCGTGACACGGAGAACTCCGGCTCCGCGCCGGTGATGACCACCGCCTCCGGGAACACCGACTGGCACCAGTCCCGCACCGGCTTGAGCTTCGACACGCCGCCGGTCAGAAACAGCAGCTCCGGCATGGTGTCGCCGATCTTCTGCCGCACGGCGTGGAGGCTGTCGATGAACGCCTGGCTGAACGACCTGCCGTTCAACTGTTTGGCGCCCTTGTTCAGCACGCGGTCCGCGATGGCCTGGTCCAGCCGCAGGGTCAGCTTCACGTCGTCCTCCGAGAGTATGCGCACGGTGCGCGTGCACTCCCGGTCCGCCCAGAAGGCCTCGTCGGCGAAGTACTGCTCCTTCAGCCGCCGGGCGGCAAATTCGCAGTAGCTGTGCCAGGGCGGGCTCTGCTCAAGCGCGCGGCGCACGCGGTCGGCATCGGGGGACAGGCGAATGGATTCCTCCAGCACCAGCTCGTCCATGATGCCGCCGCCCAGGCGCACCTCGCCGGCGGTCTGAAGCTCGACCTCCTTGCGCCCGAGTATGAAGGCGAAGTCCGTGGTCGAGGAGCCGATGTCCACCACCAGCACGGGCTTGGACATGATGTCGTAGCCCACCTGGAAGTGCTTCGACTGGCACGCGCTGATCAGCGCCGCCCGGGATTCCGACACGATGCGGCTGGGGGGATAGCCCACGTCCTCAAAGATGGCGCGGTAGCGCTCCCGGACCGCGCGGTCCCAGCCCGCGGGGCAGCCGATGTAGAAGCAGCTGTCGTCGTTCTTGACCAGGTTCCCGTCGGCGTACAGCTCCCCCAGAACCCCGGCGGCGAAGGCGCGCACGTCCTTTTCGGACTGCGGGTCCGTGAGGAAGTTGCTCTTGAACCGCAGGGCGCGCCGGACGGCGTGGGTGTCGTAGCAGGCGCTTTCGCCGATGAGCAGCGCGCCGCTGTCCAGCTGGGCGTAGGCCGTGATGAAGCTGCCCGCATCCCGCACCGGCAGTATGACGGGCTCGCCCGCGTCCCCGCGCCCCAGCCGGGAGACGGCGCTCTCGGCGTCGCCCAGGTCGAAGCCGTAGTATTTTTCCATAGCGAATCTCCTGTTAATTCGAGGCAAGACCCTTCTTGATCAGCTTGTCGTCGATGAGCAGCGCCGGGCGGATGGTGCCGGCCTTCCGGGCGGGCAGGAACTCAAACCACGCCTCGCGGCCCTTGACGTAGTCCGCCGCCTCCACGCCCAGGCCGTGCAGGTAGAAGCGTATGCCCTCGGCCATCTCCCGGGTGTCGGCGCTGTCCTGGGCGTAGCAGTTTTCCAGAAGCCCCGCGAACAGCTCCGCCTGCGCCTTATCCAGCGGCCCCTGACCGGCGGCGGTCTGTCGCTGCTGATCGACGGTGGCCCGGCTGCGGGTGCTCTCCACGGCGCTGTCGGCAAGCAGCATCATGCCCCGCAGGTGGTGCCACACCCTGTCCGCGTCGATCAGAAATTCGTCCCGCAGGTCGGGGGCGGCGTCCTTCTTCTTATCCGGCCTGCCCTGTTTAAGACCGGCCCAGTACAGCGCCGCCATGCCCAGCGCCGCGGGCAGCAGCGCCTCGATGAACGCCACCGCGCCCGTCAGCCGCCCGCCGGTGATCAGGAGCCCCAGCATCACCGCCAGCTCCAGCACGATGCCCACGGCCATCAGCCCCAGCGCGGCGGGCCTGACCCGGCGGGCGGCGGGGGTCGGCGCGGTCTTCTGCCAGCGGCGCACCTCGCCCACCGAGTCCACCAGCGGCAGCGCGCTGCGGATGGCCCGCAGGATCACCTGCGCCGCGTCCCGCGCGGCGGGGTCGTCGCACTGCTCCGCGTACCGAAGCGACACCCGATCCAGCGCCTTCTCCAGCGCCGCCTGCGCCGCCGCCGGGCTCCTGTCCCGGTTGAGCGACGCCAAAATCATCTCCCGGTCCGATTCCAACAGCTCCAGCAGGGTCGCGTTTTCCATACCGTCCTCCGTTTGTACCCGTTTTATGCACTTCATAAGTATAGCATGACGCGCGGGAATAATCAAGATCGGGGACCTTCTGCGTCAGGGCTCACGCATGAATGACAGAACACTGTTCCCGATACCGCGAACCCAACGTAGGGACGCCCCATGGGGCGTCCGCGGACGCGCCGTGGCGCGTC
>CADASI010000056.1 GCA_902790525.1 uncultured Eubacteriales bacterium
GTGTACTGATATTGTACATCAAAAGTGGAGAAAAATCAGTTGATAGATGTACCAAAATTGCTTGTATTTGTGGGCTTTATCGACATTTACAAGTGGCAAGTAATTAGGAATTAGGAGATAGGAATTATTAAATGCCCGTTCAGCATACAGCAGTACGATGATTCGTCACCATATAATCAAACAAATCCTGAAAGGATTTGCACCGCCATTCCTAATTCCTCATTCCCAATTCCCCATTCCACACTACTCCACCCCAAGGAGCGAACCAACATGACAGTCATCATCGACTACGGCGTGGGCAACCTGTTTTCGCTGGCCCACAGCTTACGAAGCGTCGGCGCGGAGGCGTCGGTCACGGGGGACGCGGGTGAGATCTTGCGCGCGGACCACGTGATACTGCCCGGCGTCGGGGCCTTCGGCGACGCGGCGGCGAAGCTCAGGGCCACGGGCCTGGACGGCGTGGTGAAGGCCGTCGCCGAACGGGGCACACCCATCATGGGCATCTGCCTGGGCATGCAGCTGTTGCTCGAGAAGTCCTACGAGTTCGGCGAGCACGAGGGGCTGGGGCTCATCCCCGGCGAGGTGCGGCCCATCGCGGAGGTCATACCGGCGGACTACAAGATCCCGCACATCGGCTGGAACGCGCTGGAGATCGTGCGGCCCCACCCGATCTTCAAGGACGTTCGGCCCGGCGACTGCGTGTACTTCGTGCACTCCTTCTACGGCGTGCGCTGCGGCCCGGCGCTGCTGGCCACGGCGGAGTACGGCGCGCACCTGACCGCCGCGGTGGGCCGGGGCAACGTGGTGGGCTGCCAGTTCCACCCGGAGAAGTCCGGCGACGTGGGGCTCAAAATACTCAGGGCATTCTGTGAATGGGAGGGGACGGCATGAACATATTCCCCGCCATCGACCTGTATGAAGGCAAAGCGGTCCGGCTGTACAAGGGCGACTATCGGCAGATGACCGTCTACGACCACCAGCCGCTGAACACGGCGAAAAAGTTCGAGGCCGCCGGGGCGTGCTACCTGCACATGGTGGACCTGGAGGGCGCGAAGACCGGCGGCACGCCCAACGCCGACACGGTGCGCACAATCGTCGAGAACACCGGCCTTTTCGTCGAGCTGGGCGGCGGCATACGCTCCATGGAGGTCGTCGAGAAGTACCTCTCCCTGGGCGTGCGCCGGGTGATTTTAGGCACCGCGGCCATCACCGACGGCGACTTCGTTCAGCGCGCGGTGGACCGCTACGGTTCCGCCATCGCCGTGGGCGCGGACGTGCGGGACGGCAAGATCGCCATCAAGGGCTGGACTGAGCTGAGCGATATGACCCTCGAGGCGTTCATGGAGCGCTTCCAGCACATGGGCGTCACCACCGTGATCTGCACCGACATCTCCCGGGACGGCGCCATGCGCGGCACGAACCGCGCCCTCTACGCCGACCTGCAAGCGAGGTGCGCCATGAACATCGTGGCCTCCGGCGGGGTGTCCACGCTGGAGGACGTGCGGGCGCTGGCACAGATGAAGCTGTACGGGGCCATCATCGGCAAGGCGTACTACACCGGGGCCATCGACTTAAAGCAGGCCATTGAGGAGGCGTCCCGATGATCACCAAGCGCATCATCCCCTGCCTGGACGTGAAGGACGGCCGGGTAGTGAAGGGGGTCAACTTCCTGGGCCTCCAGGACGTGTCCAGCCCCGTGAAGCTGGCGGAATACTACTCCAGGTGCGGCGCGGACGAGCTGGTGTTTTACGACATCACTGCCTCCGCCGAGGGCCGCGCGCTGTTCACCGACATACTGCGGGAGGTAGCCTCCAAGGTGTTCATCCCGCTGACGGTGGGCGGCGGCATCAACACCGTGGACGACTTCGCCCGGGTATTGAACTGCGGCGCGGACAAGGTGTCCGTGAACTCCGGGGCCATCCGCAACCCGGCGCTGATCCCCGCGGCGGCGAAGCGCTACGGCAGCCAGTGCGTGGTGATCTCCGCGGACGTAAAGCGGGTGGACGGCGGCTATCGCGTGTTCGCCAAGGGCGGGCGCGAGGACACCGGGCTCGAGGCCGTGTCGTGGATCAAACGCTGCGTGGACAGCGGCGCGGGCGAGGTGGTGCTGAACTCCATCGACACCGACGGCGTGAAGGGCGGCTTCGATATAGAGATGCTTGACGCCGTGTGCGACGCGGTCAGCGTGCCGGTGATCGCCTCCGGCGGCGCGGGGTGCATCGACGACTTCGTGCGACTCTTCAAGGCGCTGCCCCGGGTGGACGCGGGCCTGGCGGCCTCGATTTTCCACTTCGGCGAGGTGGAGATCCATGATTTAAAGCGCGTGCTGCGCGACAACGACATCACAGTGAGGTTATAAGCATGATTGATATAAACACCCTGAAATTCGACGAAAAGGGCCTCATCCCGGCCATCGTGGTGGACGCGGAGACCAAAAAAGTGCTCACCCTGGCCTACATGAACCGGGAGAGCCTGCAAATTTCCATGGAGAAGCAGTTGACCTGCTTCTGGAGCCGCTCGCGCCAGGAGCTGTGGCTCAAGGGCGCAACCAGCGGCAACTATCAGCACATCGTGTCCATCACCGCCGACTGCGATAAGGACGCGCTGGTGGTGGAGGTCCTCAAGGACGGCCCCGCCTGCCACCTGGGCACGGACTCCTGCTTCACCAACCCGGTGTTCGAGTCCGACGAGAACCACGCCTTCACACTGGAGGGCTTGATGGAACTCATCAAGGGCCGCAAGACCGAAAAAAAGGAAGGCAGCTACACCACCTACCTGTTTGAAAAGGGCATCGACAAGATCCTCAAGAAGGTGGGCGAGGAGTCCACCGAGGTCATCATCGCGGGCAAGGCCGGCGACAGGGCCGAGACCGTCTACGAAATCGCCGACCTCACCTATCACGTCATGGTCCTCATGATCCAGATGGGCATCTCCCTCGAGGACATCCATAAGGAGCTCGCCTCCCGCCACGTGATCGACCACAAGGTCAAGCAGGAGAAGATGGTCTGACGGACTGCGTCCGCCGGCATTTGCTGCCGCGACGTGCTTATCGGCCCCGGGGCGCCATAGATTCAAGCGTCCCGGGGCCTTCGTTCGTTCACCGCCATAGGGTCTGCGGGTGAAGTGATGTTTTGGCTCTTCGAGGAAGTCTTCTTTCTTTGCCTTCCCCTTCAGGCAACTTCGAAAAACCCTGTTTTCGCATGCATTGCCTCGTAAAGAAACCTTGTTTTACAGGGTTTTCCGAAGTAATGTATGCGGCAAAGTGAGGTTTTTCGAGGTCCCCTTCAGGGGAAGGTGGACCGCCGCAGGCGGGACGAAAGAGGTCGTTCCCTATCCCATAAGTCTCCGTGAGAAACCCGTTTTTGATCCCTGTATCCTTACAATATGTCACTCGCGTCGAACGCGCCCTCGATGTGGTTGATCCTGCCGGGGGTGAGCTCAACGACGTCGAAGCGCGCGGGCGCGTCGCCGCATCGCCTTTCCTGCAGATACAGCAGGGCGGTGCGCACGATGCGCCCGCGCTTTTGCGGCGTGACGGCCTCCGCGGGGCGGCCGAAGCGGTCGTCCGTGCGGCGTTTGACCTCTATGAACACCACCGTATCGCCCTGCCGCGCCACCACGTCGATCTCCCCGGGGCCGCGGCGGTAGTTCATGTCCAGCACCTGATAGCCCCGCCCCGTCAGGTAGTCCCGGACGAGGTGCTCGCCCTCCGATCCAAAGCCGCGCCTGCTCATGCTTCCTCCAGAATCTTCCCGATGAAGCTGCGCCGGTGCAGCGGGCACGGGCCGTATTGCCGGATCGCCGCGATGTGCTCGGCGGTGCCGTAGCCCTTGTTGCGCGCGAAGCCGTACATCGGGTATTGTGCGTCCATCTCGATCATGTAGCGGTCCCGGGTGACCTTCGCCACCACCGACGCCGCGCCGATCATGTAGCTCAGCGCGTCGCCGTGGATCAGCGCCCGCGCTTCGCAGGGCAGCCTGAGCCCCTTCACGGCGTCCACCAGTATCACGTCGCCCCTGAACGCCGCGGCGCAGGTCTCCATGGCCTTCTTCGTGGCGTTGAGTATGTTGATCCCGTCGATCTCCTCCGGCCAGATGAAACAGGTCTCGGCGTATTCCGCCGCCGCCAGCAATTGCGGGTACAGCGCCTCCCGCCGCTTCTCGCTGAGCTTCTTGGAGTCGTCCACGCCCGGTACCAGCTTATCCTGCGGGATCGACACGCACGCCGTCACCACCGGCCCCGCCAGCGGGCCGCGGCCCACCTCGTCGATGCCCGCGACGACATGCCCCTCCGCCCACAGGCCGCGCTCGATCTCCGTCAGCCTGAGCAGCTTCTCCCCACTGGTTTCTCTTCTCATATGTCGTTCTCCCTGCGCCGCAAAGCGGCGCGACTGGGGGTTCTTAGGGGACTCAGTCCCCTAAGCGGGGGTTTCAGGGGGCAGCGCCCCCTGAATGGTGATCTTCCCGACCTTCCCGGCGCGGAACTCGTCCAGCACCAGCGCGGCGGCGCGGTCGGTGTCGAAGCGCCCGCCGGACAGCAGCCAGCCGCGCCCCCTGCAGGCGGCCTCCAGCAGCGCGTGGGGGGTGTTCTCCACGTCCGCGGGCAGCTTGAAGCGCCGGGCGACGGCGTCGGGCGCGATGCCCCAGAGCAGCTGAAGCAGCCCGCCCGCCAGGTCCTCGGTGTCCATGATCTCGTCGCGTATCGAGCCCAGGTAGGCCAGCAGCCGCGCGCCCGCCTGATCGTCCATGCGGGGCGGCAGCATGCCGGGGGTGTCCAGTATCTCCAGATAGGGGTTCAGCTTCACCCACTGGTTGGCGCGCGTCACGCCGGGCCGGTCCGACGCCTTCGCGATGGCGGAGCCGTGCAGCCGGTTGATGAACGTGGATTTGCCCACGTTGGGGATGCCCGTGACCATGAACCGCACGGTCTTTCTGACCCCCCGCGCCGCGAAGCGGTCCAGCGCCGGCCGGGACGCCGCCTCGATCTTCGACAGTATGTCGCGGGTCTTGCCGCCGTTGGAATTGAAGCGCATGGCCTCCAGGCCCTCCCGGCGAAAGCGCTCCAGCCACTTCGACGTCTCCGCGTCGTCGGCCAGGTCCGCCTTGTTCAAAACGAGGATCCGCGCCTTGCCGCGGGTCAGCTTCGCCAGGTCGCCGTTGCGGGTGGCCAGCGGCGCGCGGGCGTCGCACAGCTCAATCACCGCGTCCACCGAGCGAAGCTGGTCCATAAGCAGCCGCCGCGATTTCGCCATGTGCCCGGGGTACCAGTTGATCTTGTCAGGCATGATGAACCTCCTTCGGAACGGTATAAAAACCGGGAACCGCACATGTAGGCGATTCCCGGATTCGGCGCAAAGAAATTAAGTCCTTTCCTTGACCTTGGCAGCCTTGCCGCTGCGCTCGCGCAGATAGTACAGCTTCGCGCGGCGAACCTTACCACGACGGATGACCTTGATGGAATCCACGCGGGGGCTGTGCAGCGGGAACGTGCGCTCGACACCGACGCCGTAAGAGGTGCGGCGAACGGTGAACGTTTCGCGGACAGAGCCGTTGCGGCGGGCGATGACCACGCCCTCAAAGGCCTGCAGACGTTCGCGGGAGCCTTCGACAACCTTTACCTGTACGCGCACGGTATCACCGACGGCGAACTCCGGGATGTCGCTCTTGAGCTGGGCGCTCTCGATGGAACGGATGATCTCATTCATGGGATTTTCCTCCTTTCCTCACAAGGACGTTCGTGGATTGCTTGCGCAAACAGAGGACCGCCCGATTTCAACTTGTCTATTATACCACGCGCGCAAGCCCTTTGAAAAGGCCATTTTCTGTTAAATATCAGGCTTTTTACACCGCGGAGGTGCGGTACCACGCGCCGTTGACCCTGCCGTCCTCGTCGAAGAACACCACCAGCATCTCGCTGTTTAACTCGTTTTCCGCGTCGGCGCGGACGATCCAGGCGATCTCCTCGTCGTAGGACCAGGGCATGGGGCAGCCCGTCATCAGCGCCTCCACGTCCTTGCGCGCCATGCCCACGGACACGCCGCACAACAGGTCGCCGCCGGGGGCGTCTTTAAGCTCGATCAGCCGCACCGTGCCGTCGCCCCGAAGCGCCACGGTGTCGCCGGTGTAGTTGTCCCTGAACTCGGTGCCCTCGGCGTAGGTCAACCCGCCGATCTCCTCGGCCGCCGCTTTGATGTCCTTGCCGAAGTAGCCCGACAGCTCCCGGCCCTCCGCCAGCGCGGCGGTCGTCAGCAGCGCAAGGGCCAGTATGAGCGCGAAAAAGCTCTTCACGGCACACGCCTCCCATTCGTCATGCGTTCTTGATCTTGTCGGTAAAGTACCCCACCAGCTTCGGCACGAAGGTCTCCGCGAAATACTTGCAGGTCTGGGGCAGGTAGCTCCGGTTCTTCTGGAGGTTGTCGCTGTCGCCCATGACACTCGCGGAGAAGAACTCCGCCCACGGCTCGGTGGTGATGGTGGGTTTGCCCTGGAGATCGTAGTAGTAGACCTTGGCCGCGTCGGCGTAATAATCTTTATTGAGCAGGTAGGCGTGGCCGAAATCACCGTACACGGCGTAGTTGGTCGCGCCCTCGACGCCGTCCCACACCATGCAGCCGTTGTTCCTGGGCAGCGCGTAGTTCATCTCCGCGCCCATGCTGTTTGCCAGTTGATTATAGACCTTCAGCTCGTCCTCGGTGAGGCCCAAATCGCTGCGGACTTTGTCGAAGTTCAGAAGCGTCCGGTAGTCCATCAGCGCGTTGACCACCTTGTCGCCGTCCACCGCCGAGGTCACCCCCGAGGCGGAGACGGCAGCGCCCACCCGGTCCGCAAGCAGCTTGCGCACGTCGGAGAGCAGCGCGTTCGTGGCGTCGTCGTTGAGCGAATCCAGTCCGCCGCCGTTGTAGTTCCAGTCGATGGCATGGCCGGACTCGTGGAACACCACAAAGTCGTAGAGCGTGCTGGTGGCGTATTCGCTGCTCTTTTTCAGGTACAGCTTGTTGCTGTTCTGATCGAAGTTGGAGGGATTTTTGCCGTTTTCCGCCACGATGTCGTAGCAGCCCAGGGAGTAGAGGTACAGGTTGCGATAGGTGGCGTCCGCCGCCTTCAGGCGGGCGATCAGGCTGTTCGCCCGCTCCTGGAGGACGCCGGACTTGCGCAGCTTGGCGGACACCATGTCCCAGATCACGTTGCCCCCGGCCTCGCTGTTGAACAGCTCCTCGTGGGCCAGCAGCGCCTTCAGGACGACGGTGAAATTGGACGCGGACACGTCGCTCACGTCCACCACCATGACGATCAGGGAGGCGGAGGCCCCGCTGGGCAGCTTCGCGCCCACGATGGCCGTGCCGACCCCCGCGCCGCTGACGGTGCACGTCGCGCCGTCGGCGCTGATCGCGGCGATGCCCTTCGAGGTGGTGGTCCACGCGATGCCCTTTATCGACCCCGTGGAGGACGCGGTCAGGCTCCGGCGCGCGCCCTTGGCCAGCATCACCATGCCCCGGTCGCTCAGCGTCAGCACGCTGCCATCGGCGCCGGCCCCGCCGCCGCCGCCGGAGAAGTCCCCGACGATCACCTTGCAGGTCGCCTTCTTGCGGTTGTAGGTGACGGCGGTGATGGTGGCGCTGCCGACCTGGTGGGCGTGCAGCAGGCCCGAGGCATCCACTGAGACCACCCCGGGGTCGCTGCTGGTAAACGTCACCGTGGCCGCCGAGCCCTTGGGCACGCTGGCCTTGAGCTGGTAGATTCCGTCCGGCTCCATGGCCACGGACTTGGGCTTGAGCG
This sequence comes from uncultured Eubacteriales bacterium, assembly GCA_902790525.1. Lineage (GTDB taxonomy): Bacteria > Bacillota > Clostridia > Christensenellales > Aristaeellaceae > UBA2862. Next base: position 7,776 of record CADASI010000056.1, read on the forward strand.
TCAGCTTGGAGGGGGCCTTGTACACCTTCACCTTCACCCTGGCCTTCAGGCCGTTGTAGGTGGTGACGGTGACGGTGGCGCTGCCCCGCTTCCGGGCCTTGATCACGCCCCCCGCGGACACCTTGACCACGCTCTTCTTGCTGCTCTTGTAGGTAAAGGAGGCAAAGCTGCCCGCATTGACGCTCGGCTGCAGCGTCAGCTTCTCGCCCACGCCCAGGCGCAGCGTGCCGTAGGGCAGCCCCACGGCGGTGGGCGCGGGCACCACCGTCACCGTGGCGGCGGTGGTGAGGCCGTTGTAGGTCGTGCCGGTGATCACCGCGGTGCCCGGGGCGACGCCGGTGACCTTCTTGCCGTTGACGGCCACCACGCCGGGGTTGTCGCTGGACAGCACGACGTTCGCCGCCGCGCCCGGGTTGACCACGGGCTTCATGTCCACGGTCATGCCCACGCCCAGCGTCTGGTCCCCCGCCGAGAGCGCCACGGCGGTCGGCACTGCCAGCACTTTGACCTTGCAGACGGCCTTCTTGCCGTTGAAGGTCTTCACCACGATCTTCGCCGTGCCCGGGGCAGACGCCGTCGCCACGCCCGAGGCGTCCACCGACACCACGGCGGGGTTGCCGCTCGACCACCTCAGCGCGGAGCTCGCGCCCTTCGACAGCTTCGCGCCGAAGGTGTAGCGCTCGCCCACGCCCATGGACAGCTTCTTCCCCGGGAGGATGCGCACCTTGCTCGGGGCCTTGTTCACGTGCACCAGGCAGGTCGCGGACAGGCCGCTCTGCGTCGCCACGGTGATCACGGCGCTGCCCCGCTTCCTGGCGGTCAGCTTGCCGGCCTTGGACACGGAGACCACCTTGGGCTTTGAGGACGCCCAGGTGATCGCGCCGACGGCCGCGGGGTCGCAGGCGGGCGTCAGCACGCGCTTTTCGCCCTTGCCCATGAAGATCTCGGCCTCCAGCAGCGGCGGGGCCGGCGCGGCCTCCGTGGCGGGCGCGGCCTCCGTGGCCGGAGCCGCCTCCGTGGCGGGCGCGGCCTCCGGGGCTGTGGGTGCCGGGGCCTCGGCTTCCGGCGACGCGGCAGCCTTCGCGGACGCCTCGGCTTCTGCCGTCGCGGCCTCGGCCTTTTTCTCCGACGGGTCCTCCCCGCCGTCCTTCTCCGCGTCCGCCTCCGCGGACTTCTCTTTGTCGGATTCCTCAGACTTCTCGCCGTCCGTTTCCTCGGACTTCTCTCCGTCCGTTTCCTCAGACTTCTCTCCGTCTGTCTCCTCGGACTTATCTTTGTCTGTTTCTTCGGCCTTCTCTCCGTCCGTTTCTTCGGACTTCTCGCCGTCTGTCTCCTCGGACTTCTCTTTGTCGGATTCCTCGGATTTTTCCCCGGCTTCCTCCTGCGCCTCTTCCGCGTTTTCTTCCCCTGTCGCTTCGGCGGGGGCCTTGACAGCCGCCTCGGCGGGGTCCTTCGCGCCCTCCCCGTCGGGATTTTCGACAGATTCTTCCGAGGGCCCCTCGACGGGATTGGCCGTGGCTTCCCCGACCGGGTCCTCGACGGGATTATCCGTGGGGGCCTCGACGGGTTTTTCTTCGTCCTCCTGACCGGCTTCCGTCCCGGGCGTCTCCGCGACGTTCTCCCCGAAAGCCTCGGGCTCCGCCTGCACCTCCCCGGGTGTCTCAGGTTCCGCCTGGTCCTCCCCGGGCGTCTCGGGCTCCGTCTGGTTCTCCCCGGGTATCTCGGGCTCCGTCTGGGCCTCCCCGGGCGTCTCGGGCTCCGTCTGGGCCTCCACTGGGACTTCGGGGTCTGCCGGGGCCTCGCCGTAAGCCGCCTCTTCGGACACAGCTTCCCAGGCCCCTTCGATCGGCTCGTCGAGGAGCTCCATATCGCCGTCGGGGAGGTCCATCGCGTCCGCCTCCCCCACGACGGCGTCCACCGCCGCCGCCTCGGCGATCAGCGCCGGTTCAGTGCCGTCGGCCTCGGCCAGCGCGGGCGAAACCATCAACAGCGCCGCCAGCAGCCACGCCGCAAGCCGCTTGAAACAATCCTTTTTCATCACAGATCTCCCTGCGCCGCCGCGTGCCCCGTTGCCAGAAGCGCGCTGACGCCGTCCAAAAATGCCTCCGAAATGCCCTCTCCCCCCGCCATGCAGCGGGTGACGCCGCCCTCCCAGCCGACGGCCACCCGGATGGCGCTGAACTCCACCCCGACGATCTCGCCGCACTGGTCCTCCAGCGTCATGCCGTCCAGCTGCTTCAAGAGCGCCGCCGCCGCCGCGTCGGAGAGGGTTCCGGCGTACTGCGCGCGGCAGACGTCCTGGGGCACGGGCCAGTTTTCATCGTAGTAGACCAGGCCGCGCTCAAAGTCCGCCAGCAGCGACTCCATGGTCGCCCCCTGGGGCAGCAGCACCGCGAGCCGGAGGACCTTCGCGCCCTCGGGCATGGGCTGGGACGGGTCGTCCAGCAGCGCGGCGTAGTCGATGGGAAGGCCCTCCGACAGGTGCCGGGCGTAGCTTTGAAGCAGCGCGTCGTCGATCATGTCCAGCACCTGGGGGGTGATGTACTTCTCCCTCAGAAACGTCCCGATCTTCTCCCGAAGCGCAGCGTCCGCCTGGATGCCGGTGCGCTGTATGAAGGTCTCCACCAACACGTCTGCTCCCTCCCCCCGGGCCGCCAGCGGCAGCGCCAGCGCGAGCGCGAGGACGATCAGCATCGCAAGCCTGTTGCGCATGGCGCGTCACCCTCCCCTGTTTCAGAGTGGAGAGTGGAGAGTGCAGAGTGCAGTTTTGGATGGAATCCTGCGGATTCCTTTTGACCATAGGGTTACGAAGGATCGAACTATCGCTATCTGTCCGGTTTTAATCAGACAAATCCCGGAGGGATTTGAACCAAAACTGCACTCTGTACTCTGCACTCTGATAATTCAAAATCTTCCATTTTTATTGTAGCACACGGTTGTAGTCTTTTTATGGCATTTTTCGGAATAATGCGTAATAATTGGCGGGACGGCGGAGTATAAAAAAGGAGCGCCGCGGCGCTCCTCATAAGGGGGATTTATCAGGTTTCCGGCACCAGCAGGCCGTAGCTTCCGTCGTTGCGGCGGTAGAGCACGTTCATGGTGTTGTTTTCGGCGTTCATGAACAGGAAGAAGCTGTGGCCCAGCAGCTCCATCTGGGTGATGGCGTCGTCCACGTCCATGGGCTTGACGGAGAAGCGCTTGGTGCGCACCACGTCGAAGCTGGCCTCCTCGTACACGGGCTCGACGGGCGCCTCGGCGCGGGCCTCGCGCAGGTGCTTGCCCATCTTGGTGCGGTAGCGGCGAATCTGGCTCTCCAGCTTGTCCACCGCGCGGTCGATGGACAGGTACATATCGTTGGAATCCTCCTCGGCGCGCAGGATCAGGCCGTTGACGCTCATGGTGATTTCGGCGATATTCCTGCCGCCGCGCTGCTGCTTGAAGCGCACGATGACCTCGGGCTCCTGGCTGAAATAGCGCTCCAGCTTGGACAGCTTTTTCTCCGCACGGTCCTTGAGGCTGTCCGAATAGACATCCTTGCCGGAATACACAAACTTCATTTTCATCGCTCCTTTAACTCGGAATGGCGCGGGGGCGCGCCGCGCGCGCATCCGCCGCCTGCGCCACCGCGCCTTAATGTTAATATTCTGCGTCCATCTTGTTTTTCCTGCATGTTCCACAAAATTATTTAATTTTTTGTGAAATCATAAGCAGTCATTATGTTTTTGGCCTGGAGGTGCGGCGCCTTGTGCCGGTCGAGGCCTTCCCCCTCTTCCACTGCTTGGGGGCCTCCCGCTCGAAGCGCACGTCGGCGGGGGCGTTTTTGGCGGCGTCCACCAGGAACACGGAGAACCTGCGGATGCCGGACATGAACCGCTCCGACTTGCGCGCGCGCTCGGCCTCGTCCCGCTGGGAGGCCATGTCGGAGAGAAACTTCTCCCACTTGCCGGTGGTGACGGCGGAGGCGATCTGCTCCGGCACCACGGCGATGAGCTGCCGCCCCTTTTCGGTGGACACGATGGTCTTGCCGCGCCTGCGGGCGTAGCCCATCTGGATCAGCCGCTCGATGGTGGCCGCCCGGGTGGCGGGGGTGCCCAGGCCGGAGGACTTCATCTGCTCCCGCAGCACCTCGTCCTCGATGTCCCGGCCCGCGTTCTCCATCAGGTTCAGTATGGAGGCGTCGGTGTGCGGCGCGGGGGGCTTGGTCTTGCACGCCTTCACCGTCGCCTTCTCCACCCTTCGGGTGTCGCCCACCTCGAGCCTCGGTAGCGGCGGCTCCTTATCCTCGCCCTTGTCCGGCCTGTCGTCCTTATACAGCGCCTTCCAGCCCTCAATCAGGGGCATCGCGCCGGTGGACTTGAAGCGGTGTTCGTCCACCTGCGTGATCACCTTCGCGGATTCGTACTCGTAGAACGGATAGTGCGCCGCGATCAGCCGCCGGGCGATCATGTCGTACAGCCTTCTCTCGTCCGGGCTGAGCTTTTCAAGGTCCGCGACCTTCTCCGTGGGCACGATGGCGTGGTGGTCCGATATCTTGGAATTGTCGTAGAACCGCTTCCAGTGCATGTTGAGGTTCATCTCCGGCGCGCCGACGAAGGCCGCGTAGGGCTCGGGCAGCTTTTTCAGCGTCTGCGCGATCTTCGGCTTCATGTCGTCGGGCAGGTAGCGGCTGTCGGTGCGGGGATAGGTGACCAGCTTGTGGGTCTCGTAGAGCGCCTGGGCCACCTTCAAGGTCTTGTCCGCGGAGAAGCCCAGCTTCCGGTTAGCCTCGCGCTGCAGCGACGTCAGGTCGTAGAGCTGGGGCGGGGGCAGCTTCTTCTGCTCGCGGGTGCTCTCGGTCACGGCGCCCGTCCAGCCCGCGACGGCCTTTTTGACGGCCTGGGCCGTCGCCTCGTCCGCGCAGCGGGTCTGGCTGGTCTTCGGGTCCACCCACAGGCCTTCGTAGTCCCCGAAGTTCGCCCGGATCTCCCAGTAATCCTGGGGCACGAAGCGCTCGATCTCCAGATCCCGCTTTACGATCAGGTTCAGCGTGGGGGTCTGCACCCGCCCGATGGACAGGTGGGCGTCGTACCTCAGCGAAAACGCCCGGGAGGCGTTCATGCCCACCAGCCAGTCCGCCTCGGACCGGCAGCGGGCGCTCTCGTACAGCGAATCGTAGTAGGACGCAGGCTTCAGTTCCTCGAAGCCCTGCCGGATGGCGGCGTCGGTCATGGACGATATCCATAGCCGCTCCACCGGCTTTGTGCAGCCCGCCATCTGATAGATGTAGCGGAAGATCAGCTCGCCCTCGCGGGCAGAGTCGGTGGCGCAGATCAGCGAGGCCACCTGGTCGTCCTGCATCAGCCCCTTGATGACATTAAACTGGGACTGGGTCTTGGGCAGCACCTTGAGGGGGATGTGGTCCGGCAGCATGGGCAGCTGGGCCATGTTCCACTTCACCCAGGACGGGTTGGTCTCCCCCGGCTCGCACAGCGATACCAGGTGCCCCACCGCCCAGGTGACGATGTATTGTTCGCCGTACAGAAACCCCTCCCCCCTCGACTTCGCGCCGATCACCCGGGCGATGTCCCGGGCGACGGAGGGCTTCTCGGCGATGATCAGCTTCTTGGACATGATGAACCTCTCAACTACTGTCTGTACCGCTTCGGCGTGGTGCCCTTGTACTTGCGGAATTGCTTGATGAAAAAGCTGGAGTCGTTGTAGCCGCAGTGCTGGGCGATCTCGGCCACGGTCATGTCGGTGGCGGTGAGGAAGTGGCTGGCGCACTCCACGCGGTAGTAGTTGACGTAATCGATGGGCGAGCGGTGCACGATGGCTCGGAAGAAGCGGCAGAAGTACTTGGGCGACAGCCCCGTCAGCCGCGCCAGCGCCTCCAGCGTGATGGACTGGCCGTAGTGCGTCTCGATGTACTCCAGCGCGGGCTTGAGCTGCTCCGCCTTCTGCCGGAAGCGCGGTGCGGCGATGTCCGCGCGAGCGGCGTCCCCGCGGTCCGAAAGCAGGGCGAAGAAGCCGAACAGCGCGCCCATCACGTGCAGCGCGGCCGCCTCGATGCCCGCGGACACGCTGGCGTAGAGGGCGTCGATCGCGCCGGTTAGCCGGTCGTCGGCATCGAGCGTCTCCCGCCGCAGGCAGATGCTCCGGCCCAGCACCCGCTTCATGGCGCGCTTGCAGGCGTCCTCACGGGTCAGAAGCGCCGGGTCGAACACGATGCAGCCGTACTCGCAGCCCTCCGGCTCCCCGCCGTGGATCACGCCCTCGCCGATGAGCATCACGTCCCCCGAGCGAAGCTCCAGGGACTGGTTGTCCACGTACAGCGCCAGGCTCCCCCGGTTTACCCGTATGATCTCCGCCTCCCGGTGCCAGTGCATCGGCATGCGGTAGCGCTCGTGGCGCTCGTCCACCGGGTAGTAGGCCAGCGGGAAGTCCCCCGTGCGGTGCTGTATCTGCTCGTTGTAATCCAGATAGTGCATGCGCTGCTCCTTGACAAAATCGGTCGTCCGCGTTATAATATAGACGAAGAGCGGGCCGCACACGCGGTTGCTCCTTAAGCTGCTACCGGACTTGCAGTTTTACACCGCAAAGGCAGCCGTCACTTGTCGGAGTGGCGGCTGTTCTTTTTGCGATACGTCTCACATATAACGATTGTGATCGTATATTTTCCGATATGGAATGTAATACGCATGCATCCACCTCCCTTCTCAGGGATGATGGAGCAACCGCCATGGCGTTTGTGCCCGCTCCCGGTCCCTTTCGGGACACTTTTATTTTATACTGTGAACATACATATGTCAATGACGCCGTCGCGTTATAAAAGTGAAAATTCTTTTATTTTTTGCCATTATAGCACAATACAACCGATACGATCAATGGTATAGTAAAGTTGACGGTAAAAACGATATTTGCATTGTCAGAAATGACGGCAATTTTAAGGAGGACTGATTTCTATGGCAGAGAACAGGTATTTGGGCAGCTATCCGGCCATCGGCATCCGCCCGGTCATCGACGGCCGCCGCGGACCGCTGAAGGTGCGCGAGAGCCTGGAAGAGCAGACCATGAACATGGCGAAATCCGCCGCGAAGCTGTTCGAGGAGAACCTGCGCTACTCCAACGGCGAGCCCGTGAAGGTGGTCATCGCCGACACCACCATCGGCCGCGTGGCCGAGACCGCCGCCTGCGAGGAGAAGTTCCGCCGCGAGGGCGTGGCCATCACACTGACCGTGACCCCCTGCTGGTGCTACGGCTCCGAGACCATGGACATGGACCGCAACACCATCAAGGCCGTGTGGGGTTTAAACGCCACCGAGCGCCCCGGCGCGGTGTACCTGGCACGCCCAGAAGGGCCTGCCGGCCTTCGGCATCTACGGCCATGACGTGCAGGACGCCGACGACACCGTGATCCCCGAGGACGTGAAGGAAAAGCTGCTCCGGTTCGGCCGCGCGGCCGTGGCCGTGGCCACCATGCGGGGCAAGAGCTATTTGCAGATCGGCTCCATCTGCATGGGCATCGGCGGCTCCATCATCGACTCCAAGTTCATCGAGGAGTACCTGGGCATGCGCGTCGAGTCCGTGGACGAGGTGGAGATCATCCGCCGCATGACCGAGGGCATCTACGACGCCAAGGAGTATGAGAAGCTCAAGGCCTGGGCGGACAAGCACGTCAAGGAGGGCTTCGACAAGAACCCCGAGGCCATGCAGCGCTCCAAGGCGCAGAAAGCCAAGGACTGGGAGTTCACCCTCAAGATGTACCTGATCATCAAGGACCTGATGAACGGCAATCCCAACCTGCCCAAGGGTGCGGAGGAGGAGATGGTCGGCCACAACGCCATCGCCGGCGGCTTCCAGGGCCAGCGCCAGTGGACCGACTTCTATCCGAACTGCGACTTCCCCGAGGCCATGCTGAACACCAGCTTCGACCACAACGGCGCGCGCGAGCCCTACGTGCTGGCCACCGAGAACGACGTGCTCAACGGCCTGGGCATGCTGTTCATGAAGCTCTTGACCAACAGGGCGCAGATGTTCGCCGACGTGCGCACCTTCTGGAGCCCGGCGTCCGTCAAGCGCGTGACCGGCTATGACCTGGAGGGCAAGGCGAAGGAGAACGGCGGCATCATCCACCTGATCAACTCCGGCGCGTGCTGCCTGGACGCCAACGGCCAGGCCCGCGACGCGGCCGGCAACCGCGTGATGAAGCCCTGGTACGAGGTCACCGAGGCCGACCAGGAGGCCATCATGGCGCACACCACCTGGAACTACGCCGATTTGGGCTACTTCCGCGGCGGCGGATACTCCAGCCGCTTCGTGACGGACTGCGAGATGCCCGCCACCATGATCCGCTTAAACCTGGTCGACGGCCTGGGCCCGATGCTGCAGATCGCCGAGGGCTGGACGGTCGAGCTGCCCGACGAGGTCAACGACATCCTGTGGAAGCGCACCGACTACACCTGGCCCTGCACCTGGTTCGCCCCCCGCTGCGACGGTGTGGAGGGCAGCCCCTTCAAGACCGCGTATGAGGTCATGGGCAACTGGGGCGCCAACCACGGCGCGATCAGCTACGGCCACATCGGCGCGGACCTGATCACCTTCGCCTCCATGCTGCGCATCCCCGTGGCGATGCACAACGTGCCCGTGGAGAAGATCTACCGCCCCGCGGCCTGGAACGCCTTCGGCATGGACAAGGAGGGCGCCGACTACCGCGCCTGCGCCAACTACGGCCCGTTCTACAAGAAGCGCTGATTACGACATATAAAACTCCCCTGCGCGGCGATCGTCGCGCAGGGGAGTTTTGTATCATGCCGTCATCAGGCGGCGGCGTTGGCCAGCGCCTGGGTGAAGTACTCGATCACGGGAGCCAGCGCGGTCTGCAGGGCCTCGCTGTTCTCCGCGCTCTCGATCTCCTCGATGGGCGCGGTGGCGGCAGGCAGCTCATAGCCGCCCAGGTCCAGGCTGCCGAGGAACTTCTCGAAATCGGCGTTCACGTGGAAGCTGGTGCCGCTGCTGGCGGCGTTCAGCTCCAGGGTGCCCGCGACGGCGCCGTCGGCGCCCGCGGCCGAATTGGTGACGAGCTCAAACGCGGTATCCTCGCCGGCGGTGAAGGACAAATCGAGGGTGTTCTGGCCGCCGGTCTTGCCGTAGGCCAGCGTCATGGTGAAGCCGGCGTCCGCGTCCGCGCCGTTCTCCATGGTCAGGGCGGCCTTCTGCAGGCCCTCCTCCTGGAACAGGGCGAAGTTGAACTTCATCATGCCGGCGATGTCCAGCGTGCTCACCAGGCTCTTGGTGGGGGCTTCGGTCTGGATCTGGAGGCTGGCGACGTTCATGACCTGCGCGCCGGTGTTCACGTCCACGGTCAGGTTGAGGTCATCCTGCGCGGAGGTGAGGGTCAGCGTCAGCGCCGCGCTCTCGGCGGTCTGGCCGCCGCTGACGGGGTAGACGTCCAGCGTGGTGGTCTGCTTGTCGGCCGTATCCACGACCTGGCCGGACAGCGCGACGCTCATGCCGGAGGCGCGCAGCTGCTCCAGCATCGGCAGCACCTGCTCCATGCCGGGCACGGAGCTGTCCATGCCCTTCATGACCTCGATGATCTGGTCCATCAGGGCGTTGATGGACTCGGCGGGCACGGAGAAGGTGGTGATGTCGCCCTCGGTCTGAGCGCCGACCATGCTCACGACGGGCACGAGGTCCAGCTTCGGCAGGCTGCCGACGTCGACCATGGGCAGCTCAAGGTTCAGCAGGGCGGGCAGCATCGGGCGAAGGGACTCCGCCAGGCCGGCGGTATCCTGGCCCTGGAGGTTCGGGATATCGGCCACGAAGGTCTTGTCGACGCCTTCGATGCCGACGTGCAGCTGCGTGCCCACCACCTTGGCCAGGGCCAGCATCAGGGAATCGTCGCCGTTGAACATCTGGGCGACCAGCGCCAGGCCGTCGGAGGTGTCCAGGGACAGGTAGGTCTCCAGGCCCTCAAGGTTCATGGCGGTGGTCTCGCCGTTGGTGGTGGTCTCGAACACGATGTTGCTCAGGCAGCACACCATCGCGGGGTCCTGTTCCTCCGCAAAGGCGGCCATGCCGAAGAGCATCATGAGGGAGAGCAGCAGGGCAATGATCTTCTTCATCTTTTTTCCTCCTGTTTTCGCGGTCGTTCGACCGGTTCTTGGCCATCCTTGTAAACCCTCGCCGAATCTGCTATAATGGTCGTGAAAGGGAGCGTGTTCGATGGAATTCACAAAGATGCATGGTATCGGGAATGATTTTATCATCATAAACGGTTTTCGTCAAGTCCCGGACGATCCCGCGGCACTCTCGAAGCGGCTGTGCGCGCGGCGCTTCGGCGTGGGCGCGGACGGGCTGATACTGGCGCTGCCCTCCGAGGTCGCCGACGCCCGCATGCGCATCATCAACGCCGACGGCGGCGAGCCTGAGATGTGCGGCAACGGCATCCGCTGCCTGGGCAAGTACCTGTGGGACGCGGGCATCGCGCGCAGGGACCCCATGACCATCGAGACGCTGGCCGGGGTGCTCATGCTGTCGGTGATCCCCGGGGAAGACGGCCTGGCCCGCGCCGTGACGGTGGACATGGGCGCGCCCCGGTTCGACCCCGCCGAGATCCCCGTGGAAGCGCCGGAGAACATCGTGCGCGTGCCGCTGGACGGCCTGGACGCCCGGTTCTTCTGCGTGTCGATGGGTAACCCCCACGCGGTGACCTTCGACCTCTGGCCCGACGACGACGCCTTCCGCCGCTTCGGGCCCATGATGGAGTGCCACCCGCTGTTCCCCCGCCGCGCCAACATCGAGTTCTGCCGCGTCGACCCGCAGGGCGGCGTGGACGTTAGGGTGTGGGAGCGGGGCGACGGCGAGACGCTGGCCTGCGGCACCGGGGCCTGCGCGGTGGTGGCCGCGGGGGCGTCCCTGGGGCTTCTGCCCCGCGCAACCGACGTCCGCCTGCCCGGCGGCACGCTGAAAATAGAATGGGCCGGGAACGGTCACATGTTCATGACCGGCCCGGCCGAGACGGTGTATGAGGGGCGGATCATCATTTGAAAATCCGCCTGCCCCAACTGAAGTTCCGCTTGTAGTAATCCGATGAGCCGGACACCATCTGGCTGACCATGACCTTTCCGCCCGCGGAGGAGGCGTGGATGAAGTAGCCGTCGCCGATGTAGATGCCCACATGGTCGCTCTCGTCGTCGTCGGTGGAGATGGTGTTGAAGCACACCAGGTCGCCGCGCTTGAGGTCGCCGTAGCCGACCTTGTCGTAGCGCTCGTCGTAGCCCTGGTTCTTGGAGGAATCCTTCATCGTGCCGCTCTGGGCCTTGTCGTAGCACCACAGGGTGAACTTGGCGCAGTCAAACGTTTCGGGCGGGTTGGAGTTCTCTGCGTAGGGCGTGCCGATGAGGTTCTGCGCCACGTAGATCGCGTACTCGATCTTCGACACGCTCGGGCTGGTGGTGGTGGAGCGCAGCTTCTCCGGCACCGAGGCCAGGCTGCTGCTGGTGTCGCTGTCGCTCTTGGAGGTGGTGGTGGCCGACTTGTTCCGGCTCAGGTTCGCCGCCTTGACGTACCCCAGCACCGCGCCCGACTTGTTCCCCAGCCGCGCGTAACGACCGTTGACGCCGATGACGTACACCACCTGGCCCACTTTCAGCGTGCCCAGCTTGTCGGAGCCCGGCTTTTTGTACACGGTGGACTTCACCACCACGTAGGACTTGAGCGGGTCCGTCAGCGTCAGATATTTGATCGGTATGTAGCCGGTCCTGTCCTTGTAGGTGATCTTTCCCCAGCCGGCCGAGGTGGCCTTCAGCGTCACCTTCATGTTTTTCGGCGCCTTCGTCGATGCCGACGACTTCTGCGGCGCTTTGTACACCTTTGTGTTCGCGTTGACCCTGGCCGAATACGACGCGGCCAGCGCGCCGGACGCCATGATCGCCGCCATCAGCACGCACGCCAACGCGACGCGCAACACGCGCAGGGTTTTATTTTTCATTGATATTACCCCCGTATGTGGATTTAATTCTATTATATTTCATAACTGTGACAAATGCAATACCAAAACGACAAAAAAATGATTTTTTTACTTATTTTCGACACATTTGACCGCCCTTGCCTTTTTCCCCCGGGTGGGCTATAATAGAGGCAGACAAAGGCAACGATCAGGAGGCATGAGCATGAACGCATATCTGGACATTTCCGCCGAGGTCAGCGAGGCGCTACAGGCGGGCAAGCCGGTGGTGGCGCTGGAATCCACCATCATCTCCCACGGCATGCCCTATCCGCAGAACGTGGAGACGGCGCTGAACGTGGAGCGCATCATCCGCGAAAACGGCGCGGTACCGGCCACCATCGCCATCATCAAGGGCAGGCTCAAGGCGGGCCTGACCCCCGACGAGATCGAGTACCTGGGCAAGAAGGGCTACGACGTGACCAAGGCGTCCCGCCGCGACCTGCCGGTGCTGATCGCCCGGGGCGACGACGGCGCGACCACCGTGGCCACCACCATGATCATCGCGGCCATGGCGGGCATCAAGGTGTTCGCCACCGGCGGCATCGGCGGCGTGCACCGTGGCGCGGAGGTCACCATGGACATCTCCGCTGACCTGGAGGAGCTGGCCATGACGCCGGTGCTGGTGGTGTGCGCCGGGGCCAAGTCCATACTGGACCTGGGCCTGACGCTGGAATACCTGGAGACCAAGGGCGTGCCGGTGATCGGCTATCAGACCGAAGAGCTGCCCGCATTCTACACCCGCAAGTCCGGCTTCAACGTGGACTACCGGCTCGACACCCCCGAGGAGATCGCCGCCGCCTTCCGCGCCAAGCTGGGCATGGGCTTAAAGGGCGGCATGCTGGTCGCCAACCCCATCCCCGAGGCGTACAGCATGGACCCCGAGGTCATCAACAAGGCCATCGACGACGCCGTCGCCGAGGCCAACCGCAAGGGCATCCGCGGCAAGCAGACCACCCCCTTCCTGCTGGCAAAGATCAAGGATATCACCGGCGGCGACAGCCTCGCCTCCAATATCCAGCTGGTCTACAACAACGCCCGCCTCGCCGCGCAGATCGCGAAGGGGCTGTGAGGGAGGGATCGGAAATAAGGAGCGTGTTTCCCATGATGTATGGCTATATGACGCTTTCCGATGATACTGGCATCGCCCATTCGGAAATGAAACCGGACGGTTCGGTGAAGGTGTATTTTGAAAGGTCGGTCGACGGCGGTTTTTACAGCGCGACCTGTTATCTTCCGGATTATCGCTGGGAGAACATCGACGGGTTTTCTGAAAATGACGTGAGGTATCTGGAAAAAATCCTCCAGGACAACGCCCATCTGATACTATCTAATTAATTGAGAAAGCTGATCCGGATCGTCGAAGCCAACGCCGACCTGATTCGGGCAAAATGGCTGGAATACTTTGA
>CADASI010000057.1 GCA_902790525.1 uncultured Eubacteriales bacterium
CACTTTGCCGCATACATTACTTCGGAAAACCCTGTAAAACAAGGTTTCTTTCCGAGGCAATGCTTGCGAAAACAGGGTTTTTCGAAGTTGCCTCAAGGGAAAGGCAAGACCTCTCAGTCACCGACTTCGTCGGCGACAGCTCCCCTGGAAGGGGAGCCGAGGCTACCGCGCGCATGCCGTAGCCCCCTTGCCTCCCCTCTCAGGGGAGGTGCCCCCGAAGGGGGCGGAGAGGTTCCGGAGGGATGGAGAAGCACATCCCATAACTATCCGTGAAGAGATGGTTTATTCCGGGTCGACGATGATGGTCTCGGCATTGGCGACCGCCTCGTCCACCAGCGCCTCGACGTCCAGCTTTTCCTCCACCTTGGGCATGGTCTCCAGCTTCGGCTTGGTGACGGGGTGCCGCGGGGTGAACACGGTGCAGCAGTCCTCATAGGGCAGTATGGAGGTCTCGAAGGTGTCGATTTTGTTGGCGATGTCCATGATCTCGTTCTTGTCCATGCCGATCAGCGGCCGGAACACGGGCATATTGACCACGGCGTCGGTGCAGGTGATGGCCTCCATGGTCTGGCTGGCCACCTGGCCCAGGCTCTCGCCGGTGATCAGCGCCAGCGCGCCGAAGTCCTGCGCCAGCCTCTCCGCGATGCGCATCATGAAGCGCCGGGTGATCAGCGTGCCCAGCTCCTCCGGGCATTTCTCGTGGATCTCAAGCTGGCATTTTGTGAAGGGCACCATGTACACCCGCATGCCACCGGAGTAGTACGCCAGCTTTTTGGCAAGCTGCAGCACCTTGTCCTTCGCCAGCTCGCCGGTGTAGGGCGGGCTCTGGAAGTGTATGGCGCACAGCTTGACGCCCCGCTTCATCAGCATGTACCCGGCCACCGGGGAGTCGATGCCGCCGGACAGCAAAAGCCCCGCCTTGCCGCCGCAGCCCATGGGCAGGCCGCCCACGGCCCGGATCTCCTCCACGCAGATGTAGGCCATGTCCCGAATCTCCACCATCAGCCGGTGCTGCGGGGTGTGGACGTCCACCTTCAGGTTGGGGTTGGCCTCCAGCACCCGCCCGCCGATCTCCATGGCGATCTCCATGGAGTTCATCGGGAAGCGCTTGTCGGAGCGCTTGCCCTGCACCTTGAAGGTGCCGGAGTAGGGCTTCATCATCTCCACAGATGCCGCGGCGATGGCCTCGAAGTCCTTCTCCAGCTCCACCGCGGGGCTGACGGAGTACACGCCGAACACCTTGGTCACCCGGTCGATGCAGGCGTCCAGGTCGGTGAAGTCGGACACGTAGATGCGGGAATCCGACAGCCACACGTGGCCGCCGATGGGTTTGACGGCCTTCTTCACGTTGTCGGTCAATACCTTGAGAAAATGCGGGCGGTTCGCGCCCTTCAAAAATACCTCGCCGTAGCGGACGAGCAGCACGTGACGCATGCGTCTTTATCTCCTTTGGACCCGCGCGAGCAGACCGTAAACACTTCCGATCTTCTCCACGGTGTAATCGATTTCTTTTCCGGTAGTGTGGGGACTCAGGCTGAACCGCACGGCCCACTCGGCCACGTCGGGCCTGATGCCCATGGCGGTCAGCACCCCGCTGACCTTCAGCTTCTTCGACGAGCACGCCGACCCGGTGGACACGCACACGCCCTCCCCCTCCAGCGCGTGCAGCATCACCTCGCCCCGCACGCCGGGGAAGCCGAGGTTGACGATGTGCGGCGCGGCGGATAACGGGTCCGGGCCGTTGACGATCACGTCCGGCACGGCCTGCCGGACGCCGTCGACGAGCCTCAGCTTCATCGCCATCAGCCCTTTGGCCATGTCCGGGCCCAGCCTGACCATCTCCGTCACGGCGGCGGTCAGCCCCGCGATGCCGGGGGTGTTCTCGGTGCCGGACCGCAGGCCGCCCTCCTGCCCGCCGCCGACCTGCCGGGGGTTCAGCTTCACGCCCTTCTTCATCACCAGCGCGCCCACGCCCTTGGGGCCGTGGATCTTGTGGGAGGACAGCGTGTACAGGTCGGCGCAGCGCATGTCGAAGGGTACGCGCAGGTAGCCCTGCACGCCGTCCACGTGGATGAGCGCCCGCCCGTTCACGGTATCGTGAAGCCGCTTTACGTCCAGCAGCGCGCCGGTCTCGTTGTTGACCTGCATCATGCTCACGAACGACGCGCCGTCCTGAAGCGCCTTCTCCAGCGCCGCCCAGTCGGGTACGCCCTCTTTATCGACGCCGATCACCCGCACGTCGTGGCCCAGCGCCGCGAGTTCGTCAAAGGCGGCGCGCACCGAGGGGTGCTCCACCGCGCTGACGGCCACGATCTGCCTGCCGCGCATGCGGGTCACCGCGCCCAGCACGGCCAGGTTGTTGGCTTCCGTGCCGCCGGAGGTGAATATCAGCTCGCACCCCGTCCCCCGCAGGGGTTTAAGCACATTCTCCCGGGCCTCCCGAAGCCGTTTGAACGCCTCCACCGAGGGCCTGTACACCGACGACGGGTTGTGCCAGCCCTCCCGCAGGCAGTCCTCCATGGCGCGTATGGCGGCCTCGCAGGGGCGGGTGGTGGCGGAATTGTCAAGATAGGCTTGCATAGGAAGACTTCCCGTCCGCGTCATGCCACACGCCCATCTGGAGGTACTTCTTGGAGCGAATCACCGAGAGCATCTCCTCGTTGAGCTCCAGCACGATGACGTGCTTGACGCCTTTCTTCTGAAAATAGAAATACGTGAGCCGCGCCTCCCGGTTCACGAACCAGTTGTGCAGCTTGACGCCGGGCTCCTTCAGCACCTTCTGGAACGCCGGGCCGCTGGCGGGGCCGCAGGAGAGCACCTCCTTGGTCTCCAGAGCGCACAGGTAGCGCCGCCGACGCTCGTTCATCACCTTGGAGATGTCCAGGGAACCGTTGGTGAAGGTGTAGTCATACTCCACCCGGCACTCGTCCTTGCCGCGAAAGCACAGAAACGCCAGTCCGCTGAACACCAGCGCGATGATCAGCATCGGCAGGCGGAAGGCCATGCCCCCGGTCTCCGGGTTCACCCCCATGATGTTCATCAGCCCGAACAGTGCGAACAGCCCGAACACCACCATAAGCACCCATATGAGATAGTATAATAGCGTGTATGCGCCCTGCTTCTGTCTTACCGCCGTTTGCTCGAGAAAATCGTCCATAGCACGCCTCCATCGTATGTGGTCTTTCAACATTATACCATGAATGTAGGCGTCTTTCCCTTCGGGAGCCGCCGACCCGGAAAACGTTCCGTTTTCCTAATCATTATACCATGATTGTCGGCGTCTTTCCCTTCGGGAGCCGCCAACCCGGAAAACGTTCCGTTTTCCTAATCATTATACCATACTTTTGCCGAATGTCGATAGTCCGACATGAAAACTGAACAAACATTTTATCGCATTGGCGTCATTTTTGTGATACAATGTAAAATGTATTATAATATCATCTGTCAAGGGTGTCCCGCACACCGAAGGAGGATAAATTGAAATGCCCCTATTGCGGCAGCTTCTGCGCGGACAAGACGCTGTACTGTCCGAACTGCAAGCAGCCCCTGCCCACCGCCGACCCCACGAAGCCGAAGGAGGCGCCGGTCGCGCCGCCCAAGTCGCGCAGAGCGGTGCTCCGGCGCGTCGGCATGGCCGCCGTCACGGTGGTTTCGCTGTGCGCGCTGGGCATCGGCGTCTACAAGCTGTGGACCTGGATCGACAGCTACCGGCTCACCCGGCTCTACACCCGGGGCGCCTACACCCCCACCATCGACACGGTGACCATGCCGGATCTGCGGCAGGGCCACTCCATCGCCTTCTACGGCAAGGACGGCGACCAGATCTTCCTGCCGGAGATGAACCAGTCGCTGAGCATCTCCGGCGGCGTGGCGCGCCTTGAGGTGGCGGATTCCGACTGGTTCGGCCCCTCGGTGGCCGACGTGGACTCGGCGGACATCACCATGTCCCCCATGCTGATCTCGGAAAAGGGCCACAAGACCCGTCTGCCGCTTCTGAACTTCTCCATAGACGTGCCGGAGTCGCCGCTTAAGATCTCCAGCCCCGCCAACGACCGCACCACCGTGGTCACCTCGGTGTACCCGCTGATACTGAACGTGGTGCCCGGCAGCACGGTGTTCGTCAACGGCGAGAACGTGACCCCCTCCATCGACCGAAGCGGGCTTCTGTCCACCAACGTGTCCGTGCAGCCCATCGGCGACAACATCATCACGCTGATCGTGCGCACCCCGCGCCACCGGGAGACCCGCAAGGAGATCGACATCTTCCGCCAGCACTACGACATCGAGCTGGAGCTGGACACCACCGTCAGCGACAAGAGCGCCTCCCGCACGATGGCCGTCACCGGCAAGACCGAGCCCGGGGCCATGATCTCCGTGGACACCGACTACCTCGAGGAGAGCCTCACCATCGACATGGAGACCGGCCGCTTCTCCTTCATCGCCCGGTTCACCACCATCGGCGACAACGTGGTGCGCTTCCGCGCCACGCGCGAGGGCAAGGAGGACGCCGTCATCAGCTTCACCGTGAACTACCTGCCCTCGCTGGCGGAATACTCGGCCAAGGCCTGGGCCATGGATTACAAGCAGTTGAAGAGCCTGTTCGAGCAGTGGAACGGTCGCGTGTTCCAGTGCAAGGGCGAGCTGATCGACAGCTTCACCGAGGGCGACACGCAGTATGTCGTCATGGACGTGGGCGACAGCAACGAGCAGCAGCTCGTGATCCTGGAGAACAAGTCCTCCATGACCTCCCCGACCATGGGCCGGCGCTACGTGGCCTACGCCGACGTGTCCGGACAGCACATGTATAAGTCCAACTACTATCCCATGCTGGTGGCACGGTACCTGGACGTGCCGTGATCGCGGACGCCATGAATGGCGTCCCTACGAAGCTCAGGCTCCCCTGCGCAGGGGGAGCTGTCAGCGCAGCTGACTGAGGGGGCGTGTGTCGGCGGACGCCATGAATGGCGTCCCTACAGCAAAGGGGCTGTCTCAAAACGCATACAGATTCATGAAACATGCGTAGGGGCGCCGATGCGGCGCCCGCCTGGGTACGAAACACAACGTACTTCATGGGCGGGCGGCGCATCGCCGCCCCTACGACATGCACACACCTGAATGATTATGCGTTTTGTGACAGCCCTCTGTCTGTATTATCCTTCCCTCTCCCGCATCTCCTCCCGGAGCACCTCCAGCGCCTTTGCCAGCTGGTTGTCGCTTGCGGGATCGGGGTCCATGGGCACCCGGTCGCCCTCCAGGGCCACCTCCACGTCCGGGGTGACGCCCACGCCGTTGATGGTTCGCCCCTGGGCGTCGTAGTAGCTCGAGGTGGTGTACTGCATGCCCGCGCCGTCGGGCTCGAAGGTCTTGAGGGTCTGCACGATGCCCTTGCCGTAGGTGGTGACGCCCACCACCTTGCCCCGATCCAGCGCCTGCACCGAGGCGGCCAGTATTTCCGAGGCGCTGGCGGACATCCGGTTGACCAGCACCACCACGGGGATATCATACATCTCCGCGTCGGAGTAGTAGTCCGTGCGCACGCCGTCGCGGTCCTGGATGTACACGATGATGCCTTTGGGCAGTATCCTGTCCGCAATGCGGTTGACCTCGGTCAAAAAGCCGCCGGGGTTGTTGCGCAGGTCGATGATCAGCCCCTTGGCGTTGTGGCCCTTGAAGTAGCCCAGCGCCTCGTCGAACCGGTCGGCGGCGTCGCCGCTGAACTGGGAGATGGACACATAGCCCACGTCGTCCCCCAGCAGCTGGTAGCTGGCGTAGCTGACGTTCACGTCGGCGCGCATGACATCTGTCTCGAAGGTCTCCTTGCCGCGCAGTATGCCCAGGCGCACGGTGGTGTTCTCCTCGCCGCGGATGAGTTTCACGCCGTCCTCGTAGTTCTTGCCGCGCAGGCCGCCCACCAGCTTGCCGTCCACCGCGTAGATCAGATCGCCCACCTTCAGCCCCGCAAGCTCCGCGGGGGTGTCGGGGTACACCCGCACGATCTCGATGTAGCCGTCGACGCTGCGCTCGATCAGCACGCCGATGCCCCGGTAGCGGCCCTGCTCGTCCTCGCTCTCCCGCTGCATCTCCTCGGGGGTGTAGTAGAACGTGTACACATCCCCCACCGCCTTGGTCATGCCGCGGATGGCCCCGGTCAGCAGCGCCTCCTCGTCGAGGGGCTGGTAGTACTGGGTCATCAGTATGTCGCGCACCTCGTCCAGCCGCCTGTAGCGCTGCACGGATTCGTATTCCTGCGCGCTGACCCAGTGATCGCCGGACCTCGCCCCGGCAAAGAGCAGCGTCAGCGTGGAGGACACCGCGGCGATCATCACCGCCGCCCAGATCAGCGCGACGACGCGCGTGGGTTTGTTGCCCATATTACAGGCGGAACCGGCGCGCGGCGCTGCCCTTGCCCAGCAGCATCATCATCTTGAAGGTCACCGCGTCGTCGAAGTTGCGCAGGTCAAGCCCGATGGCGTGCTGCACCTTCTCCAGCCGGTACACCAGGGTATTTCGGTGGATGTAGAGCTTGCGGGCGGTCTCCGACAGGTTCAGGCTGTTGTCGAAGAAGGTCTCGATGGTGTGCACCATCTCGTCGTTGAACAGCCGGGCGGTGGCGCGGTTGAATATGCAGCCGTTGTAGCTCAGGCCCATCTCCGGGGACACGTCGCTTAAAAAGCGCTCCAGCAGCAGGCTCCTGTAGGTGAACACGTGCTTGTTGGCGTGGTACACCCGGCCCACGTTGATGGCGTTGCGGGCCTCCTCGAAGGCCGCGGGGATGTCCTCCAGCCGCTCCCGGGCGTCGGAGATGCCCACGAACACCGTGGAGCCGTTCTCCGTCAGGAAGCTGCTCTCAAAGGCGTTGGCGAACTCCTCCACGTCCGCAAGGCCGCCCTCCTCGCTGACGGTCTTGAGCATGGCCACCGAATGGTGCCCGACCTCGGTGACCAGGTCGCCCGGGTCGGTGAGGGTGTCGTTCATCATCTGTATGGCGGGTTCCACGTCCATGTCCTGGAAGTAGAAGTACATGACGCAGCGGTTCTTCTCCATGGGAATCTCATGCTCCGCCGCCAGGGACTCGAACTCGGCCCCCTCCACCTCGCCACGCAGCATCATGCGCACGGCCTGGTCGCGGCTGGTCTGGCTCATGTCCTCCCGAAGCAGCAGGTTGATCAGCTCCGCGCACAGCACCGCGCACTTCTTCACGTCCTCGCTGTCGCCGTGCAGGCAGATGAACACGGGCTGCTCCTCCGTGGTGCCAATCAGCGTCATCGCGCCGTACACGAAGGGCATCGTGGGGTTCTGCCTCAGCTCCTCAGGCAGCGTGAACACCCGCTGGTCCCCCTCGGGCAGTATGACGTTTCCCTCCGCGTCCAAAAGCAGCGCCGACAGATCGACCATGTCCAGTATCCGGGCAATCTTTACCGTAATGCGATGATCGAGATACATGCCGTCAGCCTCCCGTTCAGTCTATGTATTTTGTTGTCCACAGTATACCTTTGCAATGTTGAATCCCGGCGTAAAACCGCCCGCCGAATTGTGATATCCAGGTTAATTCTTGGATTTTTTGTGTATTTCTCATGAGACGGTCAATATTTCCTTAACACAGCAGGTCCGCGTCCACCCAGTCCCGCACCAGCTTGTGCCTCGGCCCCTGCATCATGACCCACAGATCGGGCTGTATATAGCCGCTGTCCCGGATGCTGACGGCGCTCTCCCCCGCGATGATGATGTGATCCAGCAGGGGCACGCTGATGGTGGCCGTGGCGGCCAGCGCCCGAAGCGTGCACTGTATGTCCTCCGGCGAGGGCTTGAGCGTGCCGCCGGGATGGTTGTGACACAGCACCACGGCCTTGGCGTTGTGCTCCACCAGCAGGGAGAGCATCCTGCCCATGTCAAACGGCGCGGCGCTCACGGTGCCCCGGCCCACCAGCACGGTCTTGATGAGCGTCCCACGGGCGTCGAGCAGCACGGCGTAGAAGCACTCTATGTGGATGCCCAGGTACAGCGATTTCAGGTACGCCGCCATCCTGGACAGCGTGTTCAGCCGCGGCCTTTCGCCGAAGCTCTCCTGCGCCACGTAGCGCGCCAGCCCCGGGATCATCCAGAAATAGAAGGCGTCGGTGTTCCCCAGCCCTGCCTGCCTGAGCATGTACTCGTTGGACTCTATGAAGAACGTCGGCGAGGGATAGCGAAAGCGTATGCGCCGCATCTGCTCCTCCGGGGGCGTCTTCTTGATGATCGCGTGGCCGAGAGCGTCCTCCACGCTGTCGAACAGGCCCTCGTTGAGCATCTCCTGCGCGTTCATTCCGGTATCGCCCCGGCCCGGACCAGCGCGTCGCGCACCTGCTCCGGCGCCTCCAGCCGCGCGCCCATGTACCAGCCGTCCAGCGCCTCGTCGTACAACAATTCCGCCGCGCCGTCCACGCCGATGCCGCCCTTGACGAACACCAGATCCAGCGAGACCGGCGGGTCGATGTCGTACAGGTCCACCACGTATTCCCGGGCGGAGAGGCGCTCCGCGTCGGGATTGTCCGTCAAATAGGCCCTGAGCGCCGCATCCTGCGCCTCGTTCAGCTTGATTCTCATACGCAAACGCCACCCTGCATGATTGATGCTATCAGTTTACAGGATTGCGCATTAATTTGCAAGTCCTTTTCAAAAATCAGTTGACCATTTCGTCCGCGATGGCGTATAATGTTGATGTATGATGTAATGATGCGAGGTTTCATCCATGAGAACCGTCTATGGCAAGCTGATCGCGCTGATATTCACGCTGACGATAGGGCTTTTGCTGTTTCTGCCGATGCGCTACGGCCAGGAGGACCACCTCTACGCCTACCCGCACACCATCCGCATGCGCAAGGGCGACACCTACACCATCAAATACGTGCTGGACTCCGACCACGCCCAGGCCGTCAGCTATGCCGCCGTGGACGACACCGTGGCGCGGGTGAGCCGCACGGGCAAGATCACCGCGATACGGCCCGGCGCGACGGACATCCACCTGGACGCCGAGGGCGGCGCGAAGACCACCGTGCACGTCACCGTGGTGGGCACCCCCACCACCAGCCTCCGGCTGAACACCGACCGCGTGACCATCGAAAAGGGCGAGGTCACCGGCCTGAGCGCCACCTTCAACGAGGGCGCGGACGACACGCTGCTGGAGTGGCGCAGCGAGGACGAAAACGTCGCCACCGTGGACCCCACGGGCCGCGTGACGGCCCACCGCGGCGGCCGCACGAAGGTGTACGCAATCACCCCGAACGGCATCCGCGCCGACGCCGACGTGCTGGTGCACGTCTCCGGCGACGCCATGCGCCTCACCCCCGAGGCGCTGACCGTGGGCACCGGCTCGGCGCTCAAGATGGGCACGATCTACTTCCCCGACGACGCCACCGAGACCGTCGCGCGCTGGATCACCAGCGACCCCGGCCTCCTGACCGTGGACGCGGACGGCACCATACACGCCGTCGGCGTGGGCAAGCCGGTGCTCAGCGCCATCACCCATGAGGGTCTGGCCACCAGCGCCGTGATCAACGTGGAGCCGGCCGCGGCGAACTTCGACCTCTCCCCCTCCGCCGCTACGCTGGAGCGCGGCGACGTGCTCGACCTCGAGGCCCGCTTCCTGGACGCCGAGGGCAACCCCGACGCGCAGGCCGGAGGGCACTACATCGAGTGGCAGTCCTCGGACCCCGCCGTCGCCACCGTGGAGAACGGCAGGGTGCGCGCCGTCAAGTCCGGCGAGACCGTGATCAGCGCCTCCGCCGACGGCAAGACCGCCGAGTGCGCCCTCAAGGTGCAGGTGCTGGTGCACGAGGTCACACTGAATGAGACCGAGATGTACCTGCTCAAGGAGGACGCCGACAAGCCCATACAGCTCACCGCCACCCTGCGGCCCGCCGACCCGGACGACCCCACCGTCACCTGGCTAACCAGCAACGACCTCGTGGCCAACGTGGACGCCAACGGTCTCGTGACCATGACCGGCGGCTACGGCACCGCGGTCATCACCGCCCGCGCCGCCAGCGGCGCCGAGGCCCGGTTCACCGTCAGTCTCGTGACCCAGCTCCCCGAGCCCGACGCCGAGCCCGCCGAGGGCGACGCCTCCGACGGCGATACCCCTGCCGACGCCCCCGCCCCCACCGAAGCCCCCGAGGAGTCCTTCAGCTTCTCCGATATCGGCAAAAGCGTCGAGGGCGAGCACAGCGCCGACGAGCTCGACTACGACGGCGAAAAGTCCGCCACCATGGGCGGCACCCTCGAGGAATGACCCCCGATCCACACCAACGCAAAATGACCTGAAAACACAGCGTTTTCAGGTCATTTTCTTGGCGGAGAAGGAGGGATTTGAATTGTGGACAAACGAGAGAATTTAGTATAATTCAACATAATATAGCGTCATTAAATTGGATATATTGAACAATAATCTGCAATGCAACACAACGCCGATAAACCCTGATCAATCGTATTTGGGGTACGATTTGGGGTATGAATCCGTGGTGAATGTCCTGTGAATCCTCTTCTGTCCCTGCTTTTGTCAGCCCTGCTCACCCGCCCCTTCAAGGACCATCGCCCGCACAGCGTCATCCACATAGAATCCATTCTTGCACAGCTCGTCAATGACCGCGGCGACGCTGTTTATGTATCCCATGCGCCTCGCCCTCATGAGGACGCCGAGCGTACCGGTCACGCGCAGGCCGAGGAATTTGGCGGTCTTCTTGGCGGCATTGTCGTCAATAATGGCCAGGTCCGCAACAGGCGCTTCCTGCGCAAGGATCATCACTTCGACCTCTCCATCGTGCAATCTGGCACGATACATCTGCTTCTGAGATCGGTCGGATATCTGCACGACCTCGATCCAGTCCGGCCTTTGCGCGATCTGACGACCGGCGGCGTCATCCTTTTCCGTAACCTCGTCATAGACGGCTTGCGGAATGAGGATCCTTCTGTACACCTTCTCAAGCAAATCCAGTCTGCCGATACTGCACAGAGCGATCAGCGGTGTGGAGTTGACGACGATCTTAGGCATTGTTCATCTCCTCCGCAAACTCCGACGCATCATCGAAGCGGAAGATGGAAACGTGGTTTTCGCCGAGGTACTTGATAAAATCCGCCTCCGTCATACCGGCGATCTGTGCGCAATAGCCGATGGAAACGCCGTTTTGCGTGTAATAGCCCAGCGCTATGGCGCGTTTTGCGAAGGACAGCGCCTGCTCCTTCGTCATCTTGGTATCATACAGCACCGCGTCCGGTATCCTGATTGCCAATTCGCACATCCATCCCACCTCCGACAGAGCAATGTCACCAACGTCGCAACCCTTCTTTGAATCAAGAATACCACATGTAAGCGGATATTTCAAGGCCAGATTTATGCCAACGGCTCTTGCGCCGTATTCAGTCTGAATCTGTACATTATCTCTATTATATGGTATGCTTCGGTACGACGGCGATAAGGTGCGCCTGTTTCCGGAGGGGTTGAGCCGGAACAACGGCATCTGCGTGGCAGGCGCGGGCCTTGTCGCCGGTTTGATGAAATGGCTGTATGACGCCACCGCACCGGAGGCGGAATCCAAAAAGTCGTTCAAGACGCTGAACAGGCTCAGGAAGGTCATGCACGTCAACCCTGCGATGTCCGAAGTCGTGAAGTGCGTCGACAAGTGGCAGAAGCAGCTTGCGGGCGAAATGAAGGGTTTTCAGAACAAGTACAAGCGGGATATGCGCGTGGACGAGGTGTTCGTCTCGCTGCTGACCGCGCTGTCCGATCTCAAGCTGATGAAGGGCACCAAACTTCCCTCTGTTATCGATAAGTACAGGCGCGCCGATGGCATGGGCATCACCCGGATTCCCCTCGTCGAGGCGCTCTCCAGGCAGGCTATGCCCGTGGTGCTGAACGAAATCATGGTTCGCACCGCCTATTTCACCGTTCGGCTGGCCAGGGAGCTCGCCACCCATGAGGATGTAGCGGAAATCGACTGGGACGGCGTCGTGCCCTTCGGCAATCGGACCATCGACCGTATGATCGCCGTGGCCAGCATGACCTTTACCACGGCGGACACCGTAGATGCCGCCATACACGCCGCGACGGAGTCCGCGGGAAACGCGGTGCTATTCTCCGGGATTTTCGTCAAGCACTATAACCACATTGGATTCGGGCGTGCCGCGGTGGCCGTCTATCGGGAGATCGCCGCGGAAAGCGCCGAGACGAAGCTCCTGTATGAGAAGCGGCTCCTGACGGAGGCCCAGACCGCGCAGGCACTGGCGCAGCTGGAGGTGTACCGGCAACAGCTGGAGGCGCGGGTCTCCGAATATCTCGCGGAGGATTTGACCGCCTTCCTGGAGGGGTTCAGCGCCATGGATCAGGGGTTCCAGAGTGGCGATTCCGATCGCGTCATCCGTGGCAATGTGGTCATACAGCGGGTACTGGGACGCGAACCCCAGTTTACAAATCAGCAGGAATTCGACGATCTCATGGATTCCGATATTCCATTGAAGCTGTAATGCAACTGTTCAGTTCGACGGGCGATCAGGGGATCGCCCCTACGGAAACCGTGCGTTGTAGGGGCGATGCCCTCATCGCCCACCTGACGCTCAACCCCGAACTGAACAGTAACGTTTTGAGAATGGAGGCATCGACATGGCGGGTATCGACTTGGGCAAGGGCCTGCAAGGGCTTTTCAAGGGCGCCGCGAACACCGTGCAGGGCGCGGTGGACACGGTGAAAAACGCGACAAAGGACGTCAAACTACCAGATGTCAAGCTGCCGGAGGTCAAGCTGCCGGACATCAAGCCCGAGCAGCTCACGGCCATCTTCGCAAAGAAGCCTGCGAAGAGCGCAGAGGCGACGACCCTCACCGGCATATCGGCGAAGGACGCACTCAAAATCATCTACTACATGATGGCGGCAGACGGCGAGATCCTGCAAAGCGAGGCGGAGAAATTCGACGCCATCGTGCAGGAGCTCGACCCGGATTACGCCGCCCATAAGGAACAGCTCATCGGCGAGTGCAGGCAGCAGATCGAAAAGGCCGTCGATCCCGAGGATTACAACGACGTACTGCAGGAGGGCGTGGTGGAGGCGATACAGTCCCCGGTCAAAGCCGAGGACACGCTCATCCCGCCCAAGCTGCTGGCTTGGGATCTACTCGCCATCGCCTACAGCGACGAGCGCTTTGACGACACCGAGCAGAGGCTGCTCAGAACCATTTTGCGCAAGCTGGGCATCGACAGGGCCGTGTATCTTGAACTGGAGAGCAGTCTTTTGACGCTGCTCGACCTGGAGCGCGAGCTTCAATGGATCAAGACGACCGATCGGCCGTATCTCACCATCGAAGCCACGGTGAAAGAGATCGAGAACCGAAAGAG
Organism: uncultured Eubacteriales bacterium; assembly: GCA_902790525.1. GTDB lineage: Bacteria > Bacillota > Clostridia > Christensenellales > Aristaeellaceae > UBA2862. The sequence goes on from CADASI010000057.1 coordinate 13,360, forward strand.
TGCCATTCTCGAAAGCGTCAGGGACCTCATCAATCTGTAAGGGGGAAGCAATATGCCGTTGCCATTGTTGTTTATCGGATTGGCCGCCGCGACGGGAACTGTCGGTGTCGGGAAATCGGTCAAGGCGGGAATCGATTCCTCCGCGGCCAGCAGCATGAATAAGAACGCCAATCAGCTGGTGGAGGATGCCACCGCGCGGTTGAATGCCCAGCGCGAAGCCAGTGGGCGCGCGCTGCGGGTATTGGGCGAGGAGAAGCTGTATGTGCTGAACCACAGCGTCAGGCAGTTTCTGGACGCCTTCGCGCAGATCAAGAACGTGGATTTCACGGAGTCAACGGGGCTGGAAGAACTGAAAAAGCTCCATATCGACGAGCGGGCATTCACGGAACTCAAATCCATGGTCAATTACGCCGTTTCCATCGCGGGCGGCGCGGCGGCGGGCACCGCGGGCGGCGCGCTGGTTGCCTTCGGGGCCTATGGCGCGGCGCAGGCGTTTGCATTTGCCTCCACCGGCACGGCCATCAGCGCCCTGAGCGGCGCGGCGGCCACCAACGCGACCCTGGCCTTCTTCGGCGGCGGTTCCCTCGCGGCCGGCGGCCTTGGAATGGCCGGCGGCACGGTGGTCCTGGGCGGTCTTGTGGCGGGCCCGGCGCTCATGGTGATGGGCCTCGTGGTCGGGGAAGCAGCGCGGAAGAACCTCGAAAAGGCAAGGACCAACCTGGCCGAGGCAGAGCGCATTTCCGAGGAACTGAACACTGCCTCGCTCCAGTGTGAAGTCATTCGCAGAAGGACGTACCTGTTCTACAACCTGCTGGCGCGGCTTGACGCCCGTTTCCTGCCGCTGCTCTACCGGATGGAGGATATCCTCAAAAGCGAAAGCGATGATTACAGGCAGTACAGTCCCGAATCGAAGAAGACCGTCGCCGCGTGCGCCAGTATCGCGGTGACCATCAAATCCGTACTGGATACGCCGCTGCTCACCGACGAAGGACTGTTGACGCCGGATTCAGAAAAGGCGGTGCTCTCCGCCCAGGAAGACCTCAACAAAATCGATCGCGTATAGCTGCCTCATTCTTCCCTCCGGCAGTTGCAGATGACGAAGGCGTTCCTGATCGCGTAGTTATTGCCCATGTCGATCGACACCCACTCCGCCTCCGATCCGCCAAAGCGGACGGTTTCGAGGTCGCACTCATAGAAGGCGTAATCGCCAATCTCCCGGACGCCGGCAGGAATGTAGATGCTCTCGATGTCGCAGTAGTAAAACGCCCTGTCGCCGATGCGCTCGATGGTGTCCGGCAGATACACCGTTTCCAGGTCATCACAGCCCCGGAAGGCTCCGTCCGGAATGACAGACGCGCCGTCGGCAAAGGTGACGCTCTCCAGTCCGCTTTCGTAGAACACATATGTCTCTATCGCAAATACGCTCGGTGTCTCCGTCAGCGCCGTCAAAGGCTACTGCCAGCGCAACGGTCTGACCGGCCTTCGCGCTGCAGCAGAGACCACACCGGATGATCCGTCCGTCTGCCTTGGCTGCGGGAAACCGATCACCCAGCGTGAGGGCATCAAGCGCGTCAAGTTCTGTTGTCCGTCATGCAGGCAGGCATGGTGGAAC
>CADASI010000058.1 GCA_902790525.1 uncultured Eubacteriales bacterium
TAGATACTTCGCTATCTTCTCATACTGCTCTTGCGTGATCTGCATGACTCTATTATACAGTGTTTTCTGCTATTGTCAATAGTGTGAACAGACTCTAATCGTTCCCTCGGGGACCCGGGATAACAAGGTCAGTCGACGCGCCGCCTCAGAACCAGCAGCGCCACCGCCGCCAGCGTGAGCAGGGAACCCAGCACGTAATACAGGTCCGTACCCTCGCCGCCAGTGGCGGGGAGGGAGACGCCGAGTTCGTTCTGTACGGTAAACATGGTACCATCAACCGCGACCATGTTGTTGTAGACCTCTCCATCCGCGGTAGCGCCGTTTTCCTTCCTCAGGGAGATGTTGCCATTTTGGATGTTGAAGTAGATTTCCTGGTTCAGGATGATATATCCGGCGGGCGCCTGTACCTCCGTCAGCTTATAGCGACCGTCGAACAGATTCGGCACCGAAGCTGTGGCCTCCGTATCTCCCTCGGGCACCGCGACCGTGATATTGTCCTTGATGGTGACCCACGAGCCGTTTTTATTCATGCTCAGCCTGAACACGGCCCCGGGCAGAGGTTGGCTGTTCTTGTCCGTCTTCTTGATCGTGATGGTGGTGGCGGGCACCTGGTTGGTTGCCGTCAGGGTTGGATCGTCCTCCATGCCGTCAGAGGTCAGCACCTCGCCATTTTCCGCCTTGCCGACCACCAGGAGGGTTCCTTCCTTGTTGCACTCCTCGCGCAGTATGAAGTAGCGGTACTGGTTTCCGTTCTCATCATAGGGATCGAGGTTTTCCACGCTTCCAGTCCAGGTGTTGGCCGACGGCAGCCTCACCGGGCCGAATTCCAGAGGCTTATCGTTGGCATTCTTCTCGATGGTATACACCATGTCCGGATTCTCATAGGGCGAATCGGGAACATCGCCATCATCGATGGAGGCAATGACATCGTTGCCCCGCTTCACGGTGATCTTGCCGGCGACGCCACTCCACTCGTCGTCCAGTGCGATGATCAACTTGCCGTCGGACGGGATGGTCACCTCGATGGTATAGTCGACCCAGTCGCTTGGCTTGTGGGCATCGTCATAGACAGGGAATGGCTGTTCCGGACCACCATTAATGCTATACTTGACCACCTCGTGGTACTGGTGTCCAAAGGTGATTTTCAGAGTATCGTCCGGGCGGAGGTCGCGGTTATTCTCAAACCAAACGGCGTTCTTCGGGTCGTAGTTCTTCTGGTAGATCATGACGCGGGCCTTGGTCTCGTTGTCCGCGGAGGTGTAATCCGCCTTCGGCGTCAGCTTGTAGCGGCCAAGGTAGATATCAGCCGTCGTACCCTTTTCGGGCGAATAGGGCTTTCCGTTCTGCTCCCAAGCCTTGTGGACTATGACGGAGGTCTTTGCGGGGCTGTAGACGTTGTAGACGTAGAAATCCAGGCTGTCGCTGTTGTTCGGGTTGCTGGTATCATTGTTCTCGTCTTTATAATAGTAACCAGCAACCTCGGGTACGCTGTTGTATTCGTCCTTCTCTGTCATCTTGCGGGTAAAGTGATACCTGTCTGTGGTATCATTTGCATCGCGCTTGATGTATTTTGTCTTGATGACCGTATATTGATACTCCCATGTCTTTCCATTTTCGTCAGTGATAGTGTCCTGTATGCTGTCAGCTCTCTCCTTTATATATATCATGCCCGGTGTCACGCTGTAGTCATAGTCAGAACCCGTTCCACTTTTCGCTACATCAACCTGCACACTATGGGTATTCGTATAGCCTCCATAAATGTCGTTGTGTTCCTCTGGTTTTGTCGTGTCTACAAGTGTATTGTCATCCATCTGTTGGTTGAATGTTCCTACATTAACATTTCTAACTACGTTTGTATAGTCGTTGCGTATTGTATCAGGGGACGCACTTTGGTTGATATTCTTTTGATAGATGTCAAACGTACTTTCAGTAGGTTGTAACAGCTTGATCTGATTACCAGCTTCGTCATAGATGTACTTGGTAATCTGAATCCCCGGCTTATTGAGCTTTCCGCTGCCATCTGAACCGATGGTAAAGTCCATTCCACTGGTTCCGGTGTAAAGAATATTCCTGTCCTTCCATTCTTGAATAAAATCCCTATCAGGCTGCATTTCATCGTGAAGTACAGGGCAAGCGTTGTCCGGGTCCCAATAGTCAAAGCTTCCCGTCAGCTCAACAATAGAGTCAATGTACAATGCGTTGCCACGGGCATCACACAGTTGAATCGTTTGTCCAGAGTCAGGGTCATCATACGTGAGATAAAATCTCACTTCCTTTTTGGTCGAAAGGTCATAGAAAACCCTGTTTTTATACCTTAGTTCCCTATGTTCCGCCGAATCAACCCACCCATCCGTGCTGTAGATATTATTTTTTTGATCGCTGGAATTCTCCTTGGCATTAAAGTAAGTAGAGACCAGGAATCTTCCCTCAACACGCACCTGTGAATCCGTAATGCCTATGGGCGCATTGCCTGAATAGCCGGTGATGGTATAAGCATCATCCAGAGGATTCTTAACTCCGTTATCATTTTTGGTATACGCTTCGATACTTGCATTTTTCAAGTCTTGGGGTGTTACCAAAACCTTTTCCTGAAGGTGTAAAATCCTGTCACCGTCGATGTTGATTTCTTTGTGACTTGCGTCATACACTTTGGTATTTCCCAGAGGAACAGTCAGTCGAGCGGTGGCATTAATCTCGATATCAATGTGATTCACAAGATTGTATTTTCTTATAGTATCATTTGCATGCTCAACTCTGAACTGATCCATCGTGAGAAAATACACCTTCGCCGCTTCTCCGACAGAGGATACCGCGGTCATGTTCTTTCCATTGCCATCTACGCTCAAATACTGGTTGTTATACATACTCTTGATGGTCTTGTTGCTTGCATCATACTGAACCGCACTGTTGGCTTTTAATGCAGCGTTTGCTGCATCCGTAGCCTGATTTTGCTGGTCTACTTTCTCAACCTTATCGGTATTGATGCCGATCGTTCCATCGGTATTGCCGCTGGGCGTCAGGTACCTGTAATACCATGTATCGGCAACGGAAGCCCAGTCAGTGGTCCTGGCAAACGCCTGGTGAGTAATATAAACATCATTATAGTTGTTTCCGGAGCTTTCATATTTCCACATCATGGGGCGAGAGACTTCGACCTTTTGTTGTCCATTCTCCTCATACCACCGAAGAACCTCTTCTAGTGTACCATCGTTCAGGACCACATAGTATTTCTCATTCTTTTCCAGAACGATCATGTATTCCCGTCCATAGAGCAAAGGCTGGCTATTGAAGTTCAACTTCATTCTATCATAATTATTTGATCTCTCATGCCAACCCGCAAATCCATTTCCACCGGAACCACTGAATTCATTCAGATAGTATTCGGCTTTTTGATCCCCGACTTCGTAATATCCACATAGCGCATAAGTTCCATCTCCAGTGTCACTAACACCAAACATCTGAGGTACATCACTCAACAGGGCATGAGCATTATCATTACTGTTTTTATCAAAATACAAATACTTCTTTGACCCATTGACAATTGTCGAGATATAATACCTGTTTTCTAAATATGTCCCCTCAAATTGCCAAACAGCAGCATCATTTGAGTTGGTGCTCTTGCCAAGTTTTTTTACCGTGTCTTGTACAGAAGTTGAAGTCACATAATTATTCCCGTGCTGCATGGTAAAGCGCCTACCCGCCAAATCACTGATTCCCGTCGGAGAATTGGAGGGAACGGCAACCACACCATAAATCGAGAAGGATTCAGTTTCAAACTTGATGCTTGCATTGTCCTCCTCCCAGGAATTCATCACAACCGGGCCATCTTCTTCATAATGGATGACCTTCGTCAAATTGTCTGCCTGTTCGGTCTCGCTTTCCAGGGCAATACTGACGGAGACGATTCCTTCCGGTTCGATCTTCTCGCCGTTGGACAGAATCTCGATGTCGAAGAAGCGGGCGTCGTTGATGGGATTAAACAGATCGGTATAGAGCACCTCTCCAGCCTTCATCATATACCACGTATACAGCCCGGGCTTTTCGCTCTCCAGGATTTCCTCCGCCTTCAACTCCGCATCCAGCGGAATCCCGGCCTCAGGCCCAAAGGTGAGGGTGATGTTGTAAGTGTTGCCGTCGGCGGCCAGCACGCGGGTGGCGATCTGGGCGTCGGTGACGGCGATGTCGAAGGTATCCCCATTGTTCATGGCGATGGTGAGGGTCTCCGGGGTGGAGAAGGGCCTGAGGCTGAACAGCACCCAGTCCCCGGCGGTCAGCGCGCGCGCGTCGATCTGCGCGCGCTGTTCGTCGGTCAGCGCGGCGGAGTACTCGCTTTCCACCTCAAGCGCCGCCCTGAGCGCGCCCACGGTGGTATCCTCTTCTATTTTATTGACCAGCACCAGGCCGGGATCGCTGAACGTCACGCTCTCGATGGCGGCCATGAAGTCGTCCAGCTCGTTTGCGTCGGTCTCCGGGTCGTCCGCGACCACGCTCAGCAGGCCCAGCAACGCGCGCAGGGAGGCGCAATCGCCGCCGGGAATGCTGTAATCGAAGGTCTCGCCGTTGATGGTCCAGTGGAAGTCCACGGTGTACACCACGCCCCACACGGAGAACCCGGCGGCGCGGAACACCACGGTCTCGCCGGTCTCGGCGGCCTCCACCACGTCGGGCTGCCCGGCGGTCTCGTCGGCGAAGTGCACGGCGCAGGGCGCGGCGTCCCCGTCGCGGGTCCCGTCGGCCAGCACGGCCTGCACCGTCACCGGCACGGCGGGCTGCACCTCGTTCTCGCCGTCCATGATCTTGATGTCGAAGAACCGCGCGCAGGTGATGCGCTGGGCCCTCTCGAGGGATTCCTCGGTGCGCTCCAGGTAGTCCTGCGCCGCGTCGCCCTCGATTTCGGACACGCTCAGCGTGGCCCCCATGGGAATCTCCGCCTCGGGGCCGTAGCTGACGGTGATGTTGTAGGTCTCGCCACCCGCGGTGATGACCTTCGTCTCGATCTTCTGGGTGACCACCATGGCGTAGATGGAGAAGGCGTCCGCCATGAAGGCCACGCTCTCCGCGGGCGTCTCCGCGACGATCTCTGCCTCGGAGGCGCCATCCCCGCTCACGTCCTCGACCTGCGCCTCGACGGCGGGCGCGTCCGTCGTCGCCACGGCGTCAAGGAGCGCCTCGGCCTCCTCGACCACCTCGGCGTTGCCGTCGTTGTCCACGTGGACCACCACGGTCTCCTCGTTCTGCTCGATCTCCCGGACGCCCATCACCACGGAGATGGGGATCAGCGGCTCGATCTCGTTGCCCTCCGCGTCGCGGAAGGTGATGTCCACGGCGTGGACGCGCTTGACCTCCACGAAGTCGTCCGTCACGGCGGCGTCGCCGATGTCGGTCAGCACGCCCTCGTCCACGACGTCGGCAAGCTGCATGGTCGTCCCCTCGGGGAACGCGCCCTCGCCCGCCTCCACCTTCACGGTGACGAAGTCGGTGGCGTCCTCGAAGCTCTGGGCCGGCATGGCGACCGGCGCTTCGACAGCGCAGTTGACGAGCACGACGGTGTACACGCCGCCGACCGCGATCTCGGTGCGCTCGAAGGACGCGACGGGGGTGATCAGCCAGTCCTCGCCGGTCTCCTCGACGCTGAGCAGGGCGTCGTCGTAGGCGACGGACATCCCAAGCGCCGCGTCGGGAGCGATCACGGGGGCGGGCGCTTCGGCCGCCGGCGCCGCCATGGTCACCTCGACCTCGCGCGCGGCAACCTCCACCGGCTCGCTTGCGATGATCGCATCCTCGGCGTCCTCCGCGTCGTATGCGGCCTCCGTCGAAGCCTCGCCCGCGGCATCCGCTTCATCCACGACCCCGGAACCGACCGAAGTCTCTATTGTTTCTTCCGCCGTCGCGGCGTCCGCCTCAGTGTCAGCTTCGACCGCCTCGGCCTCGACGACTTCCGCAGCGGCCTCGATGACCTCTGCCTCTGCCCCGGATTCCTCCGGCTCCGCCTCGGGCTCCGCGGCCACCGGCGCGGTGCGGAATACCGACATCAGCCCGCGCAGGGAAAGCGGATATTCGTGCGGCTTTGACAGGTCGACGGTCAGCGTGTAGTCCTCCGCCGCGGGGGCCGCAGCCTGCCCGTTGACATCGTCCCCAGCCTCCGACCCGTCCCCGGCGTTCTCGGCATCCTCGCCGTCCTCGGCGTCCTCGCCATCCTCGGCACCTTCGCCGTCTTCGGCGTCCTCGGCGTCCTCAACGTCCTCGGCGTCTTCAGTCTCTTCGGCGTCCTCGGTATCCTCGCCGTCCTCTTCAGACTTTTCCTCGTCAGTCTTTTCTTCTTCGGATTTCTCCTCGTCGGACTTTTCTTCTTCGGATTTCTCCTCGTCGGCCTTCTCTTCGTCAGCCTTTTCTTCGTCGGACTTTTCTTCGTCGACCTTGTCTTCGTCGGACTTTTCTTCGTCGGCCTTGTCTTCGTCAGACTTGTCTTCCCCGGCTTCGGCGTCGTCTGTCGCTTCGGCAGCCTCGTCCTTGGCCGTCTCGTCCTCGTCGGCGGGCGCGTCCTCGTCAGCGGACGCATCCTCGTCGGCGGGCGCGTCCTCGTCGGCGGGCATGTCTTCGTCAGCGGACGCATCCTCATCGGCGGGCGCGTTTTCGTCAGCGGGCGCGTCCTCGTCGGCGGGGACATATTCGTCGGCGTCCCCGGTCACGTCCCCGACCTCCGCGCCGATCTCCACGTCATTGTTCTCAAGGACGGCATCGTCCTTGGCCTCGGCCGCAACCGGCGCGTCATGCGCCTGCGCGTCGTCGATGTCCGCCGCGTCGTCCCCGGCCACGTCCTCCGGCTCGGCCAGGTCGATGTCCCCGGTCCCGTCGTCCGCCGCAGGGTCGCTCTCCGTGGCGGTGAGCGGCACGCCGTCGGTCAGCAGGGCGACCTCGATGCCCCCGTCCAGTATGAACGCCAGCTCCGCCGCATCGAACTCCCGCGCGGCGTAGATCAGCCAGTCCCCGCCCAGGGCTTCGACGCCTATGCCGTTCGCCGTGCCGTCCTCATTTTCAACGGCGGCGACGTCCCGCACCTGATCAAGCGCCAGGCCCATCGCGTCGGCGAGCTCGCTGGCGAGCACGAATTCACGGTTTTGCAGGCTGAATGTACGGTTTCCGGTTTCCTCCGCCTCCGCGGGGGCCGCGTCGTCCGCGTCGTCCGCGGCGTCCGCAGCGTCCGCGGCGGGCGCGTAGTCGGCGGGCGCGTCGTCCTCAACGGACTCCTCCAGCGTCAGCCCTTCGGCCTCTTCCACCGCCGCATCGACGGCCTCGGACCATATCGCGTCGCCGTCGGAGATGCCTTCCTCCGGGACGGTATCATCGTCGGGCAGATCGACACCGAGCTCCTGCGCGTCGGCCTCCGTTACCTCCGCCTCCACAGCCTCCGGGGCCACGTCGCCCCTCGGCGCCTCCTGATAGCAGGCGTCCGTGTGCTCGTGCGCCTCCAGGCCGCAGATCAGGTTTCCCGCCTCGTCATAGCACGCCGCGCCGTGCGCGTGGACCTCCAGGCCGCAGGTGGGAATGCGCTCCAGCGTGTTCGCGTTCTTTTTGAGCACGTTGACCGTGAACAGCAGCACGATCACCGAGAACAGGGAAATGAACCTCCGAAGCATGCGCTTTCGCTTGAACCTTCGGAGTACCTCGTTGAGACGATCATTTCTCTTCATTTCGATCACCTTCCAGATGCCTGTCGCGTGCGGTCGCAGTCTGTTATATGGCGCGTTTCGCGTTCTGAAAACGTTTTCCGAATACGTTTTCGCTGATGTGGCTGGCTATGCCCCTACATACAGTCTATTCCATTGTTTCAGTTGTCGCAATGGTCAAAAATCTCGATATCGTGTGAAAAATCACACCACTTCCCGGAATTGTTATATAATACCCAAAAAACAGCCCGCCGCCATCCGCCGATCGGGTCGGCGACGACGGTGGGCCGTTATGCGGTTTTACGGAAGATCCGACCTCAGTTGGCCTTCCTCACTCGGCGTTTTCCGCCTTGTAGATCAGCTCTCCCAGCGCCTGGTAGAGGTTTTCGGGCTCGATGGGCTTGGTGAGGTGGGCGTTCATGCCCGCCTGGAGGGACCGCTGCACGTCCTCGTCGAAGGCGTTGGCGGTCAGGGCGATGATCGGTATGCGCTTCGCGTCCGGCCGGTCCATGGCGCGGATGGCGGTCGCGGCCTCCAGCCCGTCCATCTCCGGCATGCGCACGTCCATCAGTATCGCGGCGTAGGTCCCCACCGGGCTGTTTTCAAACATTTCGACCGCGATCTTGCCGTTCTCGGCGTGGTCGGCCACGATGCCCTCCATCTCGAGGATGTCCATCATGATCTCAGCGTTGATCTCCATGTCCTCCGCCAGCAGTATGCGCCGCCCCGTCAGGTCCGCCCGCTGCTTTTCCCGGAACAGGTTCATGTTGTTGCGCCGGGCGATGCGCTCGAACTCCTCGATCACATTGGCGGCGAACAGCGGCTTGGTGAGGAAGCTGTCCACGCCCACGCGGTGGGCCTCCTCCTGGATGTCGTCCCAGTTGTAGGCGGTCAGCACCACCACGGTGGTCTCGCTGTCGTACTGCTTGCGGATCTCGGCGGAGGCCTCCAGGCCGTTCATGCCCGGCATGTTCCAGTCCATCAGCACCAGGTTGTAGGGCCTGTGCTTGGTGTGCTGCACCTCCATCATGCGCAGCGCTTCCTCGCCGCTGGCGGCCACGTCGGCGCGTATGCCCACCTCGTCGAGCACCATGCGCGCGTGCTCGGCGGCGATCCTGTCGTCGTCCACCACCAGCACGTACAGCGCCTGGGGGTCGATGGCGTTCTCCCGCTCCGCGTCGTTCTGGTCGCAGTTTCTCAGGGTGACCGTCACCGCGAACTCCGTGCCCACGCCCTTCTCGGACTCCACGCCGATCGAGCCGTTCATCATCTCCACGATCCGCTTGGTGATGGCCATGCCCAGGCCGGTGGAGCCGTACCGGGTCTTTTGGCTCGAATCCTCCTGGGAGAAGGCGTCGAAGATCCTGGGGATGAACGCCTGATCCATGCCGATGCCGGTGTCCTTGATGCAGAAGCGCAGCGTGGACTGGTCCTCAAACGCCACGATGCGCTCCACCGTCAGCGTGACGCTGCCGGGGGCCTCGGTGAACTTGACGGCGTTGGACAGTATGTTGATCAGCACCTCCTTGAGCTTCATATCGTCGCCGATATAGGAGGCGTCCACCCGGTTGAGTATGCGGCAGTCGTAGGTGAGCCCCTTGTCGCGGCACTGGGCCATGACCATGGTGTTGATCTGCTCGAGCATGACGCTTAAAGAGAACACCTCCCGCCGCAGCACCAGGCGGCCGGACTCGATGCGGCTCATGTCCAGTATATCGTTGATGAGCTCCAGCAGGTGCCGCGCGCTCGAGCCGATCTTCTCCAGGTAGTCCCGGGTCTGGTCGCTGAGCTGCTCGTCCCGCAGGGCGAGGGTGCCCAGCCCGATGATGGCGTTCATGGGCGTGCGGATCTCGTGGCTCATGCTGGAGAGGAAGGAGGTCTTGGCCTTGTTGGCCTCCTCCGCGGAGGTCAGCGCCTCCGCCAGCGCCTCGCTCTTGGCCATGGCCTCGCGCATCTCGGCGTCCACGTTGGCGATGCCCACGATGATGAAGTGCTCGTCGTCCTCCATGCGGGAGACCTTCATGCTGACGTAGACGGGGCCGTTCTCCCCCGTCTGCCGGTAGGTCATCATGAAGGTGTCCTTCCGGTCCAGGGCCTTCATCAGCGTGCGGCGCTCCATGGCGCCCAGGAAGGCTTCCCGGTCGTCGGGCCAGACGCCCTGGCACAGCTCCGCCTTGCAGTCGCTGAAGAAGTGCCAGCCGCGCCGCGCTTCGGACAGCGCGCGGTTCTCGTCGCCCCGGCAGTACTCGATGAACTCCTCGGTATCCAGGTTGACGTAGAACATGTCCGTGTAGTCGCGGGCCAGCGTCTGGGCGATGTGGGTATACATGATGCCGGAGCTGAGGGCGTTCTCGTAGGCCTCCCGGGTCATGGCGTTTTCATGCTGTATGCGCACCATGTCCGTCACGTCCTGGCACATGCCCAGCAGGCACACCCGCCCGGTGGAATCGATGAACTTGAGCTTCGTCGTCTGGAACTGCCGCTGGTTGCCGGCGGCGTCCGGCACGTCCTCGAAGAAGATGTAGGGCTTGTCCATGGACAGGGCGATGCGGTCGTCCTGCACGAAGTGGGCGGCGGTCTCGGCATCGAAGATCTGGGCGTCGGTGAGCCCCGCCACGCCGTCCGGGGAATCCTTGTGGCAGTAATTCGCGAAGGCCTGGTTGCAGGCCAGGTACACGCCGGTGCGGGCGTTCTTGGTGAAGGTCAGGCCGGGGATGTTGTCCAGCAGCGCGCTGATGGACTCCTTCAGCTCCGCGATCTTCCGCGCGGCGATGGCCTCGTTCTCCGCCTCGGTCAGCCGCTTCCCCAGCTTCTGCGTGTCGCGGTAGTTGTTCAAAAGCATGGTGACGACCAGCAAAAACAGCCCCAGCGACACGGCGGTGTAGAGGGTGTTGGTGCTGCTGATGGCCTTGGCCTGCTCGTGCAGGTAGGCGACGCGGTCCCCGCCTTCCCCGCCGTCCCCGGCGTCGGCGTCGTGGTTCGGGTGGCTCTGGTGATACTCATAGATGCGCTCCACGGCGCTGTTCGCCGCGTTCTCCGTCTCCCGGGAGACCCACATCATCGAGGCAAACAGCACCAGCACCAGCAGTATGACCCACACGACCACGCTCTGCTCGTAGCCCAGGTTGCGCTCCCTGCGCATCAGCACCCGGTAATAGACCAGCCCCAGCACCGCCCAGGCGATGAAAAGTATGTAGGATTCCGTCTCCATGGCGTGGAAGGGCAGAAGCCCCGGGATGAGCAAGAGCAGTATGAAGACCACCATCAGCAGCATGCCGAGTATGCCGGTGACCGTCTCCGGCCGCGCGTTCTTCTCTTGGGCATGCCGGAACACCGCGTGGGAGATCAGCCCGTAGATGATGGTCGCGCCCAGGGTGGTGGCGTCCACGATCCAGCCGATGGCCGTCCTGCCCAGAAAGGGGATGCACACCGACACCGACACCACGGTGACCACCGCGACGCCCGGCACCCCGTGCCGGTTGAGCGCCGCCAGCCCGCGGGGCGCCTCGCCCTCGCGGCCCGCCGCGAACAGCAGGCGGGACAGCGCCAGCATGTTGCCGATGAGGCTGGTCAGTATCACGCCGAACAGCGACAGCATCAGCGCCGTCACGCCCGCCTGCCCCAGGTAGTGGTGGGCGGCGTAGAACGCCGGCACCGCCTTGATGCCCTCCAGGTTGCCCATGTCCCGGATGTACATAAGCCAGCTGTCATACTCCGGCGGGTAGGCGGACACGGACAGCAGCGATACGAACAGGTATAACAGCGTGGTGACCAGCACGGAGGCGATCAGTATCCCCCGCACCTTCTTCACCGGGAAGCTGTACTCCTCGGAGAAGTGGGAGACGTTCTCAAAGCCTATGAACGCCCAGGGCGATATGGCGGCGATGCGCACGATCTGCGCGAAGGCGCCGGAGCCCTCGGTGTACAGCGGGGCGTAGCTGAACGCGGCGTCGTGCTTAAACAGGGCGATCACAGCGCACACCGTGAAGCCCGCCGCGAAGGTCAGCGCCGCGACGATCATGATGCGGTTGGGCAGCCGCGCGCTGCTTGAGCACAGTATGCCGATGAGCACCACCGCGCCCATCGAGAGCAGCGCCTCGCCGAGCCACACCTCGTAGCCGAATAACCGGTAGCGGAAGCCGAAGCGGAAGGCGTTTCCGAGGAAGAACCGCGCGAACAGCGGCAGCGAGGTCATGTTTGCCCACAGTATGGCCAGATAGGTCAACAGCACGAACCAGAAGGCCAGAAAGCCCAGGTCCTTCCCGCCGACCTGCTTTTCGAAGCTGTATATGCCGCCCGCGCCGGGGGCCTTTCGGATCATGTATTGCAGGTTCCAGGTGATCACGAGTATGACCGCCATGCCCAGCAGCAGCCCGAACACCGTGCCGAGCACGCCGGATTTCTGCAAATACGTGTTGCAGGTGACGATGAACGACCCCCAGCCGATGCTCGTGCCGATGGAAAACGCCCATATGCCCAGCGGCGTAAAGCCGGAGCGCAGGCCGTCGGGGCGACGGTCGCCCTGCATCCTTGGGGAAACGCCTGATTTGCTGTGTTCCATGCTCACCGCTGTCCCTTCCTGCTTGATATGTGTCACTGTCCGGCCTTCAGCCTGCTCTTGTCCTCGTACATGCTCCGGTCCGCGCGCTCAAACACCGCGGCCACGCCGGTCTCGTCTCCGTACTTCGCCATGCCGCAGGCGATCACGATGCCCCCGTCGCGCCGCGCCTCGGCGTTGCGCGCGCGCACCCGTTCCACCAGCGCGTCGATGCAGGCGTAGTCGTTGCCCTGGGCGATGACCGCGAACTCGTCGCCGCCGACGCGGAACACGGGACTGCGCTTGAAGGTCTCGCAGATAATCCTGCATGCGTCGCGGAGGTACTGGTCCCCGGCCTTGTGCCCGTCGGTATCGTTGACCTTCTTCAAGTCGTTGACATCCAGCACCACGACGGCGAACTCCGGCGCGCGGCCCTGCGCGATCTGGGCGTCCAGCCGCGCCTCGGCCTCCTGGAAGGCGTGCTTGTTCTTCACGCCGGTCAGCGCGTCCACCTTGGCCTTGATGCGCGCCTTGGCCAGGTGTTCGACGTACGTCTCCTCCTGCCGGACCTGGGCGTCAATGTCGTTGATGCCGACGATCAGCCGCGCGCCCTCCTTCTCCTCCACCATGGCCGCCTTGAGCTGCACGTAGCGGGGCGCGTCGTCCATCATGAGGCGATAGCTCACCGTAAAGATGCCGTAGCGCTCGATCTCCGCCATGACGTTTTCACGGGTGAACGCCGAGAGGAAGCGGTTCAGGTCGTCCGGGTGGTTGTAGGCGCGGGCGGCCTCCCGGACCTTGGTGAAGAAGTCCTGCCCCTCCTTGGCCTGGGCGAAGGACTGATAGCTCTGGGTCGCGCTGAACTCCCGGTAGCGGCCCGTCTCCGGGACCACCACGTAGATGCAGAGGAAGTCGCCGGTGAGCGCGCTCAGCCGGGCGTAGGCGATCTGCTCCTCCTTCATCCGCTCGGTCACGCGGCGCTGCTTCATCAGCTCGTCCACGTCCGTCACGCCCAGCACGATGTAGCGCTCGTCGTCCTCCATGCGGGAGATGCGCATGCTGACGTAGGTCGGCCCGTGCTCCGAGATCAGCCGGTAGGTCATGAAGAACGTCGTGCTCCGGTCCAGCGCGGCCACAAGCGTCCGGCGGTCCAGCGCCGCGATCACGGCGACGCGGTCGTCGGGATGCACGTCCCGCTCGGCTTCCAGGCGGCAGGTCTCGAAGAAGTGCCAGCCGCGCCGGGTCTCGGCCAGCGTGCCGGTGTCGTCGTCGGGACGGTATTCGATGTATTCCTCGGTGTCGAGGTTGATGTAGTACAGCTCCGAGTAGCCCCGGGCCAGCGCCTGGGCGATGTGGGTGTAGATGACGCCGGTGCCGCGCTCCTTGGCGTAGGCCTCCTTGGTCGTCGCGTTTTCCCGCCGGATGCGCACCATGTCCGTCACGTCCTGGCTCATGCCCAGCACGCACAGCCGCCCGGCGAGGTTGTAGTATTTCAGCTTGGTGGTCTGGAACTGCCGCTGGTTGCCGGCGGTGTCGTGCACGTCCTCGAAGAACACGTAGGGCTCGTCCATGGACAGCGCCATCCTGTCGTCCTCCAGGGTCCGCGCCGCCGTGCGCTCGTCGAAGATCT
Organism: uncultured Eubacteriales bacterium; assembly: GCA_902790525.1. Classification (GTDB taxonomy): domain Bacteria; phylum Bacillota; class Clostridia; order Christensenellales; family Aristaeellaceae; genus UBA2862. Next base: position 13,835 of record CADASI010000058.1, read on the forward strand.
CCGCGTCGGTGAGCCCCGCCACCCCCGCCGGGCTCTCCCTGCGGGCGTAGTTGGCGAAGGCCTGGTTGCAGGCCAGGTACACGCCGGTCTCGGCGTCCTTAGTGTAGGTCATGGCGGGCATGTTGTCCAGCAGGGAGACGATGGTGTCCTTGAGCTTCTCGATCCGGGCGGCCTCCGCCAGCCCGCGACGGTACGCCTCCTTCTCGTCGTTGAGCACGAAGGCATGAAGCTGGCTCGTCCCCAGCATGTACGCCACGGTGTACAACGGCAGGTTCGGAAACCAGAGCTGTATGAACAGGAAAAGCGCCATCGTCAGCCCGTACAGCGCCAGCGCCAGGTACCTGTGGCGCTTGCCGCTCTCGACCTCCCGCCGCACGAACGACTGAAACGCGAACACCGCCAGGAGCAGCAGCATCAGTATCTGCGCGGTCAGCATCACATGCCGGAGCGGGAGGGCGCGGTAGACGCTGTCCGCGCCCACCGTGAACAGCAGCGGCGTGAACAGGTTGGCGACGGCGATGGCCGCGATCAGCCCCGCGACGGCCCACCCGGCGTGCACGAGGAACTGCCCGAAGCCGCTCTTTTCGTCCAAATAGGCCACGGTGAACCGCGCCCAGAACAGCACCCCCGCCGCCATGGCCACGAAGTACACGGTGGTGTCGGCAAACAGCAAAAGCGCCAGCTTCCGGCTCTCCAGGAAGCCCCACAGGATGTCCGTGACGTAGTAGGCCAAAACGGCAAGCAAAAACTGCCTGTACACCCGCCAGACGGGCTTTTCAAAGCCCTCCCTGAGGTTGAGCAGTATGTCCCGGTTCTCGATCAGCAGTATCAGCAGCGCCAGCAGGCCTATCGCGGAATAGTACATGTTCTGCAATCCTTTGTGTTTTTTCGCGCCGCAACGCCTTCATCCTTCGGCGCCCGAATGCGTCCAGTTAACCCATTTTATTCTATAATACCACATATTGCCGCTCAATGCTACCCCGTCGGCAATAAAAAGCGCCCGGGCGTTTATTTGTCAGGGCTTACGCATGAATGAAGAGATCATTTCAAAAAGGTGACATTCGTTCGTAGGGACGCGCCACGGCGCGTCCGCGGACGCCCCATGGGGCGTCCCTTACGTTGGGTTCGTGGTATCGGGAACAGTGTTCTGTCATTCATGCGTGAGCCGTGTTTATTTGTGCCGGTCTCTTGACAAGCCGCCATGTAAATATTATAATAATAAACGGTAAAATCCTAATTCATATGGGAGGTCATTGTTATGAAGAAGCTGCTTGCACTGCTGCTGGCCGCGCTGATGCTGCTGGCCTGCGCGTCCGCCCTGGCGGAGGTCGATCCCGAACTGGTGGAGGCCGCCCAGGACGAGGGCGAGCTGGTGGTCTACGGTTCCTGCGAGGAGCCCTACCTGATCGCCGCCTGCCAGAAATTTGAGGAGCTCTACGGCATCAAGGTCGACTACCAGCGCCTGTCCACCGGCGAAGTGCAGACCAAGATCACCGAGGAGAAGGGCAACCCCTCCGCCGACGTGTGGTTCGGCGGCACCAACGATCCCTACAACGAGGCCGCCAAGGAGGGCCTGCTGATGGCCTACGAGCCGGCCAACGCCGTGCACCTTCTCAAGCCCGCCTACCGCGATCCGGACGGCTACTGGTTCGGCATCTACCAGGGCATACTGGGCTTCATGGTCAACCAGGAGGAGCTCGACCGCCTGGGCGTCGAGGCCCCCAAGACCTGGGACGACCTGCTCAAGCCCGAGTACCAGGGCCTGATCTGGCTAAGCAACCCGAACACCGCCGGCACCGCCAAGCTGGTCATCAACACCATGGTGCAGATGAAGGGTCACGACGAGGGCATACAGTACCTGGTGGACCTGGACAAGAACATCGCCCAGTACACCAAGTCCGGCTCCGGCCCCTCCAAGAACGTGGGCACCGGCGAGTGCATCATCGGCATCGGCTTCCTGCATGACGGCGTGTACCAGATTTTGCAGGGCTACGACAACATCGGCCTGATCATCCCCGAGGACGGCACCAGCTACGAGATCGGCTCCACCGCCATCTTCGAGGGCTGCGAGCATCCCAACGCCGCCAAGCTGTGGATCGAATTCGCGCTGTCCCCCGACTGCGTGGAGCTGGCCGACGACGCGGGCTCCTATCAGTTCCTGGTGATCGACGACGCCCAGCAGCCCGAGGCGCTGCAGGCGTTCCCGGAGCTCGATCCCTCCAAGACCATCGACTATGACTTCGCCGACGCCAAGGAGAACACCTCCAAGTACGTCTCCGATTACTTCGACGCGCTGGGCGCCGCGGCCGACGACCGCTTCAAGACCGAATAAGCGGGCGTATTTCTACGGGGGAGACGGGGATGCCTGTCTCCCCTTGTTTGGTGCATGGAACAGGGAATACGGGGGACGACCTCTTTCGTCAGCCCTTCGGGGGCACCTCCTACTCCCTCCGGCCCTGCGGGCCACCTCCCTCTAAGAGGGAGGCATAACGGGGAACCTCTCCGCCCCTACGGGGCACCTCCCCTGAGAGGGGAGGCAAGGGGGTTACGGCATACGCGCGGTAGCCTTGGCTCCCCTTTTAGGGGACCTCGAAAAACCTCACTTTGCCGCATACATTACTTCGGAAAACCCTGTAAAACAAGGTTTCTTTCCGAGGCAATGCTTGCGAAAACAGGGTTTAAAACCCTGTAAAACAAGGTTTCTTTCCGAGGCAATGCTTGCGAAAACAGGGTTTTTCGAAGTTGCCTTTAGGGGAGCTGTCTCGACGCAAGGCGTCGAGACTGAGAGGTCGTAACCCTCGTAGGGGCGCCGACGCGGCGCCCGCCCGCACATATCGCCATGTTTCGACCCAGCGGGCGGCGCATCGCCGCCCCTACGACGAGGTTCCGGGCGATGAGGGCATCGCCCCTACGACGGGGTTCCGGGCGATGAGGTCGTAACCCCTACTCCCTACTCCCTACTCCCTATTCCCTCCGAGCTGCAATTTGCGCTGTAAATTGCGACTCGGCACAAAGGAGCTGATCGACTGTGGCTGCCCGCCAGAGCGCAAGATTAGAGAGAAAGAAATTCTTCGGCGACCCGGTGATGGTCGTCACCATAGTGGTGCTGATCGCGCTGCTTCTGCTGTTCATCGTATACCCTCTGGCGATACTGCTGGTGGACAGCGTGCTGGTGCGCGAGACGGAGCTGTGTTCCGTAGAGGCGCTGGCCTCGGGCGAGTTGACGTTCTTCACGCAGGACGGCGGCACGCCCGCCGAGCGCGACGCGATCTACGTGAAGCTGCCCCTGATGGTGGAGGAGGGCGGCGAAAAGCTTGTGCCGCTGTACTCCCGCATCAGCCTGTTCCCACGGCAGGCGAAGCTCGAGGATGCCGACGGCCCGCTGTACTTGAAGGTGGTCAACGCCACCGACCGCACGGCCTGGCAGGACGTCCGAAAGCTCATGGAGGTCTCAAAGACCCCCATGACCTACAAGACCAACGGCCGCCTGATCAAGAAGGCGGAGGGGCTGGAGCCGGCGGACATCTGCGTGCAGCTTCGCAAAAACAACTGGTCGCTGGACGCCTTCCCCCGCATCTTCAAGGATTACACCTTCAACCGCGCCCTGCGCAACACGCTGCTGCTGGGCATGCTGACGGGCTTCGGCTCGCTGGTGATCGGCCTGCTGTTCGCCTACGTGGACGTGTACGTGCGCATACGCTCCCGCTTCATCAAGAAGCTGTTCGACGTGGTGTCCATGCTGCCCGTGGTGTCGCCGCCGTTCGTGCTGTCGCTGTCGATGGTGCTGCTGTTCGGCAATTCCGGCCTCATCACCCGCAAGATCCTGGGCATCTACGGCGCCAGCGTCTACGGCATGTGGGGCATCGTGATCGTGCAGACGCTGACGTTCTTCCCGGTGGTCTACCTGATGCTCAAGGGCCTTTTGAAGAACATCGACCCCTCCATGGAGGAGGCCGCCCGGGACATGGGCGCGACGCGCCTCAAGGTGTTCACCACCATCACGCTGCCGCTGATGCTGCCGGGCCTGGGCAACGCCTTCCTGGTGACGTTCATAGAGTCCGTGGCCGACTTCGCCAACCCGATGATCATCGGCGGCTCCTTCGACACGCTGGCCACCACGATCTACCTGCGCATCACCGGCGGCACGTATGACATCACCGGCGCGGCGGCCATGGCCGTGGTGCTGTTGTGCATTACGCTGATACTGTTCATGATCCAGAAGTACGTGCTGGAGGCCAAGACCGCCGCCACGCTGACCGGCAAGGCCAGCCGCGTGCGCATGCTGATCGAGGACAACAGCGTGCGCTACCCGCTGTCGGCGCTGTGCATGCTGATGAGCGTGTTCGTGGTGCTGATGTACATCGCGGTGCCCTTCGGCGCGCTGTTCAAGCTGTGGGGCCGCGACTACTCGCTGACCTTCAAGTGGTTTGCGAAGATGTTCTCCGAGGGCGGCTGGAAGGCCTTCAAGGACAGCTTCATACTCTCCATCATCGCCTCGCCCATCACGGCGCTTCTGTCCATGATCATCTCCTACCTGGTGGTCAAGCGGAAGTTCCGCGGCAAGGGCTTCATCGAGTTTACCTCCATGCTGGCCATGGCGGTGCCCGGCACGGTGCTGGGCGTGGGCTTCATCCGCGGCTACGCGGGCGGCGTGTTCCGCACGGGCTTTTTGCAGGGCATCTACGGCACGGGGCTGATACTGATCATCGTGTTCGTGGTGCGCTCGCTGCCGGTGGGCACCAGAAGCGGCATCTCGGCGCTTCGGCAGATCGACAAGTCCATCGAGGAATCCGCCTACGACCTGGGCGCGGGCTCGGGCAAGGTGTTCACCTCGGTGACGCTGCCGCTGATAAAGGACAGCTTCTTCTCCGGCCTGGTGACCACGTTCGTGCGCTCCATCACGGCCATCTCCGCGGTGATACTGCTGGTGACGCCGCGCTACCTGCTGATCACCTGCCGCATCAACGAATACGCCGAGAAGGGCGAATTCGGCGTGGCCTGCGCCTACGCCACGATACTGATCATGATCACCTACGCGGCCATCATGATCATGAACCTGGTCATCGACCGCTTCGGCACCAGCCGGAAGATCAACGGAAAGGAGGGCGCCTGATATGGCAAACCTGATCGAAAAGCAGCCGAAGGGCGTCGAGCTTCGAGGCATATCCAAGATTTACAAGGACCCCAAGACCGGCAAGGACTTCTACGCCGTGCACGACGTATCGCTGGACATCGCGCCGGGCAGCTTCGTGACGCTGCTGGGCCCCTCCGGGTGCGGCAAGACCACCACGCTGCGGATGATCGCGGGCTTCGAGTCCCCCGACGAGGGCGAGATCTACCTGGGCGGCCAGCCCATCAACGAGCTGACCCCCAACAAGCGCGACACCGCCATGGTGTTCCAGAGCTACGCGCTGTTCCCCCACTACAACGTGTTCGACAACGTGGCCTACGGCCTGCGGCTTCGGAAGGTGCCGAGGGATGAGATCCAGCGGCGCGTGACCGAAATCCTGGCGCTGGTGGAGCTTTCCGGCATGGAGGCGCGCATGACCAACCAGCTCTCCGGCGGCCAGCAGCAGCGCGTGGCGCTGGCCCGTGCCCTGGTGGTGGAGCCGGGCGTGCTGCTGTTCGACGAGCCCCTCTCCAACCTGGACGCCAAGCTGAGGGTCCAGATGCGCACCGAGATCCGCCGCATCCAGCAGAAGCTGGGCATCACCGCCATCTACGTCACCCACGACCAGTCCGAGGCCATGTCCATCTCCGACAACATCATACTGATGCGCGGCGGCGTCATCGCCCAGATGGGCACGCCCATGGAGATCTACTACCGGCCCAACAGCGAGTTCGTGGCGGACTTCATCGGCGAGTGCAACTTCTTGAAGGGCAAGGTGCGGGAGGTCACCCTGGACGAGACGGTGATCGACGTGGGCGGCCACCCCGTGGCCGTGGCCACTGAGGGCGCGCGGCAGGAGTCCGCCGGCAGCGAGGCCGAGATCGTGCTGCGGCCCGAGGCCATCGTCATCGGCGATACCGGCATGCTGCCCTGCAAGGTGGAGCTAAGCTGCTTCATGGGCTCCTACCAGAACTACCACGTGCGCGTGGGCGAAACGCTGGTCAAGATCACCGACAACTGCCCCGTCAACAAGAAGATATTCGACGTCGGCGACTCGGCGTTCATCTCCTTCGACAAGCACTGCGCGCATTTGCTGTAACCCTGTCAAAAAACATAAACGGAGCCCATCCCCCGGATTCGGGGGACGGGGCTCCGGTTCATTGATTTAACTTGAATCCTGATCAGTCCGCCAGCGCGGCCTGCGCGGCGGCGAGGCGGGCGATCGGCACGCGGAACGGCGAGCAGGACACGTAGTCCAGGCCGACCTTGTGGCAGAACTCGATGGACGACGGGTCGCCGCCGTGCTCACCGCAGATGCCCAGGTGGATGTCGGGGCGGGTCTTGCGGCCGGCCTCGGCAGCCATCTTCACCAGCGCGCCAACGCCGGTCTGGTCCAGCTTGGCGAAGGGATCGAACTCGTAGATCTTGTTCTCGTAGTAGGCGCCCAGGAACTTGGCGGCGTCGTCGCGGGAGAAGCCGAAGGTCATCTGGGTCAGGTCGTTGGTGCCGAAGGAGAAGAACTCGGCCTCCTTGGCGATCTCACCGGCGGTGACGGCGGCGCGCGGGATCTCGATCATGGTGCCCACATGATACTTCATGTTGACGCCCGCGGCCTTGATCAGCCTGTCGGCGGTGGCGACCACCACGTCCTTGACGAACTTGAGCTCCTTGACCTCGCCCACCAGCGGGATCATGATCTCGGGCACGATGTTGTACTCGGGATGCTTGCGGTTGACGTTGATGGCGGCGGAGATGACGGCCTCGGTCTGCATCTCGGCGATCTCGGGATAGGTGACCGCCAGGCGGCAGCCGCGGTGGCCCATCATCGGGTTGAACTCGTGCAGGGACGCGACGGTCTCCCGGAGCTCGTCGACGGGGATCTTCATCTCGGCGGCCAGCTCCACGATCTCCTCCTCCTTGTTGGGCAGGAACTCGTGCAGCGGCGGATCGAGGTAGCGCACGGTCATCGGACGGCCCTGCAGCACCTCGTACATGGCCTCGAAGTCGCCCTGCTGATAGGGGCGCAGCTTGGCCAGCGCCTTTTTGCGGGACTCGACGTCCTTGGCCACGATCATCTCGCGCACGGCCTTGATGCGGTTGCCCTCGAAGAACATGTGCTCGGTGCGGCACAGGCCGATGCCCTCCGCGCCGAACTTCACGGCCTGCATGGCGTCGCGCGGGTTGTCGGCGTTGGTGCGCACGCGCAGCCTGCGGGCGGCGTCGGCCCAGGCCATGAACCGGCCGAAGTCGCCGGAGATGGTCGCCTCGGCGGTGGGGATGGCCTCGCCGTAGATCTTGCCGGTGGAGCCGTCCACGGAAATCCAGTCGCCCTCGCGGAAGGTGCGGCCGCCCAGCTCGAACTCGCCGTCGCGCATCTTGATCTCGGAGCAGCCGGACACGCAGCAGGTGCCCATGCCGCGGGCGACGACCGCCGCGTGG
>CADASI010000059.1 GCA_902790525.1 uncultured Eubacteriales bacterium
GGTCAGGTTCGTAGTGGCCATTCCTCCGAGGGACTCCAGATCCGTTCCGCACAGATACAGCATCACAGTCCATTTGGCTTTCTCCTTGTGAGCTTCTTCCGCCGGAACCGCATCATTCACCGTTTCGCTTTCCTTAATCTGGACTGGTTCTGCAGGTTGCTCTGTATTTTCGGCAAATGCAAAAACCATGCTGCTCAACAGGCAAAAAACCAGAGCAACGCAGAGCAATTTTGATGATCTGTTCATAATACATCCACCTTTCATATCTGTAGTCATGGTTTTCCTGTCCTGTTATTCAGAAGAAAGAATCAAAGAGTCTCTCGGATGGCGAAGTCCCCTTCAGTATCGAATAATGCTGGGATTAATCACGTAGAGAAGATTTGGCGCACAAGGAAAATCTCCACCCTTGAAGCCTTGACAACAGAAGCTATCATCGTGCGACTATAGACAAGGATTAGTCCAGGATTTTGTCCGCACCCTCACTGCTCAATTCGGCCGGTCGCGGTGCTCGTTCTGGGGCGGAATACTCAGCTGAAGGCGTCCCTGGATCAAATGGGCTGGCCCGCATGGCTGGAGCCCATGTCCAACACGGTCTATTTCAAGCGCCCTCCGGAGTCCGTTGTGAACCGGTACGGCCTTGCGCCGGATCATGACGCGCGGCTCGGCGGCGCGCTCTCCCACATCGTCGTCATGCAGCACGTCACACAGAAGCGGCTCCAGACTTTCCTCGACGATCTGGCCGCCGCGGCAAAATAATGTATCATAACACAAGGTAACACAGGGGACGGCTCTCTGTCTGACTCAGAGAACCGTCCCCTGTGTTTGAGTGACAGGAACCATGTGAGAAATATGAAGGCTATGTAATAATAAAAGAAATTCATAAATAGAGGCAGAAAAATCGTTTTCGTAAAATACCGTAACCATTTGTGTAACTAAAGAATAGTAAACTGATAATGAAGATATATAGGGAAGAAAGGGGTATTTCTAAGTATCTATTGGCCTGACAGACCCGACCGTTGATCCACATAAAGTAACTATCGCCAATGCTCATTTGATTTTGCGCATCACGGAGGCACATCGAGCGTATTGGTATATAGATGAGTTGATTATCACGGAACCCTTCTGACGAAATAGAGGATGTGATAATATGAAAAAAGTGCGGAATCTCCACGAGGAGAATCAGAAAATCCTGCAGGAGCACAGCGGACTCCAGCAACTGATAACAGCAAAAATGAGGAAGATCAAGCTCAGACGGCTAATTGCATTCCTGAGCTGCTTTGTGCTGCTCTTCACATTAAACCAACTGAAATTTAAAGCGGATACCCTGCAGCACATACCCACGTGTAATTTGGAGGAGCATGTCCACACCGCGTCGTGCTACCAGGACGAAGAGCTGGTCTGCGGCCTTCCGGAGCACACCCACACGGATGCGTGTTATCAGCAGCGGCCGGTCTCTCCGGAGCCGACGGTCTTTGACGAGTTCATGGACCTGAACAGTCAGGTGGTTCTGGCCAGCCCGAGCGATGACGATGTCGACGTTTCCGTCGAAAGTGTGGATGAGGCTGTATCGGAAACGACAATAGAGCTGGGCGACGACACTTACAGCGAGACAGGCGACGATTACTATGACGTCCCTGAGGTCGAGATGGACCTGGACGATCTGTATGTCGAAGAGCTGCCCGACGATGGCACCGACGACCAACCGATGGACGCCGAACCCACGATAGACGCCGAGCCCACGATGGACAGCGAGCCCACGATGGACGTCGAGCCTGCAGAAGAAGCGGAAGCCGCTTACACGATGCACGGCGATTCCGTCACCTTCCTGTCCGATGTGCTCAATGGCGTCGGTTTGTCCCTGTCCGGCATCACCTATGTGGGGGAGATCGTTGAAGGCGGAGACGCGGAGGCCCATCTCTCCATCGAACCGGTCGAGGGCGTCGATGGCGATTATATCCTGAGGGTTGTGCGGGACTTTGACCGGATCACCCTGGAGATCATGGCTGAGAGCCGCAATGTCGAAATCGCGCTGACAAACGGCGTGGTGGCTGCCATAGCCAGCGATCATCAGGACGCGGAGGAGCCTGAAGCGGCCCCTGAGCCGGAAATCGAAGCCGCGGGCCCGGACGATGAAGGCGAGGTTTATGTTGAGGCTGTAACCGACGGCGAAGAGAGCGAAAATACATATGAAGTAACCGAAACGGAGCTGGAACAAACCGACGTCGAAGAAGAACAGACCGAAGTCGGTGATCTGTCCGCTTCGGAGATCCATGAGGACGACGCGGAAGCGCAGGAAAACCCGATTGAAGTCGCTGAGACCCTCTCCGAAGACGCCGGTGATGCGCTTGGCGAGGGGCAGAGCGAGGACGAACTCGCCGACGACGCAGTGAACGGCGAGGAAGCGTCCGACGAAGAAGCGTCCGGTGAAGAAGTGACGGACGGGGAAGTGACGGACGAGGAAGTGACGGACGAAGAAGCGTCCGGCGAGGAAGCGACGGACGAGGAAGCATCCGACGAGGAAGCGTCCGATGAAGAAGTGACGGACGAGGAAGTGACGGACGAGGAAGCGTCCGACGAGGAAGCGACGGACGAGGAAGCGTCCGACGAGGAAGCGACGGACGAAGAAGTGTCCGACGAGGAAGTGTCCGACGAGGAAGCGTCCGACGAAGAAGCATCCGACGAGGAAGCGTCCGACGATGAGGACGCATCCGCCGCCGAGGGCACCGCTGCCGCCGAGGCCGTGACGGAGCGCATTTCCCTTGACTTCACCGAATATGATGTATCTTCCGCCCACACGGTGTATCTGTATGACGATGCGATGAACGCCGTGCTGGTGGATGTCGCTGAAATCGACAGCGTGGACGGCGTGGTCGTGACCGCAGCGGCGGCGGAAGCGCCGACCGCCGGGGAAGCGGAGGAGGAAGCCGAAGAGGAAGCCGGTGAAGCGGAAGACCGCGCCGGCGAGGAAGCGGCCGCGGCTGCGGAGGAAGCGCAGCCTGCGCGCAAGTCCGGCGTGCTCGTCATCACCGGCGACGGCGAGTACACACTGGACGGAACCGCCTATACCGTGACCGGCCTCGTGCTGATGCCCGAGGAGGCGCCCTCCGACGAGGAAGAGCAGGTCGCTGACGAGGAAAATCCCGACGATGAATCCGAGGCCGGGGAGCCCGACGAGGGCGAGGACGAAGCCGCGACAGAACCCGCGACCGAGCAGATCATCGTCGGCTACAGGCTGGAGTATGACCTTGCGGAGAACGAGGCGTATCCCCTGTCCCTGCGCGGGCTGATGGCCCAGGCGGAGCCGGTTTACGAGGAGGTCACCCTCGCTGCCGAAGAAGCGGACGCTGCCGAAGAAGCGGACGCCTCCGGGGAAGCGGGCAGTGCCGACGGGGAAGCCGCCGATGTGACCGACGACGCCGCAGCGGAGGAGACGGTCCCCGCAGCGGAGGAGACGCACATCGAAGACGCGACCGAAGAAGCCCTGGCAGAAGAAACGACTGTTGAATACGACCCCGAGGTCCTCACCGTCGAGCAGAGCGAAGAGGACTGGCTGATCACGCCCGCGGAGGACTTTGAAGCGACCCGGATCGCAATCGGTCTCTATGAGATCACCCTCCTCAACGGCAGAGTGCCGGTCAGCTTCCCTGCCGTGGTGTTCGACGACGCCACCGACTATATCAATGTGCACGTGGAAGCCCCCGAGGGCGCGTTCCCGGTCGGGACGACCATGCGCCTGGAGGACGTCGTGGATGAGCAGGCGCTGGCGGAGATCGGCGATGCCGCGGTCACCGATGAATATGTTGAAGTCCAGCGCGTCCATGCCGTGGACATTACCTTCCTGAACGCGGCCGGAGAGGAAATCGAGCCCCTCGCGGCGATCAGCGTGGTCATGACCCTCCGCGAGATCGAGAAGGACGAGGAGACCGTCGTCGTCCACATGGATGACGAGGGGAACATCAACACCGTCGCCACCGATGCGGCCCCGGCGGATGCCGTGCAGCCCGCCGAGGAGGCCGACCAGGCCGTCAACAACCTGGCGGAGCCCGGCGAGGAAACCGTTCAGTCCGCGGAGGACGCGCCCGCCGGGAGCGTGGCATTCACCACGGACGCCTTCTCTATCTACGCGATGGTCGTCACGAAGAAGATCGAGACCCGGTACATCGCCGCCTCCGGAGAAACCTACAACATCACGCTGACCTACGGTCCCGAGGCGATGATTCCCAGTGACGCCACGCTCAGCGTGTCGGAAGTGATGGGCGCGGAGGCGGAGCAGTACCTGGAGATGACCGAGCAGGCGCTGGACACCGCGAAGCAGGTCACGAGCGCCCGGTTCTTCGACATCAAGATCATGGCGGGGGGCGAGGAGATCCAGCCCGCCGCGCCGGTGAAGATGCAGGTGGCCCTGGAGGGGGAACAGGCCGAGGACGCCACGCCCTGCGCGGTGCACTTTGAGAACAATGACGGCGCGGAAAGCGATGTTCCCGTTGTGGTAGAGGCCACGGAGACGCCCGACGCCGTTGAATTCAGCGCGGACAGCTTCTCTGTGTGGGGCGTTGTGTATACCGTGGACTTCCACTGGACCGTCAACGGCGAGACCTTTGATTATGGCATTCCCGGCGGCGATTGCACCTCCCTGCGCGACCTGCTGCCCGCGCTGCGGATCGTTCAGGACGACCCGGAGACCGACGAAAACGAGCTTGACGACTTCCTGGCCGCCATCGCGGACGTGACGTTCAGCGATCCCGGGCTGGTGCTGGTCAACAGAATAGAAGAGGATACCACCGTGGGCGCGCTCAGGGCGGCGCTTGAGGTGGAAAGCGAGTACTCCGCCGCGCTGACCGACGAACAGCGCGAGGCCATCGACGCGCGCGCGCTGACGGCCCCCGACTGGGCGCTGTTCAGCCTCAAGCCCTTCACCAGCGACGAGACCCTCGCCGTCGCCATGACCAACGGGGACAGCTTCGTCATCGCCGTCACCGACGCCCAGATCGCCACGCGCGTGATCACGGCGGACGGCACGGCCTATGAGATCGCGCTTGAGTTCGGGCCGGAGGCGGAGATCCCGCTGGACGCGACGCTCGCGGTCAGCGAAATCGCCAGGGACACCGTGGAATGGCATGTATATCGCACGCAGGCCATGGAAGCTGCCGGCATGGACGTGGACAGCCCGGTCGATTTCGCCCGTTTCTTCGATATCGAGATTCAGAAGGACGGCGAAAAGCTCGAGCCGAAGGCCGCCGTGTCCGTGAGGGTCGCCCTGGCCGACGCGCCGGAGGAAGAAATGAAGGTCGTCCACTTCGACGAAGCGGAGGGCCCGGTTGTGATGGAAGCGGAGGTCGTGGCCGCGTCGGATATCCGCTTTGATACCAATTCGTTCTCGACGTATGGCATCATTACTGTGCCGACTGACGCACCCAATCCGACAGAGCTGGATGGCGCCAGCTTTACAGTAAGCCAATGGCGGAATCAGAATGGTTGGAAACAATTCTATATGACTGCAAATACCGGTAGTAATGGTGTTGCCGTTATTAGCCATTCAGAAAACGGTCCCTCAGCGGTAACCTGGCACTTTGAATCTGACGGCAACGGCAAGTATTACATCTATACATTGGATTCCAACAACGCGAAACAGTACATTCATTTCGGAACCCACGGAGGAATAACCGGGCAGGGCGATTTGACACTGAGCTCAACTGACAAGCAGGCATTTACAGTCGAGAAAATTATAAATGATAACAGTCCGTATTATCTAATTTCTTATCCCCTGACTTACAGGGGTGAAACCGCAAATTTCTATCTGATGGATTTTTGGTTTGGATTTGCTTGCAGCACGAATACAGACCCAAATACCAACTGCGGTCTTGTGCTTACCTTTGACAACGTCATGAAGCCGACGGAAGATAAATACTACTCCCTCGTTACGAAATACAACGACAAGTACTATATCGTCCTGAACGACGGCACGCTGGCCGAGGTGGAATACGATCCTGTAAACAATATGATTCTGAGCGACAACCCCGTGATGTGGGAGTATGCCAGCGTGAACGGCGGCTTTAACCTGCGGCTTCCTGTCAAGGCATTGACATTCAATCCTGATAATCAGTTGGGACAAACCTTTGGCTATAATTTTATCAATCCGACGCAGGCCGATGGTTACAATTATAATGCCACTCAAAGGGACCCGAATGTCAAGCCGACCGGTTTGCCGATTGGCCTGGATGGGCGCAAAATCTATGCCAGAGATGATGGCAATCCTCTGTACATCGGCATCGAGGAGCAGGCGGACGGCACGCTGAAGATCGTCGGGCGTAAAACCCGCGACGACGCAATCGACATCATGTTTGCAAAAACGGATATACCGTCTGCCGAAAATGCAAACGGTGATCCTCACAGGGATCACGTCGTCAACCACATCGATATTTCGATCGAAGGCAACGCGACCGTACACATTCCGATGGCCTATGGCGATTATTACGATGAAAACGGTGAGCGCATCTACACTGCGACGAGCGCCGATCATATAATCTCCATGTCGCAGGTGGTGCCGATCAATGAAAATGATATCCGGAATGCGAGGGTGATCTCCTCGATTTTGGAGGGCGGGATCAAGAAGGAGCTCGACGACGCATTCTATGTCACCGGCTATTCTCAAAACGCGCAGAATGCCCTGAGTACCGCGCAGGTTCGCATCGAGGGCTCCTTCAAGGTGGCCAACATTGATCCGGATGCATATTATGATGATTATGGTACAAGTGTCAAAGGTAGCGATATAAATGACAACAGCCACCCGGGGGTCAGGCTCAGCAACCGCGTATACTATACGGTTGAAGTGACCAAGCACCTCACCTTTGATCTGGAAAAGAACGGCCAGAAGCTCTACGATCACGACATGAATCCGCTGCGGGTTACGATGCCCGTAACGCTCAGCGCGAGCTTCGACTACTGGGATGGGCGCAACGAATGCCCGGCGACATTTAATTGGAACAATGTCCTCTCGGGCCGTCAGAGTGTGTGGTACGATGGCCAAATCACCGGACATAATGACACCCAGTCCGGCATGGACTTCAAGCTGGGAACTGTCGCGACAGAGGACGAAGCTCAAGTGTTTGCCATCGAGATCGTGAAGACCGTTGTGGATGAGTACGGCAACATCATCCAGCCGAAGCGGACGATCGTCAACCAGTTTGAGATATACGAAAGCCTGACTGCCAACGAGATGGACGTCATCGGCGCGGGCATCGGCGGCAACGGGATCAATGGTTCTCTGTATAGCGGCTATCACAAGCTGCACGAGAATCCCGCCAGGGTCACCGTCTCGAATAGCGGCATGGGCCAGACGTATGATTACGATATCAACGCAAATACAAACGCCTATACGGATAATGGCGCTATCCCGAACGGCAAAACGCAGAGGGGCATGTACTATATCCGCGAGCTTCCGGAGTCCGTTCCGGCTTCAATCGACGATGTGAACGACAAGACCTGGACCTACCAGAGCACCTACTACGAGACGGAATCTCCCTGGCGCAATTCCCAGTATGACGGCAAACTGCACAGGACGCAGAACGAAGACATCAAGGGATCGATGGGGGTTAACAATAAGTCCGTGCCCGAGGTCGTCGGTTTTTACAGGGACAAGGATGGGAACTGGAAGTGGAATGACAACGGAACCCAGAAGGATATCCGCAACGGCTTCCTTGAGTTCTACGTGTACAACGTCTACGTCAGCCCCAAGGGCAGCGTGAGCTTCAACAAGGTGGATTCCCTGAATCGGCCGCTGGCCGGCGCGGTGTTTACGCTGTTTGAGAAGTATGAGGACGGCGTGCTTTCAAGCCCGCTGCGCACGGACGGGATCGTACAGGCGACCTCCGACGCTATGGGCACGGTGGCCTTCCAGAATATCCCGACCGGAACCTACTACATGCAGGAAACCGAAGCGCCGGAGGGCTGTCAGAAGAGCGACACGATCTATCTGGTCACCATAGAGGACAGCACGGACACCGAGAAAGAGTCCAAGGTGACGGCGCTTGACGGAACAGCGCTGAAGGACAACACGATCGTCAACGAACCCGGCGGATACGGCACCGTGGAATTCGATAAAATCAACACCTCGAATGAGCTCCTTGAAGGCGCTGTGTTTACGCTGTACCAGTCCGCGGACTGCGCCGAAGGCATGGAGCTGAAGCTCGGCGAAAGCACGAATCCCGTCACGGCAACGTCGGACAGCAGCGGAAAAGTCGTATTCAATCCCACGTGGACGATCAACGAGAAATCTGTGACGGGTCTGCCGACGGGCAACTATTACATGCAGGAGACGACCGTGCCCGCCGCGACACAGGGAAGCGCCTATTCCCCCAACAACCTCCGGTACTTCGTGCACGTCGGGAATCCGGCCGAAAACGCGAGCGACACGTCTTTCATCGCGGAGCTCGAGACGAATCCGTCCCTGAACGGCAAGACGCCCGAGGAGTACTATCGCCAGAGGAAGATCGAAGCGGTCGTAAACTTCAGGGTCGACGAGCTGATCGTCCGCAAGATGTGGCGGGATTACTATGGGAACAATATCGCGGGCGCCGAGCCTGTCAATGTTACCATTAAACAATCGGCGATCAATACGTATCAAACCTACACGATCAATGTGCATTTCAAGTATGTTGGAGATGGAGGAGGTAAGGAAGGAACAAATACCTATAAATATACAAGAAACGGAACGGGCAGCGGAACGTCCGCCTCGTTAACCTGGACGTTGCAACACTATATTACATCAAATAATAATCTTATTAGTACAGTTGAAGGGACTGATATAGAGAACATAACAAAGGATAGTAACGGTCAGACTTATACGTTGAATCTGTCAAATATCAATAAAGATATGGATATCACGATTACAACGAATAATTTTAATTGGTATGCGTATGAGAATGAAGGGGAAACGATTGGCCAGATTGAATTTTCCGGCGAACAGGTTGCTGGCGACGGAAGCACTACGTTAACCGGAGGAACAAAGGCGATTACGCTCAACAGCGGCAACGCCTGGAAGCGGGTCTTTACGGTCAGCGGCGACGGACTGCTGGATAATGACAGCGAGACCCTGCCCGTAAGCTTCCATGGGAACCCGTGCGTCTACACGATCGAAGAGATGGTTCCGAGCGGGTACACGGTCACCTATTCAACGGCAAAGGGCATCAAAAACGGGTATCTGACGGCTTACAACAAGAAGTATAGGGCAGAAATCACCGTTGTCAAGGTTGACAATAACGACAATACCAAGCTCTCCGGCGCGGACTTCAGCATCCGGAAGATCGACGGGGAGAGCAGCCGCGTGGTTACGGATAACTCATACGCAGGTGCGAATGGAACGTCTGGCGCGGATGGCGTTGTCTCCTTCAGGGGACTGCCCGTTCCCGGATACTATGAGATCACGGAGACGAGGCCGCCCGAGAACTATGATGGGCTGGCGGCGCCCTTCTATATCAGGGTGGATGAGCGCGGCGTCACCCTGCTCGAAGAGGAAGAGGGCAAAGCGCCGAAGGAATGGAATGTCCTCAGCGGAGGGGATTTGACGGTCCAGCACAGGAATTCCATCCTTGTCGGCAACACGCCGTCCAAACAGCCGATCGCGCTGAGGAAGTGTACTAAAGATTCCAATGGCAAGAAGACGTATCTTGCGGGCGCTAAATTTAAACTCTATACGATGAAGAGCTATCAAAGCGACAATCCGCAAGCGCTGACCAAGACGGATATGAATGCGGAGGATGCTGATCTATATTTCCTTGATGATGATACGACAATGGTTTCCGTGACAAACTATGGTGACGGAAATGGCAATAAAATGGGTCGCTTCTATCAGGGCTATTTGCCGCTCGGAGACTATGTGATCGTCGAGACGCAAGCGCCCGCCGGATATGTGGCATTAAGCGCGCCCATTGCTCTCAGGGTGATCACAGGCGGCGACGTGAGCGGCAACAGCGGGAAGCGGAAGAACCTGCTGTGGCAGGACTATAAAGCCGAAAAGTGGGATGCGTCCACGTCCAAGTATACTGAGACAGACTGGAATCAAAGTACGACGGACAGCAGTCCCACAAACGGTATTTCCTACTATACATTGTATGTGAACAACGTCCCCAAGGGCGCGCTGTCGATCACGAAGGTCGTGAAACTGGATGGCGAGGCCCCCACCGGAGACTTTGTGAAGGCCCTCGACGGGAAGTATGTCTTCTCCGTCGCCAGCGAAGCAACGCCTCGGGCGATACTGAAGTGGGTTGAGATCACGGTCACCGATGGCGTCGCGGCTTCCTGGAGGATGGCGGAGAACATGGCGGATTTCGCTTCGACGGACCAGGCGGTTCTTGAAAGCGGCAGCCGCTTCCCGGTGGTGATCGGCGATCTCGTCCCCGGCGATTATGTGGTCACCGAGGTTGAGACCGGCGGCTTCCTGACGAAGAACACCGTAGGCACGACGACCAGCGAATCCCCGTCCGCCACGGTCACGGTCGTGCAGGGAATGACGGAGGCGGCAGAGCTGGAGGGCAAATCCCAGGTCACCTTCACCAACTATACCGTCAAAACGCAGATCAAGATCAAAAAGGTCGACGCGACGACGGAAACCCCTCTGACGGGCGCCGGATTCGTACTGGAGAAGAAGGGAGACAACAATTACTATACGCCTTACAATCCTACCTCCGGCTATCAGTCGATGGATGATCCGAAGGGCAATCTGGTGGACGCTCGGGGCGAGCTGACCTTCGACAGCCTCCTGAACGGGGCGTACTGTGTCGTCGAGACGAAAGCTCCGGACGGATACAACCTGCCCTCGGGCCCCGTGCTGTACTTCACGGTGGAGAATGGCGTCGTGACCTGGACGGATGGAACAACGGCGCATGTGCCGCAGAACGACGGAACCTATGCGCAGGTCGGCCTCGTCACCTACACGCCGGCTGGCGGAGACAATACCGCCACCTTCAGGATCGACAATGTCCCCGGCATCAAGCTGCCTTCCACCGGAGGCCCGGGCGCCACGGCGTTCTACGTCGTCGGCTCCATAATCACACTGCTTGCCGCCGTGCTCCTGATCACGAAGCGCCGGCTCTGTCACGAGGAGTGATGCCGTATTAAAAAAGCCCCTCCCCGGTATCGATCCCATCCCGACCGGTGCGGTCATTGACCGCGGTCGGGGGAAGGTTCATATCCGGGGAGGGGCTTTTCATTTATCCGTCAGTCGGGAGCTCAATACTTCACCTTGCAGGTGTACCGGCTCGACACCCATGCGTCCCGTCCGTTCCACTTGATCTTGTACCACGGGATGCCGCGCCCGTCCACGCTCGTATCCCCCAGGAACCTGGCGTCCTCGCCGATGTGCAGTATGCCGATGCGCTTGTAATCCAGGCCGGGGCCGGTGTGCACATAGGACTTGCCGTCGTCGCCCTCGATGTAGGTGTGGGCCTTGCCGCCGGTGACAGCGGTCATTTCGTCGTCCGTCAGTTCAACTGCCTTGATGTATTCATTGATTTCGCTCATGATCAAAACCTTCTTTCTGTAATTGTGTTCGCGGCGCGGTGGCCGCGGTGTTTGTCCTTTCGACGTGATCAATATAGCACACTGTCTATCACACAACTGTCACACTTGAGAGATTCTTCGGTGTTTTTTTTCGCGCCGTCGGGGATACGGACGGTCTGGACAGCGCGCCCCCCATTATGGTAAAATACCCGTGTGAGACGGCGCCGTGCATTGTCCCTGATCATTCGATACCGTCCGATACCGCGGAGAGTTTTGCCATGACGCAGACATACTGGATGTACCTGTTTTACTTCCTGCTCGGAGCGCTGGTGTTCTTCGGCGCGCAGCGCGTTCCCCGGGGCGAATGGAACGACGGCTACACCTCCCTTGAGCAGACCAAGGTCCTGCTGGGCATCATGGCGCTGGGCGTGGCGCTGCACCACATGGCTCAGAAGACCTGCGCGCCCTGGCACCCGTCGAAGTACACGGTCCACGGGCTGGACCCCTTTGTGCAGATGGGCTATCTGTTCGTGGGCGCGTTCCTGTTCTGCAGCGGGCTGGGCCTCTACCGGAGCGTGAAGACCAAGCCGGACTATCTGCGGGGTTTCGTCCGCAGGCGCATACTGCCCGTCGTGATCGCCTATTACCTGTCCGAATGGCTCTGCACCGGCGTCCGGCTGGCCATGGGCGAGGCGATGGATGGCCTGACGGTTCTGTGGTACCTGTCCGGGCTTCACATGGCCAATTTCAACGCCTGGTACGCCGTGGCGATCTGCTTCTTCTACCTGGCCTTTTGGGCGGCCTTCCGGTACTGCAAACGGGAGGGCGCGGCCATATTCTGCGTGTTTCTGTTCACGCTGGCCTATGCGCTGCTGGGCGCGCTGATCGACCAGCAGACCGACTGGTGGATGCAGGGCGAATGGTGGTACAACAGCATACTGCTGTTCCCGCTGGGCCTGCTGTTCGGGAAGTATGAGAAGCAGGTGACCGCGTTTCTGAAAAGGGGCTATGTGCTCTGGCTTTTGCTGGCGGTGGCGGCGGCCGTCGCGCTGTTTTACCAGTCGCAATGGCGCATCGACCACGCCTGGGGGTACTACAACGACTGGAACGACCCCATGAAGGTCCCGCACCGGCTGATGTGCGCCGCCGCCCAGTGGCTGTCGGCGTTTATGTTCGTGGCCGCCTGCTTCCTGCTGACGATGAAGGTGCGGCTGGGCAACCGGGCGCTTCAATGGCTGGGCGGTGTGACGCTGGAGTTCTACCTCGTGCACGGCATATTCGTGGAGCTGTTCGGGTACAACTTCCGCGACATTTCAAAGAGCCTGTATTACATCAAAAGCGTGCCGCTCTACGTTTGCGCGGTGCTGGGCTGCTCCGTCGTCGGGACGATGCTGTTCAGCCGCGTGTGGAAAGCCGTCGTGGGGCTGACCCGTGGCGGTCCGTCCCGACCCCGACCCCTCCGCGCCATGCGCGGCGTCAAAATAAAACCCCGGGTATTCATGCTGATCGTCGCGGCGCTGGCCGTCATGCTGCTCATGCGGCAGCTCTCCGGCAGCGAAACCACGCGGGTGATGAGCGGCCTGGAGTTCCGATTGCCCGAGGGCTACGCCAAAAGGTACTCCGACAGCCGCTACGGGGCCTGGGAATATGCCGGGGACGGTATGCGGCCCGGCAACCTGGTCCTGGACGGCGACATCCGGGACGACAAGGCGGGCAACCTCGCCACGGCGGAGGAGGTGCTCGCGGAGTGCGACTGGCTCCGGGAGGCGGAGCTGTATATCAACCCGCAGGGCGTGCGCATGGTGCGGGGCTTCGCGGACTACGCGGGGCACCCGGAGCGGCGGTACTACATTGAGAGCGCGGGCCCCATACTGCTGATGAGCATGATCGAGGACGCGCGCTATTACAGCGCGGCGGACTGCGAGGCGGTCATGGCGCAGGTGGCGGCGGGCGTTCGGCGGAAGGATTGAAGGTTTATGTCAACGACCATCGAGAAAGAGGAGGATCACCATGAAGCCGGAAGCATTGGAAGTCTTGAGGAATCGCCGCGCCATCCGCGCCTACAAACCCGACCAGATCACCGATGAAGAACTGAACGCCGTACTGGAGGCGGGCACCTACGCGCCCACCGGCGCGGGGACGCAGGGCGTGCAGATCGTGGCGGTGCAGAGCCCGGAGAACGTCGCCGTGGTGGACGCGCTGAACGCGAAGGTGCTGAACAATCCCAACGCCCATCCGTACTACGGCGCGCCGACCATCCTCCTCATCTTTGAGACGGAGGCCTGCGTGACCCATGAGCTGGACGGCGCGGCGGTCTGCACGAATATGCTCAACGCCGCCTATGCCGTTGGCCTCGGTTCCTGCTGGATCCACCGCTGCAGGCAGATGTTCGAGCTGCCCGAGGGCAAGGCGCTGCTGAAACAGTGGGGCCTGCCCCAGACGCTTGTGGGCGTGGCGTCCGTCGCGCTGGGCTACGCGGCCTGCGAGCCGCCCGTGGCCAGGCCGAGGAAGGCCGATTACATCGTGAAGGTTTGATCAGATGATGGGAGGTAAGATCATGCGCAACATCAAATGGGGCGTGTTGGGCACGGCCAACATCGCCAGGGGCTGCACCATCCCCGGCATGCAGTTGGCGGAGAACTGCGAGCTTTACGCCGTTGCTGGGCGCAGTCTCGATAAGGCGGAGCGGTTCAGGTCGGAATTCGGCTTTGAAAGGGCCTATGGCAGCTATGAAGCGCTGCTCAACGATCCGGCGGTGGAGGCGGTCTACATCCCCCTGCCGAATTCGCTACACCATGAATGGGTCATCAAAGCGGCGAAGGCCGGCAAGCACATACTCTGCGAAAAGCCGCTGGCTCCCAGCGCGGCGCAGGCGGCAAAGATGCAGGCCGCGGCCCGGGAGAACGGCGTGCTGCTCATGGAGGCGTTCGCCTACCTGCACAGCCCGCTGACCGCCGCCATCAAGGCGGAGCTGGACCGCGGCGCGATCGGCGAGGTGCGCTACCTGGAAAACGCCTTTGTCACCTCGGACTACGACCTTTCCAACATCCGCATGCGCCGGGAAACCCTGGGCGGCAGCCTGTACGACCTGGGCTGCTACTGCATTTCCCAGGCCGTCTGGCTGCTGGGCGAGCCCGAGGCGGTTTGCGCCGCCGCGGATTTCTCCGATCACGGCGTGGATCGGCTGACGACGGGATTCCTGTGCTACCCGGGCGGGGCCCGCGCCGCCTTTACCTGCGGCATGGTGCTGCCCACCGGGCAGAGCAGGCGCCTGGATCGGCTGCAGATCCACGGCACGAAGGGCGTGCTGCGCACCGACGCGGAATTCAACCAGGCCGGGCGGCTCTCCTATCAGATCGTCACGGACGGGCAGGTCGTCACCCGCTGTGTGGACGCGCCCCAGAACTACAGCCTGGAGGTCGCTCAGCTGGGGCGCTGTATCGCTTCCGGCGAGCAGCCCCACGTGAGCGCCGCTTTCACGCTCGCCACCGCGCGGACAATGGACAAGGCGCTGGCCGCGATCGGATACTGATACTAATTTCAGTCTAAAAGTTAGACAGACTGCGAGGGGATTTTTTGTCATGGCAAGGCGGAGGTCCGCAGGCTTGCTGGCGGCAAGTCAAGGGCC
>CADASI010000060.1 GCA_902790525.1 uncultured Eubacteriales bacterium
AGGGACGCCCCATGGGGCGTCCGCGGACGCGCCGTGGCGCGTCCCTACGAACGAATGTCACCTTTTTGAAATGATCTCTTCATTCATGCGTGAGCCCTGTACATATTTGCGGGCGGGTCATTCCTCCTCGTAGTCCGGGATGTGGCTTTCAAACAGCACGGTGTCGCCGGGCTCGGAGATCTCCTCCAGCAGCTCGGAGGCGTCGTCCATGTCCTCCACGGTGTGGAGCATGGACCCGGGGAAGCCGGACTGCAACAGCCCCCGGCGCAGGCCGCGCTGGCTGTTTCGGGAGCCCACCAGGATCACGGCGTCGGCGCAGTCGGCCATCACGGTGCCCGGGCGTAGTTGATGTCGGTCTCCTGCAGCCCCAGCTCGCCCATGCCGGGGGTGACCACCACCCGCTGGCCGGGCATCTGCGCGAGCACCCGCAGGGCTTCGAACGCGCCGTCGGGGTCCTCGTTTAAGGTGTCGTCCACCACGTTGAGCTCCTCCGCGGTGAGCTGTAACCGGTGTTCGATGGGCTTTAGCTCGGCGATGGCCTGCACGATGTCCTCTGCGGGCACCTCCAGCTTGCGGGAGAGCGCCGCGGCCAGCAGTATGTTCTTCACGTTGTAGCTGCCCAAGAGCGGCGTGCGGCAGGGGTAGCGCTCCGTTTCTCCGAACACCAGCGTGAACGACGTGCCCCGCTCGCTGTACGATATGCCCTCGGCGTGCACGTCGGCCTCCTCCTGGGGGTCCAGGCTCACGCGGCACTTGTCCTTTTTGCACATGGCGTAGAGCCGGTTGATGTAATCGTCGCCGGAGCCGAACACCGCAAAGCCCCCCTCCCGGGGCAGGCCCTGTATGAGCTCGTACTTGGTGGAGGCGATGTTCTCCAGCGAGCCAAAGGTGTCCAGGTGGCGCTTGCCGATGGAGGTGAGTATGCCGTATTTCGGGCGCACCAGCTCCGTAAGCTCCTTGATGTCGCCCACATGGGTCGCGCCCATCTCCGCGATGAAGACCTGGTGCTCGTCGGTCAGGTCGTCGTTGACCACCCGGGAGATGCCCATGGCGGTGTTGAAGCTGGCCGGGGTGGCCAGCACGTTGTATTTCCGGGAGAGCATGTCCCGCAGCATGAACTTCACGTTGGTCTTGCCGAAGCTGCCGGTGATGCCGACGGTGATGAGGTTCGGATGCTTGCGGATCTTCTGCCGGGCAGACTTGAAGAACCCGGCGTTCACCTTGGCCTCGTAGGGGTTGATGATCAGCGCCGTCAGCTCCACCATGTAGGGCATGGCGGCGAACAGGAAGTAGGGCGGTATGGTCACCGCCCGGAACACGGACGCCGACAGCAGGCACAATACCGCCATCACCGCCGTGAAGCGCCGCACGCGGTGGGTCATCACGAAGGGCTTTTTCGCGGGCAGGTTGTAGTCCCGCCAGGCGATGAACCCCGCCGCGCCCGCGAACAGCGCGAGCGCCAGCCAGCCCGACACGGCCCGCCGGACGGTCTCCACCTTGATGAACATCGACAAAAACACCGGCAGGTACAGGCTCAGAAGCGCCGCCACGAAGGCCAGCAGCACGTTTTCCTTCAGGAGCCTGTCCCGGTTGCGGGACATCCACTGACGGTACGCCGGCAACTGGTAGCGCCCCATCTGCAACACATGGACGTAGTGGACCGACCCGACGCAGCACATCAGCGTCACGATCAGTATTTCCACGACATTAAATACCATATTTCCTCCAGTTGGTTCAATCGTCCTCCGTCACGAGGAACGGATCGTTCTCCGGATGCCCCTCCGGCAGGTGTTCGAGGGCCATGATGAGGGCGTCCTCGGAGTTTTCGTAGTAGCGCTTGCGGTAGCCCACGTCGATGAACCCCAGCTTGTGGTAGAGGCTCTGGGCGGCGACGTTGGAGCGGCGCACCTCGAGGGTCATCCAGTTCATGCCGGAATCGGCGGCCAGCTGGATCATGCCCCGGGTGACCATCTCGCCGTAGCCCATGCCGCGCCGGTCGGGCCGCACGGCGATGTTGGTGATATGGCCCTCGTCCAGCACGAACCACACCCCCGCGTAGGCGATGGCCTCGCCGTCCTCCCGCACCACCATGTAGCGGGCGCAGGCGTTCTGGGTCACCTCGTCGTAGAAGGACTTCTTCGACCACGGGGTCTTGAAGCAGGCCGCCTCGATGGCGTGCACGGCGTCCACGTCCTCCACGGTCATCAGGCCCATGGTAATGGTGCTCATTTTGTCGCCCCGCCTCCCGCCTTCGGCGCGCCGCGGGTTTCGCCGGGCAATCCTCCGGATTGCTCCGGCTCAGTCCGCTTCGCGGACGCTCTGACCGCCTCCTCCCGCTGCCTGCGGAGGGGCTTGGTGTGGTCCCGGCCCGCGGCGCGCTCCCGCTCGGCCTGGGGGGCCCGCAGGTAGATGGGGGTCAAGAGGCGGGCCGCCATCCACTGATCGGGCCGGGCCGCCGCCAGCACGCAGGCGGCGTCGGGGCGCAGGCTGCGCAGGTGCTCCGGGGCGATGAGGGCGCGGCTGCCCAGCGTCTCCATGATCCTGTCGCCGTAGGCGGGCACGCCGTCGCCGACGAACACCAGCCGCCGGTCCGCGCCCAGTTTTTCGATAAAGGCCTCCAGCGGCAGGGCGTCGGGGGCGACGACCTCCGACGGCAGGCCGTCTTTCATGTCGTAGGCGGCGCAGTACACCTGGCCGCGGCGGGCGTCCAGTATCGGGCAGCACAGCCCGTCGAAGCCGTAGAAGTTCATCGAGAGCGCCTCCAGCGCGTGGACGCGTGCGCAGGGTCTGCCGACGGCGTGGGCCAGGCCCTTCACGGCGCACACGCCGATGCGCACGCCGGTAAAGGAGCCGGGGCCCGCCACCGCCGCGAACACGTCGATATCGCCGCAGTTAAGCCCGGAGGCCGTCAGCGCCTCATCCACCGCGGGCATGATGGTCTCGGAGTGGGTCAGGCCCCGGTTCATCGTGACCTGGTACGTCACCTTACCGTCGGCCATCACCGCGCAGCCCGCCACCGGCCCGGAGGTGTCGATCGCGAGTATGTTCATGCCTCCGACCTCCATTCCGACAGCGCGCCGGGGTCAAAGCCCACGACGCCGTAGTTTTCGATCTCGATCACGCGGGTCTGGTCGTCGCCGCCCCGGGAGATGGAGATCTCCAGCGCCGGGGTCGGCTCGAGGTCCGCCATCTGGGGCCACTCCACCACGGCCACGCCGTCGCCGCCCACAAATTCGTCCAGCCCCGCGGCGAAGTACTCCTCCGGGTCGTTGAGCCGGTACAGGTCGAAGTGGTATAGCTTTCGCCCGTCGGCGCCCACATAGGGCGCCAGCAGCGTGAAGGTGGGGCTGGGCATGGGACCCTCGACGCCCATCCCCCGGGCGATGCCCCGCGCCATTACCGATTTGCCCGCGCCCAGGTCGCCGTACAGGAGCACCGCGTCCCCGGGCGTGAGCATCGGCGACAGTTTCCGCGCGAAGTCCATAGTGTCGGATTCTGAGTGTGTTTTATAATACATGTCTGATCCTCTTTAATTGAGAATTGAGAATGGAGAATTGAGAATTGTTGTGAAAATCCTGACGGATTTCTTTTGATTGAATCATAGACGCGGACTGTGCGAAACAGTATGGTCACACAAATCCGTCAGGATTTGATCGGCCATTTTCAATTCTCAATTTTCAATTCTCAATTGATCCTCACGACTCCCTCCGGCCGTATGGCCAGCACGGTGGTGGCGTTTTGGCCGAACACGCCGTCCATGGCGGCGCGGTAGGCGTCCAGCAGGTCGAAGGGCACGAAGGCCAGGATCGTGCCGGCGAAGCCGCCGCCGTGGATGCGCCACGCGCCGCGGCCGGAGAGCATCCGGCGGCTCATCTCCAGCGCCAGGGGCATCTCCTGGTTGTCGCTGCCGGGCACGTAGAGGTTCTGCAACAGCTTCCAGCTGCTCTCGCCGGAGCCGATCACGGTGGCGAAGAAGCCCTCCAGATCGTCCGCGCGCAGGGCATTCACGGCGTCCACCACGCGCCGGGTCTCGTCCACGTAGTGGAAGGCGCGCAGTATCGCCCGGTCGGGCACATGGTTCTTGAGCTTCGGCAGCGCGGCCATCAGTTCCTCGGGGGCCACGTCGCACAGCAGCTCGCGGCCCATGGCCTTCGCCACGGCCTTCATCTCGGCGGGGATGGCGGCGTAGTCCGCGGTCAGGTTGCCGTGGTCGCCGCCGGCGGACACCACGCACACCGCGTAGCCCTTTGCGCCGAAGTCGTAGGCGATGGATTCCACCCCGGCGGGGGAGACGGCGAAGTCCATGGTCACCAGCCCGCCCACGGCGCTGGCCGACTGGTCCAGCAGGCCGCTGGGCTTGCCGAAGTACACGTTCTCGGCGTACTGGGAGATGCGGGCGTTCTCCTTGGGATCCACCACCCAGCCGTTGTACAGCGCGTCGAAGGCCGCCACCAGCATGACCTCGAACGCCGCCGACGAGGACAACCCGCTGCCCTTGAACACGGTGGAGGTGGCGCTGGCGTTGAAGCCGCCCACCTTGTAGCCCAACTGGCGAAGCCTCGACGCCACGCCCCGGATGAGCGCGAAGGTGGTCTCCTTCTCGTCCTCGCGGACGGCGTCGTCGGCGATGTCCACCTCGAAGGGCTTGTCATAGCCCGCCGAGTACAGCTTCACGATCGTGTCGTTGCGGGGCGCGACGGCGGCCACGGTGTCCAGGTTCACCGAGGCGGCCAGCACCCGGCCGTTCTGGTGGTCGGTGTGGTTGCCCACCACCTCGGTGCGCCCCGGCGCGGAGACGAACAGCTCCGGCTCCCGGTTGAACTGAGCCCGGAAGGCGTCCGCCAGCGCCGTGTAGCGCCCGGTCTGGTCCGCGCCCGCGTACAGCGCGCGCATGCGTTCGGCGTTCTTCTCAAGCAGCTTCTTGACATCCATATTGATAACCTCCCCACAGGCATATTAACCTATCATCTATTGTATACCATTTTCGCGCCGTTGGCAAGATGACCCGCAAAAATGACGGGTGAAATTGGCATTAATCCATTGACACGCAGTATAGTTTTGAGGATAATAATAGAAAAGAGTTCAGAGTACAGAGTTCAGAGTACAGTTGCGGTGCAAATCCCTTCGGGATTTGTTCTGAATCAATGGATAATTACAATGATTGTTCGTTATGTCGCAGCCTTATTATCAAAGAAATCCGAAGGATTTCTACCAAAACTGCACACTGCACACTGCACTCTGCACTCTCCACTCTCATCCAACCAAAGGACTGCCCGGTGTACTATAGTTATTTCATAAGTAAGAGGTGTTTGCCCATGAAGCCCACCGCAACCGAGAGCATCTACCGCCTGGCGGATTTCGCCGTGGCGAAGGGCCTGATCGCGCCCATCGACAGAAGCTACACCGTGAACCGGCTCATGGAGATCATGGGGCTGGACGCGCCGGAGGAAATCGACTACGCCCCCGAGGCGGCGCCGGAGACGGCCACGGCCTACCTGGAGGCGCTGTGCGACCGGGCCGTGGAGGCCGGTATCCTGCAGGACAGCGGCGAGCGCCGGGACCTGTTCTGCGGAAAGCTCATGGGCGCGCTGACGCCCCACCCGGCCATGGTGCGGGAGAAGTTCGCGCTGCTGAACGGCTCCCTGGGCCCGCAGAAGGCCACGGCGTGGTTCTACCAGATGTGCCGGGACGTGGACTACATCAAGGTGGACCGCATCGCCAAAAACGCCCGGTTCTTCGAGGACACCCCGGCGGGGCGGCTGGAGATCACCATCAACCTGTCCAAGCCCGAGAAGGACCCCCGGGACATCGCCGCCCAGCGCAACATGAAGCAGACCGCCTATCCCAAGTGCATGCTGTGCATCGAAAACCCCGGCTACGCGGGGCGCATCGGCTTCCCGGCGCGGCAGAATCACCGGGTGATCCCGCTGTCGCTGCAAAACAGGCCCTGGTACATGCAGTATTCGCCGTACCTCTACTACAACGAGCACTGCATCGTGTTCAACCAGGAGCACATCCCCATGAAGATCGACCGCGGCACCTTCGAGCGGCTGTTCGACTTCGTGGAGCTGTTCCCGCACTACTTCCTCGGCTCCAACGCCGATCTGCCCATCGTGGGCGGCTCGATACTGTCCCACGACCACTTCCAGGGCGGCAACCATGCCTTCCCCATGGACGCGGCGGGAGTGCGCATCGCGCTGAAGAGCCCCGTCGAGGGCGTGAAGGCCCACGTGGCGGACTGGCCCATGACCTGCGTGGTGCTGGAGGGCCGGGACCGCGCGGCTATCGTGGAGATGGCGGACCGTATGCTCGCGGCCTGGCGCGGCTGGTCCGACCCCGCCTGCGACATCCTCGCCGAGACGGACGGCACGCCGCACAACACCATCACCCCCATCGCCCGCAAGACCGACGGCGGCTACCGGCTGTCGCTGGTGCTCCGGAACAACCGCACCTCCGAGGCGCACCCGCTGGGCATCTTCCACCCGCACGCCGATCTGCACCACATCAAGAAGGAGAACATCGGCTTAATCGAGGTCATGGGCCTGTTCATACTGCCGGGGCGGCTGCTTGCGGAGTTCGAGGGATTGAGGGACTACCTGACCGGGCGGCGGCCTGTCGACGACGCCCCCGCGCCGGGCGACCCGCTGGAGAAGCACTACGAATGGGTCAGGGACATCGCCGATCGCGTCGGGACGTCGCTCACTGACGCCGGGGCCGACGCCGCCCTCCGCCGCGAGCTGGGCGCCAAGTGCGCCCGCGTATACGTTGGGATACGTAGAGAGATAGTAAATGAGGAATTAGGAATTAGGAGTTAGGAGTTGAGTTACCCGCTGCCGCGCGGCATATCCTGCGTCAGGTTTCCGGCATTCTATAATTCCTAATTCCTCATTCCCAATTCCTAATTCAAAAATAAGGAGGTTATCCAAATGTCCAACAAGTACGCAGGCACCCAGACCGAAAAGAATTTACAGGCGGCGTTCGCGGGCGAGAGCCAGGCGCGCAACAAGTACACCTACTACGCCTCGAAGGCCAAGAAGGAGGGCTTTGAGCAGATCGCGGCGCTGTTTTTGAAGACGGCGGACAACGAGAAGGAGCACGCCAAGATGTGGTTCAAGGAGCTGGACAGTGGACCGATATGTACGAGGGCTTCGCCAGGACCGCCGAGGCGGAGGGCTTCAATGACCTGGCCGCGAAGTTCCGCGGCGTGGCCGCCATCGAAAAGCACCACGAGGAGCGCTACCGCGCGCTTTTGAAGAACGTGGAGATGCAGGAGGTCTTCAAAAAGTCCGAGGTCAGGGTGTGGGAGTGCCGCAACTGCGGCCACATCGTCGTCGGCACCCAGGCCCCCGAGGTCTGTCCCGTCTGCGCCCATCCCCAGGCGTACTTCGAGATCAGCGAGGAGAATTATTGAGGTTAGGGAGTAGGGGCGGCCAAATCCCTTCCGGCATCCGCCCTCTGCGCGCGCAGGGGGCGGTTTATTTGCGCCTGCTATTGACAAAACATGCCGTTCTTAATATGATATAAACAGAAATACGACCGTGGAGGGAAAGATCATGAAACGCAGGACATGGCTGGCGGCGCTGGTGGCGCTGTGCATGCTGGCGCTCCCCGCGGCGCTGGCGTCGGAGGCGGACGCCGGGGAAATCGTCGCGGATTTTTCCGGGGAAGCCGCCACGGAAATCTATGAAGACATCGACGCCGAGCCTGTGGACGAGATCGGCGCGGAGGCCGTCGAGCAGGAGATCGATGCCGTCGCGATGGATTTGGACGACGACGACACGCAGAGCGCCCTGCTTGCAGAATACAGTGTGGTCGAGGCTGACGCTGTGCCCGACGGGGAGGAATCCGACACCGGGGAGGTCCCCGCGCCCGACGACGCGCCCACTGGGGACGAATCCGACGCCGGGGAAACTCCCGCGCCCGACAAGGACGAATCGGACGCCGGGGAGGTAGTTGCGGCTGACGATAACTCCGCCGCGGAGGAACCGGCGCCCCCTGCCGATCCGATAATCGCTTCACTTGAGCCCGTTGCCGAACAGGTCAGCACCGCGGCGATGTTCGGCAGCACTGCTGGCACCATCACGGATGACTGCATCGGGAAAATTGATTCCGTGATCTATAACGGCAACCCTCAGACCCCGGAGGTTGTCGTGACCGTGAATGGCGAGGAACTGAAGCTTAACACTGATTATAACGTTGCTTACACGAATAACGTTGACGCCGGTGAGGCGACGGTGACCGTCACCGGCAAGGGG
This sequence comes from uncultured Eubacteriales bacterium, assembly GCA_902790525.1. Taxonomy (GTDB): domain Bacteria; phylum Bacillota; class Clostridia; order Christensenellales; family Aristaeellaceae; genus UBA2862. The sequence continues at coordinate 8,256 of CADASI010000060.1, forward strand.
AACTACACTGGCGAGGCGAATGGGAGCTTCATAATTGCTCAGGCAACAATCGATGACGCAATGGTGACATGTGATTCCAATACCTATAGCTATACCGGAGAGCCAATAATGCCTAATTTGTCTGTTGCTCTCAATAATCACATTCTTGTAAAAAACACGGACTATGAAGTTTCATATTCTAATGGACACACAAATGTGGGAGAAGTGACGATAATCGTCACCGGCAAGGGGAACTACACCGGCGAGACGAAGGGGTTCTTCACAATCAGTCCGGCGTCGATCAATACTGCTACGGTGACATGCCAACCTATTTCCTCTGAATATGACGGAACAGCAAAAGAGCCGGGAGTGACTGTCACACTTAATAGCAAGCCGCTGAACCCCAATGTTGATTATGGAAATGTTACCTATTCGAATAATACCAATAAAGGGACAGCAACGGTGACCGTTACCGGCACGGGGAATTACACTGGCACAGCGACCGGTAACTTCACAATCAATCCGGCTTCGATCAAAGGGGCAGCGGTGACATGTGACGCCCAGACATATGACGGAACCGCAAAAACGCCGGGTGTGACTGTCAAAATCGGCAATACGACGCTGAGTAAAGATGATTATGAAATTATAGGCTATGAGAACAATGTCAACGCCGGAACGAATGCAACGGTGAAGATTAAAGGAAGGGGGAACTACACTGACGAGGCGACAGGGACCTTCACCATCAACAAGGCCGACCGCGTAATTGAGGTCAAGCTCAAGAGCGGCAAGACGATCACCAAGGTTTACGACAAGACCCGCAACCTGAAGGTGACCGAGTCGGACTTTGAGTTTTCGCCGAATAAGCAACTTCCAACGGACACGTTGAGCTTTGCCTCCATTACGGGCGGCTATCCCAACGCGGATGTCGGCGATCACGATATCAGCATCACCTTCACGATCAGCCAGGAAGGCAGGAACTACAATTACAAGCTCAAGAACAACGGCGTCTTTACCTTCAAGGGCAGCATCACGCCTATAAAATTGACAGTCAGGCCCGGCGTCAAAAAGAAGGACGCAAATGGGAATGTGGTACATGATGCAAATGGCAAAGTCGTGTTGGAGACACAGACGAAGGTGTATGGCACGGCGAATCCCTCTACTTACAGCGGCGTGTTCGACGGCACATTTCAGGGCGATACCGTAAAAGTCACGGGCAAGCTGACGCGCGAAGAGGGCGAGAACGTCGGAAAATACAAGATAAAGCTCGGCAACGTTACGATAACGGGCAACAAGAACTATGAAGACAACCCCCCGAATTTGGAGGATGCCTACTTCGAGATCAAGCCCAAGCCCATCAACGACAAGGACATCGGCATAGGGTCCATCGGCAACCAGCAGTACACCGGCTCCGCCATCACGCCCGACGGCGAGATCAAGCTGAGGTACGGCACAAAGACGCTGACCAAGGGCACCGACTATACCCTGAGCTATTCCAACAACGTCGGGCCGGGCACCGCCACGGTGACCATCACCGGCAAGGGCAACTACAAGGGCTCTCGCACCGCGACGTTCAGAATCCTTAAGGCCGCCACCACGACCACGAGCAACAGTAGTAGCAGCAGCTCTGGTTCTTCCAATGTTACGGAAGATTTCCCGATCGTGACAAACGGCAAGTACGTAGTCAGCACAAATCAAACAATCCGGTTGAACTTAGGTAATCTCTCCGCAAGGAGCTTCAAATCCAGCAATAAGAAGGTTGCTTCGGTAGACCGAAACGGAATCGTGACCACGAAAAAGGCGGGCAAGGCAAAAATCACCATCACACTGGGCAAGAAGACAAAGATCAAGTTAAAGCTGACGGTCATCGACCCCACCATCCCCACCTCCGTGTCGCTGGCCCCGGTGAATACCGCTGTGAAGAAGGGCGATGTGGTCACGCTGACGCCCGGCGTGCCCGAAAACGCCAATCCCGGCGGCTACAAGTGGAAATCCAGCAACAAAAAGGTCGCGACGGTGAAAAACGGCGTGGTGACGTTCAAAAAGCCCGGCAAGGTGACCATCACCTGCACCGCGAAGCGCGGCAAAAAGAAGGCCCGGGTGAAGTTCAGAGTCTCCAAGTGACGCATGGCCGGTCGTCCGGACGCGGCCCGAGCGGGCACCCGCATGGATTCGTGGCCCCTACTCCCTACTGCCTACTCCCTAAAAATCGTCTTACTCGTTGATGATCAAGTCCTCAAACGCGCTTCGGCGCACCCATACGGACACACTGCGGCCGTCGGTGAAGAACTCACCGACGCCGTTTTTATCGAGGGTCACGGGCTGGGTACACACGCCGAGCACGTCGTAGAACCGGGCGTTGGCGCACTCGGGGCCCATGTCCATGCGGACGCTGCCGCCCGCGTCGTCGCTCATGACCACGGCCAGGCCGGAGCTCTCGTGCTCGATGTCGCCGCGGCGCACCCAGCCGACGATGTGGTCGTCGTCGAAGTAATCCTGCTGCGCGCCGTAGGCATACCAGCGGCGGGCCTTGATGAGCTTACCCAGGTTGGGCACCATCGGGCGGTTCTGCACGGGGTTTCCGTAGTAGTCGGAGTAGAACACGCAGGGCACGCCGTCCTGGCGGAGCAGGATCAGCGCGTAGGCCAGGGGCTTGAACCAGTCCTCGACGAAGGATTGCAGGCTCTGGCCGTACTGGGTGTCGTGGTTGTCCACGAAGGTCACCGCGTGGCCGGGGCGCTCTTTGACCAGCGAGTCGTCGAATATGTGTTTAAGCGCCCGGCGGCCCTGGGAGGCGTCGAAGAAGTTGTAGTGCAGCGCCACGTCGAACAGCGACATGCGGTTGTCCACCATGTCGAGGTAGTGCAGCAGGCGGTCCAGCTCGCCGGACCAGTATTCGCCCACGGCGGGCATCTCCATGCCGGTGGCCTCGCGGATGTAGCCCAGGAGCTTGGCATAGAAGGGGAAGCTGATGTGCTTCACCGCGTCCAGGCGCAGGCCGTCGATGTGGGTTTCGTGGATGTACCACTCCAGCCACTTCTCGGTCTCGCGCACCACCACGGGGTTGTCCATGTCCACGTTCATGCCCATCAGGTAGTCGAAGTTGCCCCACTCCGGGTCCACGTTGGGGTCCCACTTCTTGCCCATGAAGCGGTAGATGCGGTCCATGCTGCGGGTGTTCTCGTCCCAGTCGGTGCCGGTGAAGTGGGTGTGGTTCCACTTGAAATTGCTGTACTTGCCGTTTCTGCCGGGGAAGTCGAATTTCGACCAGACCTTCACGCGCTTTTCGTCGTCGATCTGCTTGTTGCGGTTCTCCGGGGAGTCGCTCACGGCGATGACGTCCTCGGTGGCGTCGCCGCCCATGCGGTGGTTGAGCACGATGTCGGCGAACACCTTGATGCCCGCCTTGTGGAAGGCGTTGATCGCCCCCAGGTATTCCTCCTTAAAGCCGTACTTGGTGCGCACGGTGCCCTTCTGGTAGAACTCGCCCAGGTCGTACATGTCGTAGACGCCGTAGCCCACGTCCTCCTGGCAGGTGCCCTTGTAGGCCGGGGGCAGCCACACCTGGGTGATGCCCAGGTCGCGCAGGTTCACGGCCTTGGCCGCGCAGCGCTTCCACCAGAGGCCGTCGTTGGGCAGATACCATTCAAAGTACTGCATCATGGTTTGATTGGTACACATCTATATTCACTTCCTGTTCAACCCGCGCGAACGCGGGCGCGAAAGACGCATTTTATTCTGATCTGCGACTGTTCAGTCCGGGTCTGCGTTTCAGGTGGGCGATGCCCTCATCGCCCGCCGGACTGAACGGCTATCGTTTAAATCAAAACTCGGAGGCCGGCCTCCGAATTTCATATATTATACTCATATTTTGTGACATTTCAAGGCCGTTTCGCCCAGGGATGTGCCCGCCGGGTTGAGATTCGACGAATTTCGATTGAATTTGGGTTAATTGTTGGCGAAACAGGTCCGGGCGGCGGACGCTTGACAACCTCCCGAAATGATTATAATATGAAGGTATACAAAGGAAGAGGAACGATTGCGCATGAAGAGGGCCGTCAGGCAGATCATACTGCTCGCGCTGGTGCTGATGCTGGTGTGCGTGCTGCACCGGGCGATATCGGGGCACCGGTACACGATGTTCATACAGGTGCCGGAGGGCGCGGCCGCCCGCGGGGTCCACGCGGTGGCGGACCGCACGCGGCGGCTGGAGGTGGCGCAGTCCGAGATGCGCGGGGAGTACGCCCGGGTGGAGGTTGAGGCGAAGCGGCGGGGCGACGCGACGGTGCGCGTCGTGACGGCCTCCGGCGTGCTGGTGGCGGGGGAGCGCTTCCGCGTCGGGCGGTTCATGACGGTGTACGACACAAAGACCGGCGGCTTCACCGACGACAGCGCGGTCATGCTGGCCTTCACGCTGTTCTGCTTCAGCGTGGCCTGCATCATGCTCCGCTACTACTTTAGCCTTCGGTGGCCGGAATACTATGCCAACAATACGATCTACGCGGCGGGGTTTTCGATATTCGCGACGCTCACGGGGGCGCTGATGGCGTATGTGTCCGTCAGACACCTGCTGTTCCCGGCGGACTATCCCATGCTGAACGCCTACCGGGAGATCAGCCACGCGGGGTATCAGTTCATGGTGGCCACACAGCCGCTGATGCTCGCCTTCGCCGCGGCCATGGCGGTGAGCAACGCCGCCCTGATCAGGCACGAGGGCCCCGGATTAAAGAACATGCTGGGCATACTGGTGGGGGTGGTGCTGGTCTCGGGCGAGGTGCTGGCGTGGTTCCTGTTTCGAGGGCTTCGCCGCCCGGCGGGCCGGGCGCTGGAGGTGTTCCGGGAAGTCTACGCCACGGTGTTCATATACTTTGAGTGCATGCTGGCGGGGGCGATGATCTGCGCCCTCCGGTCGGCCAGGCACGTGCCCGACTACGACCGGGACTACATCATCGTGCTGGGCTGCCGCTTCCGCACGGACGGCACCCTGACGCCGCTTCTGCAGGGCCGCGTGGACAGGGCCATCGCCTTTAAGGCCGCCCAGCAGGCCGCCACCGGCAGGCGGGCGGTGCTCATCGCCTCCGGCGGGCAGGGCAGCGACGAGATCATGCCCGAGGCCGAGGCCATGCGGCGCTACATGCGCTCGGCGGGCGTGCCCGAGGGGGACATCCGCACGGAGGATCAGTCCGTCAACACCTACCAGAACATGGCGTTTTCAAAGGCCATCATCGACGCGGAAATGCCCGGCGCCGCCGTGGCCTACGCCACCACCAACTATCACGTGTTCCGAAGCGGCGTGTGGGCCGCGCTGGCCGGGCTGAGGGCGGAGGGCATCGGCAGCCCGACCCGGTGGTGGTACTGGCCCAACGCCTTCATGCGGGAGTGCGCGGGGCTTCTGAAAAACCGCTGGCGGCAGGAGATACTGCTGCTGGCCGCGCTCTCGGGGTTCTTCCTGCTGCTCTCGGGCGTGCTGAACGGGTGATGGCGTTGACGCCCCCCAGATGCAAGGCATTTTTGCAAACGCGATTGACCGGGGGCGCGAATTACAGTATAATTAGGAAGGCACCTACATAGGATCATACTGCACTGTGCAATGGAGAGAGCGATGTCATTTTGCAGCTTTGCCGACGGCGCGGCGATGTTCGACGTCACGCCGATCGAGAACATGTTTCTGATGGAGCACCTGTACGACGCCCCCGCGTCGGCGCTCAAGGTCTACCTGTACGCCCGCATGCTGGCGCTGCACCCGGAGCTGGGCGGCAGCATGGGGGACATGGCCCTGGCCCTGCGCATGGAGGAGCGGGAGGTCGAAGAGGCCTTTGATTATTGGGAGCGCAGGGGGCTGGTTACGCGCCAAAGCGATCATCCCGCGACCTACGCATTCCAGAGTATGCGTTACAGCGCACTCTCACCTGATAGCATTCTTGAGAGGGAGATGTACGCCAATCGCGATTTCAACAACAGCCTGCGCAAGCTGTTCGGAGATCAGTTCATAGGCGACCGCGAGCTTCGCAAGGCAGCGGACTGGCATAATGTCTTTAAAATGGATAAGGACGCCATACTGCGCCTGCTGGAATTCGGCATTAATACCTCCAAGACCATGATGAACAAACCGCCGAAGATGCCGAAACCCAAATCGGTATTCGATAGAATGGAAGAGAAGGTGAAGGAGTGGTCAAACAGGGGGATTCACACCCTTTCCGAGGTGGATCGCGCCATCGGCGACCAGGAATACATCACGCCCACAATCACCAAGGTCATGAAGAAGATGGGCATTACACGCACGCCCAGCGAGCCGGAGTACGCCTATGTACGCAAGTGGGTCGATGATTGGGGCTATACACAGGAGGAGATTTTACGCTTCTGTGACGAAACCGTCAACGCCCACAATCCCAGTTTCGGATATCTGAATGGCATCCTGGAGAAACGGCGCTATACAAACCCCATGACATATCGAGAACTCTCGGAGGTATTAAAGGAACTGAATCCGCAAAACAGCCATCCCAGCCCTGATCTGATTAAGCGATATGAGGCGCTGAGACAGAAAGAGATTCCGTTTGAGATGATCATGCAGGCCGCGATACAGTGTCACCGGGCCAACAAGTACCGCTTCGACGATCTGGAGTGGCGGCTCAACGTGTGGCGCGAGGAGGGCATCGACACCCCGGAGGCCGCCGAGGCCTGGATGAAGGAGATGTCGGCGCTGTCCGGGCAGCTCCGCCGGGTGTTCCGCGCGGCGGGGATGGACGATAAGCGTCCCGGCTACGGCGACATCGCCGCCTTCCGGGCATGGCGGGACAGCTACCCGGAGGCGCTGATACTCTACGCCGCGGATTGCTCCAGGGGTGCCGGCGGCTCCATGGCCTACATGGACAGGCTGCTCAAGGCCTGGGCGGAGGCGGGCGCGACCACCGTGGAGGCCGCCCGGGCCCAGCGCGCGGCGTGGCGCGCGAGCGCGGGGTCGCCGGACAAGCCCGCCAACCCCGCGCTGGACTACGCCCAGCGGGAGTATAAGGACGAGGACTTTGGCGATGATTTCTTTATGGACATGAGCAAGTACAAGGAGGACGCCCAATGACCCGCACCGAGCACATACAGGCCCTGCTGGAGGACTACGCCCGCCAGAGGGCGGCGGACGAGCTGGATCAGGACAGGCGGCTCATGGAGGCGTGCGCGAAGGTCCCGCGCATCGCGGCGCTGCGGCAGGAGAGCGCGGCGCTGGCGCTCAACGCCATGCGCTCGATACTCGACCAGTCCACCCCGGAGCAGCGCGCCGCCATCGCCCGGGACATGAAGGCCCGGGGGCAGGCCATCAACGCGGAGATCCGTTCGCTGCTCAGCGCGGCGGGGCTGCCGGAGGATCACCTCGACATGCGCTACCGCTGCTCCGTCTGCCGGGACACCGGCTATGTGGGGGAGGCCCCGGCGCGCTTCTGCGACTGCTTCGAGGCGCGGCTGCGGCTTCGGCAGTACGAGGACGGCAGCATGGCCGGGGTCGACGAGCAGAACTTCGACAAGTTCGACCCCTCCGTCATCCCGGAGGCCGACGGCCAGCGGGAGAACACCGTCGCCGTGAAAAAGCTCTGCGAGGAGTACGCCAACGCCTTCCCGAAGAACAGCTACCGGAACCTGCTGCTGTGCGGCGAGGGCGGGCTGGGCAAGACCTTCCTGCTCAACAGCGTCTTTGAGCGTGTGACCTCCCGGGGATTTTCGGCCGTCAGGATCACGGCGTTTCGGATGTTCGAGGCCATGCGGCAGCAGCACTTCAACAGCGGCGAGAAGTACGACGGCTTCTCCGCGCTGATCGAGGCGCCGCTTCTGCTGATCGACGACCTGGGCACCGAGCCCATGATGCGCAACATCACCGTGGAGTACCTGTTCACGCTTTTGAACGAGCGCGCCGCCGCCAAGCGCCACACCGTGGTGGCGACGAACCTCACCCCGGCGCAGCTCAAGGAGCGCTACGGCGAGCGGGTGGCCTCGCGGCTGCTGGACAGGACCTGCACCGCGCTGCCGCCGCTGTTCAAGGGAAAGGATCTGAGGCAGCGGTGAGGGATGCCGTAAACGAGGTGCTTCAACGGCTTGACGCGCTGGGCATAGCGTACCGGCTTGAGGAGCATCCCCCGGCCGACACCATGGCGGACTGCGCCGCGGTGGACCGGCGCATGGGCGCGCTGACGCCGAAGAACATCTTTTTGACCACCAAGAACGGCAGGCGCTTCTGCCTGTGCATCACCCGCCCGGACGCCCGGTTCCGCACCGCGGACATCTCGAAGCAGGCGGGCTTTTCGCGGCTGAGCTTCGCGCCGGAGGAGAAGCTGTATGCGCTGTTGCGCTGCCACGGCGGTTCCGCCAGCCCGCTGGGGCTGATTTTCACCGACCAGGTGACGCTGCTGGTGGACCGCGCCCTGCGCGACCAGCCCGTGCTGGGCTTTCACCCCTGCGACAACACCTTCACCGTGGCCATGGCGGGCGGCGATTTCTTCGACGTGTTCCTGCCGTCCGTGGGCGTCGTGCCGGTGTTCGTCGAGGTGCATGACTTTTTGTGATAGTTGCAGGCAGGGCAACCCCTCCGCCTCGCTTCGCTCGGCACCTCCCCTTACACAGGGGAGGCTTGGGCTCAAACGCGGCAGCATGCCTCCCCTGTGTAAGGGGAGGTGGCCCGCAGGACCGGAGGGGTTGCCCGTTTCATGATTCATGCGCCCAACCGCAACACAACCCCGCTTGCCGATTTTACATGGGACCGCTACACTCTTGTCCGGTAAAAAAGACCCAACAGGGCCGATATCTGGAGAAAGACATATGGAAGACGGATACAGTCGCGCGAGAAAGCTCGCCCTAAAGGAATATCACGCCCGCATACAGCGGCACGAGAACCCGTTTCTGCCGGTGCTGGCGGAGATCGACGAGTCCCTGAACGCCCTGAGCCGCGTGCCGCTGGGGCTCGTACAGGTGCCCCTGTCCAAGGTGGTGGGCACGGCCTCCAAGGGCCGCACCAACGCCTTCGCGGCCAACTTCATGCCGCTGCTGGACCAGGGCAGCGAGTTCAGCGCCAAGTGGAACACGCTCTACAACAGCGTGGTGGAGGACGGCCTGCGCCAGCCGGTGAAGGCCTATGAGTACCTGAACAAGTTCTACCTGGTGGAGGGCAACAAGCGGGTCAGCGTCATGAAGTACCTGGACGCCGTATCCATCGAGGCGGAGGTCACCCGGGTGATCCCCGCCCGCACGGACGACCCCGAAAACCAGCTCTACTTCGAGTTTTTGCCCTTCTACGCCGACACGAAGATCAACTACCTGTGGTTTTCAAAGCCCGGCAGCTTTGCCCGGCTGTGCGAGCTCACCGGCCACACCCCGGGCGAGAAGTGGTCCGGCGAGGCGCTGACGGACTTCCAGGCCGCCTACATGCGCTTCCGCGCGGCCTACAAGGCCAGGGAGGCCGGGCGGAACCTGCCCATCACCACCGGCGACGCCTTCCTGATCTACCTGAAGGCCTGCGGCTACGCCGACGCGCCGAAGAAGCTGGACAAGGTGATCCGCGACGAGGTCAGCGCCCTGTGGGGCGAGTTTGAGAAGGACAATCAGCCGGAGAACGTGGCGCTGATCATGCAGCCGGGGGAGCTCAAGCAGGGCAAGAGCCTGCTGAACACGCTGTTCGGGCCGACCTTCGTGAAGGTGGCGTTCCTCTACAGCCGGGAGCCCTCGGACTCCGGCTGGATCTACTGGCACGACCTGGGGCGCATCAACCTCGAAAACGAGCTGGGCAATCAGGTGGTCACCACCGCCGTGGTGTGCAAGGACCCGGGGCAGTACGAATCCGAGATCGAGCGGCTGATCGCCGAGGACAACGCGCTGATCTTCACCACCTCGCCGGTGATGCTGGAGGCGTCGATGAAGGCGTCGGTCCGGCACCCGTCGGCGCGGATACTGAACTGCTCGCTGCTGGCCTCCTGGCAGCGGGTGCGCTCCTACTACCTGCGCGTCTACGAGGCCAAGTTCCTGGTGGGCATGATCGCCGGGGCCATGACCGAGACCGGGCACATCGGCTACCTGGCGGACTATCCCATATTCGGCATGGCCTCCAGCATCAACGCCTTCGCCATGGGCGCGCGGATGGTGAATCCCCGGGCCAAGGTGATCCTGGAGTGGTCCACCCGGCAGGCGTTTGACCCGGAGCAGCCCTTCGCCGATGCGAAGATCGACGTGATCTCCAGCCTGGACGTGTCCGCCCCGCGGCACCAGGACGTGGAGTACGGCCTGTACTCCATACGCGGCGGCGAAAAGCGCAGCCTGGCGATACCGGTGTTCGACTGGGGAAAGATCTACGAATCGCTGGCCCGCAGCGTGCTGATGGGCAACTGGAAGGACGTGGGGACCGAGTCCGCCAAGGCGGTCAACTACTGGTGGGGGCTGTCCTCCGACGCCATCGACATCGTCATGTCCGAGGACGTGGGCAGCGGCCTGCGCCGACTGGTGGAGCTGGTCAAGGCCCACATCCGCGAGGGCGTGTTCTGGCCCTTCGAGGGGCTGATGCGCGACCAGGCCGGCGTGGCGCGCTGTCCCGCGGACGGACGGCTCAGCCCCGCGGACGTCGTCGCCATGAACTGGCTGACCGACAACGTGGTGGGCGGCTTCCCCGAGACCAGCTCCCTCAAGAGCGAGGCCCGCGCGCTGGTGGAGCTGCAGGGCATCCGCGAGGTCGACCTGCCCGACGCCTCGCAGTTCAGCTGGAAGGAAGAGGAATCCGAGAAGAACTGACATACGAAAGGTTCTGTTCATGTGAAAATACTTTTGCTGTCGGACATCGCGGACAAGGCGCTGTGGGACTATCTGGACCGCTCGCTGCTGGAGGACATCGACCTGGTGCTCTCCTGCGGCGACCTCCCGGCGGAATACCTGTCCTTTCTGACCTGCTTTACCCACGCGCCGATACTCTATGTCCACGGCAACCACGACTCGGGCTACGAAAAGAAGCCCCCGGAGGGCTGCGTCTGCGTGGAGGACACGATCTACACCGTCAACGGCCTGCGGGTGCTGGGGCTGGGCGGCAGCATGCGCTACCGGTCCGCGCCCAACATGTACAGCGAGGGGCAGATGGCCGCCCGGGCGCGCAGGCTGTGGTGGAAGATCTACAGCAACAAGGGCTTCGACATACTGCTGACCCACGCGCCCGCCCGGGGCGTGGGGGATCAGGACGACCTGCCCCACCGGGGCTTTGAGACCTTCAAACGCCTGATGGACCGCTACCACCCCCGCTACATGGTCCACGGCCACGTCCACCCGCAGTACGCCGCGCTGGACTTCAAGCGCGTCCGGCAGTACGGCGAGACGCAGGTGATCAACGCCTACAAACGGTATGTAATCGAGATATGAATCACGGGCCGCTCTTGAAGGGCGGCCCGCAATGTTTACCGGTCGTATTCGATTCCGACGACGTGGCCGTCGTCCCTGTCGTAGATCACCCGGCCCTCGCGCTCGTCCCGGTCCATCATGGCGTACCGGGTCACGACGCCCCGATCCTCCAGGGTGATCTCATAGGGCCAGTAGATGTCGTTGCTGCCGGACGTGGACTGCCAGCGCACCCGGCCGTCGTGTTCGATGCACACCGGGTCGGGCCCGTAGTAGCCGCAGACGTACAGGCTGCCGTCGCCGTCCACCGCGTGGGAGATGCTCGCGCCGAGGTTGACGTCGCCGTCTTTGAGCAGCCAGACCACCTCTCCGGTGTACAGGTTCAGGCTGTAGAGCCCCTCCTGGGCGTTGAACACCATGACCCGCGGGTCGTCCGCCGTGCCGCCGATGAAGGCGTCGGTCATGCTCAGCTCGGTCGGCTCGCCGCCGTCGGTGAGGTAGCGCCACTTCTCCGCGCCGGAGGCGTCATAGCCCACGACCGTCAGCTTCTCGCTGCCGTCGTACTGCCGCATCGCCAGTACGTCCATGCCGTATTGGGGCAGCTGGACGTCCAGCACGGTCTCCGCCTCGTTGGCCTCCAGCGGCTCCAGGTACTTGTTCTGTATGTAGCCGGTGACGCCCTCGTAGGTGCAGCGCATGAAGTCGTCGCTTTCCCATTGGCAGTCCGTGACGGTGTCGTACAGCGGCACCTTTTTGAGCCGCTCCGACGACGCGCTGGGTTCCTTGCGCAGGGAGACCCACTCGTTGCAGTTCACCACGACCATGTCGTCCGCCAGCGCGGAGGGCAGAAGGAGCAGCAGGGTGAGGATAAGGATGAGCGCGCGCTTCATGATGGGGACCTCCTTTTTTGATTAGGGAGTAGGGAGTAGGCAGTAGGGGGTAGGGGAGGGAACAGGGAACAGGGAACAGGGAACAGGAATAGCCGCTGCCGCGCGGGATATCCGTTGGATATGGCGCCCGTCGTAGGGACGCCCCACGGGGCGTCCGGGTCTTAACGGATGTAGGGGCGCTTCCGCGCTTGCGCCTGCCCTCATCGCCCGATGGGAACGGGGAACGACCTCTCAGTCACAGCCTGCGGCTGTGCCAGCTCCCCTGAAAGGGGAGCCAAGAGGAACGGCAGAGCATCGTTTTCGATCAGATGGTTTCGCATATCTGCGCGGCAGCCTTGCCTTCCCTCTCAGGGGAGGTGTCATGCGAAGCATGACGGAGAGGTCGCAGCCCCTACTCCCTACTGCCTACTCCCTACGCCGGCTGGGCATTGGCCATCTCCTCCTCGAGCACGCGGTAGGCGACCTTGCCGACGAGGGTCTTGGGCAGGTCGGGGCGGAACTCGATGTCATAGGGCATGGCGTACTTGGCGATGTGCTTGCGGCAATAGTCCATGAGCATCTGGCGGGTGGCGTCGGAGGGCTCGTAGCCGGGCTTTAATACGATGTACGCCTTGACCTTCTGCATCTTGTAGGGGTCGCGCACGCCGATGACGCAGCTCATGTGCACGGCCTCGTGGGCGTCGAGTATGTTCTCGATCTGGGAGGGATAGACGTTGTAGCCGCTGGTGACGATCATGCGCTTGATGCGCTGCCGGAAGTAGATGTAGCCCTCCTCGTCCATCACGCCGAGGTCGCCGGTGTGGATCCAGGTCATGCCGTCGGCGTGCACGCGGCGGGTCTGGGCGGTCTCCTGCGGGTGCTTGACGTACTCCAGCATCACCGTGGGCCCGGCCAGGCAGATCTCGCCCTCGGTGCCGTAGGGCACCTCCTCCTCGCCGCCCACCTTCACGATCTTGTAGTAGGTGTCCGGGAAGGGGATGCCGATGGAGCCCTCCTTGGCCTTGGTCAGCGGGGTCAGGCAGGAGGCGGTGACGCACTCGGTGGTGCCGTAGCCCTCGCGGACCTCGATCTTCGCGCCGTGGTCCTTCGCCGGAGAAAACGCCCTTGAGGCAGGAGAGGTCCAGGTTCTCCAGGTTGGGGATGCGCAAAAGCGCCTCGTACAGCGTGGGCACGCCGGCGATCAGGTTCGGCCGGTACTTGCGCAGCAGCTCCGGATAGGTCTGGGGCGTGAAGCGGGGCACCAGTATGCAGTCCCCGCCGTTGGCGAGCATCGAGTGGACGCACACGCCCAGCCCGAAGCCGTGGAACATGGGCATCAGGGCCAGCATCTTGTCGCCGACCTTGAGAATGGGGTTGGTGGCGATGATCTGCGCCGCCAGCGCGTTGAAGTTCAGGTTGGACAGCAGTATGCCCTTGGTGATGCCGGTGGTGCCGCCGGAGTAGAGGATCACGGCGGGGTCGTCGTTTCCGCGCTTCACCCGGGGGTCGCCGGTGAACGCCTGGCCGTCGGCGATGAACCGCTTCCACAGGATCACGTCGGCGTCCTTCGGCACCTTCGGGATCTTGCGCCCTGCGGTCAGTTTGTAGCCGATGCGCATCAGCGGGTTGAGCGCGTCCGCCACGTCGGCGATGATCAGATGCTTCAGATACGGCGTGTTCTTGCGGATGCTGGCGAACTTGCCGTAGAACTGGTCCAGCGTCAGCGCCGCGACGGACTCGGAATCGTTTAAGTAAAACTCGATCTCGCCCTCGGCGGACAGCGGGTGCACCATGTTGGCGATGGCGCCCACCATGTTGACCGCGTAGAACATCACCACGGTCTGGGGGGCGTTGGGCATGCAGATGGTCACCTTGTCGCCCTCGCGGATGCCGAGCTGCCGAAGCGCCCGGGCGCACTCGTGGACCTGCGCCACCAGCCTGGAGTAGGCGCACCGGCCGCCCATGAACTCATAGGCGGTCACGTCGGGGTATTTCCGGGCGACCTCCTCGACCATTTCGATCATGGAGCCCTGAAAGTATTCAAGGTGCATCGGCACCTCGCCCATCCAGGG